>DASPXM010000397.1:0-6402 GCA_035637295.1 Verrucomicrobiia bacterium
CTCGACGGCAGCACCGGACCGCTCTCGCCGAAAGGTTCGCTGGTATCCTACAACGTCGGTTCGAGTGCTATCTTTGCGATTTTGCCGCGCCTGCATTTCATGCTGGAATGGGTCGGAAACTTCGATCAGAGCATTAACGACGACGGCAAGCGGGAGAGGTCGTTCAGATCGACGATTTCACCCGGCTTTCGAACCGCCATTGTCAACGAGGAAAAATTGCAGATTGTCGCGGGCATCGCAGCGCCGATCGGTTTGAATCGACGGACGGACAACATCGGTACGTTTCTTTATTTTTCCGTCGAACATGATTTCATACCGAAATGACGCGCGGCGGAACGCGCTGCTTGCTCCATTTTAAAAAGAACTCTAACAGGATCGTAGGAGGAAACCGATGGATCAAATCATTGACGCCGATACGCATATTTCTGAAGGCGAAGCGATGTGGGCGATGATGGACAAGGCGATGTATCCGCGCCGACCATTGATGCTGTCGGTGCCCGAAGACACGTCGTTTGGCAACCGAAACGCCTTTTGGTTGATCGACGGCGAGATCTATCCAAAGGCGGCGGGGAAGGGGAGCTTCGCCTTGGTCACGCCCTCCGCGCAAAAAGTACAGGAAGGTCGCAAGGATTCGACGGTCCCGTCACGTGAGATGACCGACATCAAAGCGCGTGTCGCGGATATGGATAGGCTCAACACGGCGGCGCAGATCGTTTATCCGACGCTCTTTCTCGTTTACAACACCAAGGACCACGAACTGGAGATCGCGCTCTGTCGCGCTTACAACCGGTTTCTCGCGCGGGCATGCGCTCAAGCGCCGGAGCGAATCAAATGGGTCGCGGTGCTGCCGCTCCAATCGATGAAGGACGCGGTCGACGAAATTCGCTTCGCTAAACAGAACGGCGCGGTGGGAATCTTCTTTCGAGGGATTGAAGGCGATTATACGCTGGATCATCCCTATTTATTTCCAATCTACGAGGAGGCGCAAAAACAGAATTTATCGATTTGCGTCCACACCGGCTGCGGCGTCAGAGCGATTCTCGAGATGTTCGAACTAGTTCGTAACCATACCTTCGGACACACGCGGGTGATGCCCTTGCTCGCCTTCCGCGACATCATCGCCAACAAGATTCCGGAGCAGTTTCCCGGTTTGCGCTTCGGCTTCATCGAAGCCGCGGCCGGCTGGGTGCCGTTCTTGATTCACATCATTCGGCGCCTGCAGAGAGATAAGTTTCGCTTTGGATCGAGCGCCGAGATGTTTCAAGAGTACCGGGTTTATGTGGCGTGCGAAGCCGATGAAGACATTCCGTATTTAGCAAAATACACCGGTGAGGATCATCTACTCATCGGTTCCGACTATCCGCACAGTGACCCGTCGCGCGAAGATCAATTCGTCAACGCGATCACCGTGCGTGAGGATATCTCCCCGCGGCTTAGACAAAGGATTCTCTATGACAACCCGAGAGCGTTTTATGGCATCTAAGAATGGAGTACTGGAGTGATGGAATGATGGAGTATTGGAATGATGGGTTTAAGAACCAATGTTCCATTATTCCAACATTCCATTACTCCAGGGCGCCGCGCTCCGAGCAACTCCGTTGCGGACAAAGTCTATACTTCGCTGCTGCCGGCCATGAGTGAAAACGGACTGGCGACGGAGAAGGGGCTCAAAGTCATGATCGACACCCTCGGAACTGCCCTCGGCAAAAACGTCGATTTTCCGCCGGAGCGCTTGGTCGACTACACGCTATTAAAGGAAGTGCAAAAAGAGCTGGGGATACAGTGATGGAGGAATCGTGCATGAGCAAGAGAAAGTCAGTGATTGCTTTCCTTTTTCTTCTAATTGCCCTCGGGCATTTGTTCGTAAGTAGTCAGGCCCGGAGCGCAGAACAGGGGCAACGCGTCCGTATCGCTTATGCGAGCCGCAGCAGTTCAGCGATGCCGCTCTACATGGCGTTGCAGAAAGGTTACTTCAAAACCGAAGGGCTGGAGGTCGAGATCATTCAGATGAACCCGCGGCTGGGCGCGACCGCGGTGGTCAACGGGGATGTGTCCTTCGCGACGCCGTTCACCAGCACGTTTCGCGGGATTCTTCAGGGCTTCCCGATGAAGCTGGTGTTTATACACCTTAAAAAGGGTCCGTATTACGTCATGGTGCGGCCGGAAATCAAAGACGTGCAACAATTGAAAGGCAAAAAACTCGGCGTGGCAACGATCAAGGGAACCGATCAGCTGGTCGCAGAGGAAATGCTCCAAGCGAAGGGATTCAATCCGATCCAGCTGCAGGCTGTCGCCATCGGGGACGGACCGGTGCGAATGCAAGCGCTGGTGAGCGGGGCAGTCGATGCGATCTGCGTTGCGCCACCGCATGATTTGATGGTCAAGAAAATGGGTTACCTCGCGTTGGCGGGGCCGCCTGAGGTCGGCCTTCCTTCTGCAGGGATGCTCACGTCCGATCGTCTGATCAAAGAGAACCCTCAGCTCGTCAAGCGAACACTAAAGGCATTGCTGCGCTCGCATCAATACATCTTGGAGAACCGACAAGACACAATCCAGACCTTGATCAAATGGCTGCCGCAGCCGATCGATATTGCCGAGCATTCCTACGACGGCGAGCTCAAAACTCTAAGCCGTGATGGCATCATGACCGACAGCGAAATCGAGGTGATCATTGCGCGCGTGGGTGAGAAGAAACGTCCCCTCGACGAAGTCAGAGACTTTTCCTTCGCGCGGCAAGCGATGAAGGAGTTAGAAACGGGAAAGTAGCACACTGGAGTAATGGAGTAATGGAGTACTGGAGTATTGGAGTGGTGGATTAATCGGATTTTCGAGTGAGCCAATACTCCATCACTCCATCATTCCACCACTCCATTCTTCTAGTGCGTTCGATTCACGTCGTACGGCTCGCCCAATTCCGATGCTCCGACAATTTGCGCGGCAACGTCATGCCGGTCATGCATCATGTGCAAATGCATATCGCGATAGAAACGCTCCAGCGGGTATTTTTGAAACAGCGAAGTCGACCCACAAACCTCGGCTGCGCTCCACATTATTTTCTGTAGCGTTTCCTTGGCCATCCACTTCGCTTCGTGGGCGGCGATCATCGCGCCATCGCTGTCGACCTTGAACATCCGGACGGCGCTATAAAGTGTTAGACGCGAAGCGTCGAGCATGCTCTTCAATTCGCCGAAACGAAGTTGGCGATAGAGATCCTTAGCGCCGCCTCTATCGCAGACGTAGGCGAGCGCCCAGTCGTAGATGGCGCGTGCTGAGCCGAGATAATTCGCCGTGAAGGCGAAATTGATTTTGCCCATCCAGTTTTCGCCGAGAAATTGTCCGGGCGCGCCGAGCAGATTTTCATCGGGCACAAAGCTGTCTTCCAAATAAAGCCATGGACTGATGCAAGCGCGCATCCCCGTAGGGGCGCCAGACGTCTGTGTCGATTTTCAAACCCGGCGTGTCTCTGTGCATCATGAACATGATCGGCTTTGCATGTGGGTCCGAAGCGACCCGACCGATCCAGAGCCATTCCGCCAAACTTGCGTTGGTCGCGTAGTGCTTGGTGCCGCTGACTAGATAGCCGTCTTTGACGCGCTTTGCCATAGTCGGCGGGCGTAGGGCTCAGCGCCGGCGCCCGGGATCAAAGCGCCCCGCTTCACCGTCGGCTCGACCCAACGTTGGATTTGCTCGTCATTGGCCATGGCGTCGATCATCATTAAAGCGTTGTTATGTACCTGAAAGCAGTGAGCCGTAGAGGGATTGCCGTAGGCGAGATGCTCATCAATGAGGAAAAATGAAAGCGGATCGTCGCCGTGCAATCCGTATCCGAGCCCGCCGCGCTTCTTATCAAGATTCGCCAGCAACCAGCCTTCACGAAAGAGATCCTCGAAGTCTTCCACTGGCGCTCATAATCTTGGTCGTGCTGCGCGGCCCGTGGCGCGATACGTTCTTGCACCAACTTGTCCACGCGCGCAATTAAGTATTGCTGGTCTTGAGTGAAGCCAAAGTCCACGATTCAAGCCCCCACGAGTAAATCTGATTCGAGATCCTTCGCGTTGCTCAGGATGACTGACAGGATTGCCGGCAATGTAAACGTTATAAAAAAGCATGGAACGGGCCGCTACCGTTCCATACACGAGCTAAATCCAAAAAACGCTGCGATTAAGCGGCGACGGCTACTGCCGAGTGCCAAACGTATTCCGCTCGACCATCCACTGCTTCTGGGGAGAAAGGTCAACGCGTTTGTTCTCTACGTTTTGATCCTTCGCTGTCACGCGCAGTATCTCCAGAGGCTCTTTAGAAGCGCTTTCAAACCAATACTTAAAGCCGCGCGGGATTAGGATTCCTTCACCCTGCTGGTATTCGCCAATCAGTTTGTCGCCTTCACCGTAGAATTTCACAGCTCCGGTTATGACGTACCAGAAGGCGTCGTCGCCGGTGTGAGTATGGAGATTATTCTCTCCACCGTCTTTCACCACCTGCACCTGGACCTTCATAAGGTCGCTGCTGCAAACGGTCAGCGTTTTCTTTACGCCTTGGAATTCCGGGGGCTGGTATCTGAATTCCTTCGCTTCCTGTGGCATGGTTCACCTCGTTTTAGAAATTTGTTTGAGATTATTCCCGTTTGGGTATTGGGGTCAAGGGTGATGCATTTTACTGACATTAACTTCACATTTCGCGTGGTGCCGTTGACGCTTTGCACCGCAGTATAATACTTATGCGCTTATCGGTTGGAGTCCATGAGGTGGACCCTATGAAGAAATCCATGAAGGCTTTCATCGCCATATTCGCCGTGTTAAGTCCGACGATCGTATTCGGCCAAACTTTGCCAATTCTCAACATGGGATATAGCGGAGCGGGGATCGGCTCTGATTTGTTGAAAGTCATCGAGCGCGCCGGCTTGTGGCGCAAGCATGGCGTCGACGTGCGGACGATTTATCTTTCTAGCGGAACGTTGATGGCGCAAACGCTTTCCTCCGGAGATATTGGTATCGCCGGTTTCGATACGCCGGCAATGCTCAACCTGGCGCTGGCTGGGCACAGTCTCAAAGTCATTGCGGTGCCGATCAATCGTCTCGAGCCTTTTTTCGTTGTACGGAACAACATCAAGACCCCTGCCGACCTTAAGGGAAAGAAGGTCACCATCAGCCGGTTCGGTTCGGGCTCGGATATCATGACGCGTGTCGCGCTTCGATACTGGAAACTCGACCCGGAAAAAGACGTGAGCTTTTTTCAGTCCGGCAATACGCCGACGCGCACGGCGGCGCTCATCGCCGGTCACATGGACGCGGCTTTGGTAAGCTCGACCGGAGTGGCGAAGATCGTTGCCACCGGCTGCTGCCGCGTGCTGGCGGATCTTTCCGAGCTGCCGTTGGATTTTGCCAATTACGGCGTCGTCGTTTCGGGTGCCCTGCTGAAGAATCAGAGGGACAATGTAAAACGATTTCTGCAGGCGATCATCGAAGGAATTCATACCTTTAAAACCAAGCCCGACGTCGCTCGCGCGATCTTGCGCGACAGCAACGGCGATGCCGAAATCGGACCGCTCTATGAAAGGCTCTCGAAATCTTTTCGCGACTTTCCGTCGCCTGAGAACCGCGGCATTCAGAACGTCATCGACTCACTGCCAACGCCCAAGGCGCGCGGTGCCCGCGCCGAAGATTTCACGGACGCGAGCCTAATGGAAGAAATTCGTAAGAGCGGATTCATGGACAAGCTTCACGCCGGGAAAGGATAATGTTGAGCTCAGGCGGTGATATTTCTTCCCCCGTCGACGGGAAGATCAAGATGGGGGTGCTCCCTCTTTCATTCTCCCCGTTCCGGGGGCGAAAATGATAAAGCAAAAGACTCATGAGTAGTTTAGTAATCGCCAAGGCGCTTATCCTGCCGATGACCGAGGAGCGAAAGTCCGTCGCCGGTTACGTCCGGGTAGTGGACGGCGTAATTACGGAGATTGGCGCTGGCGCTCCCGCAAAAGGCGTGGACAAAGAGGAGAGCATCGACGCCGCAGGCTGCGTTCTCATGCCCGGGCTCATCAACGCCCACACGCACCTCTATCAAGTTCTGCTGCGCGCCGTCTGGGAGGATCTCGAACTGATGCCGTGGCTACGCCGCATTTACGGCTGCGCTCGGGTGCTGCGGCCGGAACATTTTTATGCCGGCAGCTTGCTCGGTTGCGTCGAGGCGATCCGCAGCGGCGTCACGACCGTCTGCGAGCATAATTTTCTCAATCCAAGTGCTGAATGCGCGTTGGAGACCATCCGCGCGATTCGGGATTCCAGACTGCGTGCCGTGTTCGCGCGCACAATCATGGATGCAGGAGAGATCGTGCCCGCCTGCACAAAAGAAAAACCCGAGGAAGCCTTTCGACGCATTGAAAGCATTCTAGCGACACATGATAGC
>DASPXM010000398.1:0-3824 GCA_035637295.1 Verrucomicrobiia bacterium
TGCGCGAGCCGAAAATCATTGAGCGCATCTACGAAGAGAGCTATCCGTTGGTCAAAGCCGGCGGTTGTTTTTTGAACTTCGATCGGCCGCGGCCGCCCTGGGACGATCAGATGCAGTGGCTGCGCGGCGCGGGCTTCAACGACGTTAAATGTTTTTGGCAGGACGAGAGCCGCGCAGTGTTTGGCGGGTTCAAGAAAGCCTAACAAGCTATGCGAGTGAAGTTGATACTACTCCTGTCTTTGCCGTGGCTTTGTCTGAGTCTAAGCTGTCAGAGAAAAGAACAAAGCCGCAATCCTGTTGACGCGCATCGATTAAAAATCGTCACGACGGTTGCGCCGATCACAAGCATCGTAGAAAACGTCGTCGCGGACAAAGCGGATGTTTCCGGAATCATTCCGGAGGGAATCAATTCGCATACGTTCGAGCCCGCGCCATCGGACAGCCGGTTACTGACCGGCGCGCAACTGATGATCCTGAACGGGCTCGATCTGGAAACCCCAACGCTAAAGCTCGCGCGGGCAAATTTGCCACAGGGTGCATCCATCTATTCCCTTGGCGACAAAACGATAACCGAAGCCGAGTACATCTACGACTTCAGTTTTCCCAAGGAGCAGGGGCATCCGAATCCGCACCTGTGGTTAAACCCGACATACGCCATGCGCTATGCGACTCTAGTGCGCGACGAGCTGATTCGCCTCGATCCGAAAAACACATCCGCGTACGAACAAAATGCTGCACAATTTATGACGAAGCTCGAAGCGCTTGATCAAGCGATTAAAGACGCGACCCAAACCATTCCCGCGAACAACCGACGCCTGCTCACCTACCACGACTCCTGGCCCTATTTTGCGCGCCGCTACGGTTTCCAAGTGATCGGAGCGGTACAACCGTCGGACTTTGCCGATCCCAGCCCCAAGGAAGTGATTCGACTGATCGAACAGATTCGCAAAGAAAAAGTTCCTGCAGTTTTTGGCTCGGAAGTTTTTCCGAGCCCCGTTCTCGAACAGATCGCGCGCGAAGGGAAAAGCAGTTATATAGACAAGCTCCGCGACGATGAGCTGCCCGGCAAACCCGGCGATCCGCAGCATTCCTATATCGGTATGATGATCGAAAACATGACGATCATGTTCGAAGCCCTGGGAGGCTCGGCGGAGACGCTGAAGCAAGTCGATCCGGCGCCGGTCGCCGGTTCGCACGCCGACTATCGGAGAAAGAACTAACCAATGGCAAATCCGCACGACCATCGGCCCGGCGATCCACACAGTCTCCATCCTCCCGGCATCGAAGAGCGCTCTTACACTGGCCTCGCCGGCGTCCCACTCGTGGAGCTGGCGAATGTCAGCAATAGCTACGGCGCCACGCCGGCGCTGACGAATGTTTCGTTAAAGATCTGGCCGGGACAGTTTATGGCGATCGTCGGACCCAATGGCGGCGGCAAAACGACCTTGCTGCGCACGATCCTCGGCGCGGTATCAACGACGACGGGGAAAGTTCTGCTGTGCGGACGGGAATCAAAACGTTCGGCACTGGAGCGGATCGGCTACGTGCCGCAACTGGAAACCATCGACTGGAACTTTCCGATCACCGTCGAGGAAGTGATTTCCATGGGGTTCTTCGTCAAGAGTCGCTGGTTCGGTGGCATCGGGGAGAAAGAAAAGCGCAAACTCCAGGAAATCATGAAGCGGTTGAATCTAGACGGCCTCGGCGCTCGCCATATTCGGGAACTTTCCGGCGGCCAACAGCAAGCGGCGTTCATCGGACGGGCTTTGTTGGGTGATCCCGAATTGATCTTGCTCGACGAGCCCGCATCGGGACTCGATATCCGATCGCGCGACGACGTGATTCACTTTTTGCACGAAATTAATCATCGAGGAGTTGCTATCGTCCTGACAGCGCATGATTTGAACTGGGTGGCCGCCCATCTGCCCTGGGCTGTGTGCTTGAATCGCCGGCTGATTGCCGAGGGCCCGCCGAACGAAGTGTTCACTGCCAAGGTTTTGCAAGATGTCTACAGCGGCGAGATGGTGGTCTTGCACCAAGATGGCATGGTCATGATCGGCGAACGTCCCCACGCGCCGCATAACTAATTTCGCTCAATGGTTCCAATAGTTTCAATCGTTCTGGCCGTTCCAATCGTTCATTGCACTCCGACCGATCCTCACCTTTGGAACATTTGGAACCATTGGAACGACTGGAACGCCTTCCAAGTGTAATGTCCTTTCTAACCCCCTTTGAATACGAATTTTTTCGCAACGGCTTCATCGCCGCGGTGGTCATCGGTGCGCTCTGTGGTTTTATCGGCGTCTACGTCGTCCTGCGCCGCATGAGCTACATCGGCCACGGCCTGTCCCATGCCATTTTCGGCGGCGCTGTGCTTAGCTACGTCTTGAACATCAATTTTTTTATCGGCGGGGGCCTGTGGGCATTGCTCGCCGGCGTTTTAATTCATGCAATCAGCCACCGCCGCTGGGTCGGGGCGGATGCCGCCATCGGCGTGGTAACGACTTCGAGTTTTGCTCTCGGCGTGGCGATCATTTCGACCCATCGAAGTTTCACGCGTAATATCGAAGCCGCACTCTTCGGCAATATTCTGGGTATTACACATACCGACGTCTGGATCGTTCTCCTGGTGTCTCTCCTGGTATCCTGCGCGCTCATCGTGATTCGTCGACCATTACTCTTCTCGACATTCGATCCCGAGGTCGCATCGGCTTACGGCGTTTCCACCGGTAAAATCGACCTTCTTTTCATTATGCTTTTGGCCGTTACCGTCCTCGTTTCGACGCAAATCCTCGGCGTGACGTTGGTTGCCGCCGCCATGGTGATCCCGCCGGTGATCGCGCGCTACTTGACGCAGCGTTTTCAAACCCTGCTGATCGTCTCGCCGCTGCTCGGCGCGTTTTGCGGCGCGGCGGGAATGTTATTGAGCTTCTCTTTCGACATCTCGTCCGCTGCAACGATCGTGCTGACATCAGCGGCGTTGTTTTTTCTATTGGAATCAGCCTTGATTGTGCGCGGCAAAAAGCCGGTGGCGATCCACGAGCACTGACGGCTCCACCGCACCGGTGCCCTTATTTCTTTGCTCGCGATCGTCTAACAATACACGCTTGATCGTTTCCTGGAGCGCGTATAGAATCAGCGCAATTGGTTTTCAGATGAACCCTATCCCCCATCGGCCCCGGTCAAGGCTCCGACGCAACGCACCCGCTTTGTGGGCCGCTTTTTTTCTGTTTTTCTTAGTTTATACTGCGCCCCACCGGGTGCATCACTTCTTTGAGCAGATTCAACCATCGGCGCACGAAGATGGGCACGATCACAGCGATAGCAACCGCCCAAAGACACCGCCCAACGAACCTACCTGCGTCTTCCAAGCGTCGGTCAACCGATGTGCCATCGGCCCCACCGCACAAATCGAACTGCTGGCGCTGACCCACGTTATAGAAAATATTTCCGTCTCCCAAGAGAACACCGACCAACACGAGTTCCTCACTGCCGCATTTCAAATCCGCGCTCCTCCAATAGTCTGATCACCTGAACCACCAACAGGCTGTCAGAATTTAGTCTGTCTTCGGCCCTGTTACTTTATAAACCGTGACCACGTGCGCGGTCCAACATTTATTGGAGGGGTCCATGAAGCAACTTTTTGCGATCATTCTGGGCGTGCTTTTCAGCCTCACTTTTCGCGCTACCGAATTGCGCGCCCACGGTGTTATCGGGAAGAGGTTCATCCCGTCAACGCTCACCCTTGAAGATCCTTTTCCGTCCGACGAAATGGATTTGTTTACATTCGACCGAGCGCCCAAAGATAAGGAAGGAAGAGAAAC
>DASPXM010000399.1:0-23921 GCA_035637295.1 Verrucomicrobiia bacterium
ACGCGAATATCAAACTGCTCTACCGCCCGCCCGATCAACTCGAGAAACTTTTCCCGGTCTGTGTCGTCGCGAAAGATCGCCTTGCGCTCGTTGCCCCGCGAGGTCACGTGGTAGTGCGCTCCGCCGTATTCAATCCGCAGCAGCCGTGCCATGACCCCAGCATTTACCAAAGACAATTATAAGAATCAAGAGTCCTGACCCCTATGCCTTGCTCTATGCCTGACCCCTGACCCCTATGCCTGACCTCGTTCTCACTCGCGGTTGCGTTCTGTAGCTGCATACATTGTGCGAGTTGCTGGCGTAGTTCGGCTATCGTATGAGATTCTTTAGCCGCCGACGTTTTCACCGCGCGACGGCGCAGCTTTGCCTTTTGGTCGTTTGAGCTTTTTTTGCTTGCCATAAAAGCAAACCGGCCGGAGATTTGGTCGCGGGAGAAACAAGAGGTGATAGGGTACGCTCGCGCAGCAGGCTTTCCCCAGCGGCTGAGCTGACTTTTACTTCAGGTGGTCGGTAGCGTCAACGAGGAATTTCAAGCTTGCGAGCTTGGCTCCTTGGGCTGATAAAAGGTCCAAATCCGAACCCAACACCAACGCAAAGGCCCAAAAAACCGCCAGGATTTGAACTGAACGATCTCCGGTCGATTGTCCGAGAAAATTAATTGGACGACTTTAGTTCGATTGCCGCAAAAATCGGATCGATGAATTTAGTCGTAAGGCCACCGCAAGGATTAGAAGGATCTTCGCTTTCTGCTTCATCGCACGGTGACGCAGCTTGATTCGCAGCTTTTTAGTTATACGCTTAAGCTAGCCAAGCCTAGGAAAAATTGGTTGAAGAAGCGGTCAGGTCAAGGAAGCCGCCGACGCGGAGCGCCGGCTTGCGATTGAGGCGCCTCACGCCGAACCCGATGAGCTGTATCGACTCGGATCTCGCATCAGATCGACGATTCTTTGCCCCAAAGATTCGCACGTGAAATCGATCTGGTGGACGCCGCGCCGAGTAGGCAGAAACGCCGTATCAGTCAGGCCACAGAATCCAACGAATGGATGCAATGCCAGCAAGAAAGGAGGCTGTTAGGATGAAGGCAATTATTTGTGTGATCGCCGCAGCATTTTTCAGCGCGTGCGCTACGGTTTCTCCGCGCGATGCGATGCAGGCCGATATCGATCAAGCAGCGGCCGTCATTGAACGGTTCGAAGCGATCCCGGAGAAAGGAATTCCGCCCGCCGTCATGCGCGCAGCCAGGGGTGTGGCGATTCTCACCGTCACAAAGGCCGGGTTCATTGGTAGTGCCAGAGGCGGTACTGGAGTTGTCGTTGCGCGGACGGAAAAAGGTTGGAGCAGCCCCTCCGCAATCGGTACGGGGGGACTTGGCGTTGGTTTTCAAGCCGGGGTCGAAATCACCGAATTCGTAATTGTCCTCAATACTCCGGCTGCTGTTGACGCGTTTGCCAAACAGGCCAACGTCACGCTTGGCGGCAACGTGAGTGTAGCGGCGGGTCCTGTGGGACGCACCGCCGAGGCCGGCGTAGCTTTGCAGGCAGCGGTGTACACTTATAGCCGGAGCCAGGGACTATTTGCTGGCGTTTCTCTCGAGGGCACCGGCGTAGGTACGCGAGATGACGCTAACGCCGCCTATTACGGCAAGCCGGTTACAGCGGGAGAGATTCTTAGCGGGAGCGTACAGCCGCCTGCGGGCGCACGGAGCTTACTGGCTGTTCTATCCAAAAATTGAGGCAAGCGGGTAATGCGGTACGCGCACGGCCACGGTGTCATCTTTGATTCGGCCGTTGCATGGGCTCCTGCTCCTAGACCGTATTTTCACGAGGCCGTCAATGCCGTGACTGAACCGGGATAGCCGCGCCCGCCAAGAGATTAGGACCAGCGGCGAGACGCGGCGGCCCCGACAACTAGCTCAGCGGGCGATCTGGCTTCTTTTCTTGAAGGGCAGGTTGCGCTGTAGCGATATTGAATTTGCTAAATCTTTTTTCGTACTGGTGTCCGGTTGGGCACTGATAGACAATTCGCTCTTTGGTCGTATAGAGGACCGCTCCAGGCTTTCCGCAACACGGGCAGACTTTTCCGATTAGCCTCATGATTTTTTTCCCGGCCTCCGTAACAAACCACTTTACTCCAGGTGCTCTCCTGATCAAGATGCTGTGCGCTCGTTCTCAATTAGTGCATTCGCGATATTTGCTGCTCGCAGCGCATTAGAAAGTTGCGCTCTGAGTGTTCGGTGTCAATAGAATTGAACGTCATTCCGGCAAGCTGACGACAGCGAG
Source organism: Verrucomicrobiia bacterium (assembly GCA_035637295.1). Lineage (GTDB taxonomy): Bacteria > Desulfobacterota > Binatia > UBA9968 > UBA9968 > DP-20. Next base: position 2,280 of record DASPXM010000399.1, read on the forward strand.
CGCCGAACCCGCCACTGGGCTAGTCGGAAATGGGCAGAGGTTCGCGGTGTCCCTGCTCTTCACTACCTGCCTCTCCACTTCCCGGCGAACCGACAAAAGTTAAGCAGATGCTAGTATTGCGCCAATCGAATCGAAACGACACGAGGATTACACATTCTCATAGCACCTGTAACCGCTAGAAAGCACAAGAGAATTTTGTAACTTTGCCATTACTTTGCTAGTAAAATAACGGCGCGCAATTCGAATCCGTTCACGTCTGACAGAACGAATTAACGAAACCCACATCATGCCCGATTCGCTATGCTGCGAGACCGGCAAATCAGAATGGATCGTAGACGCGACGCGAGAGGCTTTTCACTGTGCGCGGAAAACGATCGGCCCCATAAAGAATTCGGCTATCGAGTGGGTATCATTTGAGTCAATCGAAATCGTGATGGCACTGGGATCATCGGGGAATTCGCCGAATATCTTCGCATAGTCCTCGGCGACATTGCGGCGCTCGGTCAACCACTTGGCGAGGTCTCCTGGTCCTGATCGCATCACCACAAATGTGACCGTCCCGGTCTTTTGGCTCTTCACGATTGTCGTCGCAGGAGTCGTCGCATCCCAGACATATCCGATAATCCGCGAGCGAAGGAGTGCGGGAAATCGCGGCCATACAACATACAGTTGGGCGGCCATATCGGTGGTTTCTTTCCGCCGTAAGTCGCCGCCCGTAGGGAGAATGGTCGCCTTCCAGCTCCATTCCAGAATTGGGGTTTCCTTCAGGTTCACTTTGCCTATGATGTCTCTTGCGATGGTAGAATGGTCGTTTCGACTCTCAACGTGGAGAACCCGCCTGCCGACTTGTTGCTCGATCGTGAAATCGTACTCGGCTCGCCGCCCAAAGGCTTCGCCGATCCAGCCCGAAGGAATCCCTCTTCGACTCACTGCATCTGTCATCCAGTCCTCGATCACGACGACGCGATCAGCGCCGGCCGCCGTGACAAACACAAGGAAAGCCGCGGACATCAAACCCACCCACGCATTACTGGACTTCAGCAAGCCAAGACAGAACATTACACGCTCCAACTCGTCATAGCGCGATGCCTCTCGGCGACGCGCTAACAAAGCTTATGTCAGCCAGTCGCTCTCCTTTGAGCTTTTCTGATAGCCGCAACCTCAATTCAAATCCATACAGGATCGACAGATTTGTTAGGGGGGAGAATACAATTCAAACAATTCAATTACAGGGTCAACGTCAGAGCTAACCGGCGCACGCCATTTTTGCACGCGTGCAATGTTAGGCGTGACGCCGTAACCCATCGCCAAAGGTAGGAGAGGCTCCAATGAAAGCAGCGACTAATACGTCAGACAATAGTGTGCCGGGTTTCCATAAGCCAGACGTTAAGCCTTTGATCCATCAACCTACTGAACGTATAAGATTTGTGCGGTGATTCGGTAGGACGATAGAGAGTAGGTTACAACTGCTTCTCTTCGGTGTCCCGAATCATCTCTTCTTCGTTTTTTTGGCTACTCTCTGGCGTTGCGCGTCACCACCCATACAGCCAGCGCACCCATGCCGAGGCCGATCGCCAAGGCGAGGACTACTGAGCGTAGCGGATCGCGCTTGACGCGATGTGCCGCATCTTCCATCAAGTCTTCAGCGGCATAACGGCTGCGCTTGGCCAACCGCTTGGCCTCAGTCACAGCATCTTCGACGGCGTGAGAAGCTGCGGTTTTCAAGCGCGTGGCTTCGTCTCCCACTTCCGCCAGCCGCTCTCCAACGTGCATTCCTTTGCCGAGCAGGCTGCGTTTCTCGTTCTCTTCCATAATCGATTCCTCCTTTTCTCTAGAGGTTAAGGGTTGAGGAAGGTTTACTAACTGCTGGTTTTCTTCTTCCGGGCTCTACCTTGACATTCGACGGATCGGAAAATAGAGTCCGGATCTTTGTTGCACTGTGGTTTTTACACAATTCCCCCGCACCTCCGCAGCCTTCATGCCCCCCAAGGTTGATTTGGATGGTCTTCACATACCCAACCGCAGTAGCAAAGGCTTTTTAGCTATGTTCTTTTTCCTTTGTGCAAACATGACTTAAGTTTAACAAACGGGCTGTGTCATCGCTAGACGCTTATTCAATACTGAGAGAGCCGAATAGCTCCGCCAATTCAGGGGAAAAAATCGCACTCGATTCGCTATGCTATCTCCAATGGCCGGGATTCGCGGCAAATCAGGTCCACCAGCAAACCAGAATGCTTTCAAGCACGGTCTGGCCGGCATCTCCCAGAGAGCTAACGGCGCATTAACCTCCGATGAACAGGCGATTCGAGAGGACATCTTAGGGGATTGCTCAGCGACAAGGGTGGTGAGGCGCGCATCAGCACGGCTATGCGCGTGCTGGCCGAAATCATTGCAAGCGACGTGTCGCTATTGGTCACGTTTAACCAGGCAATTGACGGCGGCATCCAGAACAATCAGAAAGCCAGGCAAAATCCCAAAGCGCTGGCTCAATTGGATGGGTACTGGTGGCCTCCCTATCGGCGAATCTCCACCGGTTCGGCGCTGCAAACGTGACCCGTTCTCTTCGAACACTCCTTCCCTCCGTAAGATCTTGCATTCCGCCCTTTCATGACAAACTCGTTTCTCGCAAAACCCTCTAATACCATCGTCTCACCATGCAGGCCTATCGCTCCTGCAATATTCGGGTTTGAATATTCCTCAACCACCTTTACCACACTCGCTGCCTCCACCGTCTACAATCAGCGCACGTATCGCTCGATTCGTGATCCAGTGAAAGTAATTGTCCTCTAACTTAACTTCCAACTGACGCGAAAAGAAAACCTTCTTTTGGTTTTTCTCAAAAAACTCAATGAGCTTTTCACGAACATCCTGCTCATACGAATCCTCCTCGTCTCCATCATTGTCCCACCCAGAATAATCTTCGTAGTCCATCGCTTTCTTGATCGTGGGTTTTACCAAGCCTCACGCCGCGAGCCAAGCAAAAATTTCGAATAGGCGGCATTGAAAACGAAAAACTGAAGGTCCCTGCCGAGGAAATGAAAAAGGAACTAGCTCGGACTGGCTACTTAATTTAATTATCGATTTGTGGCCTGAGCTCTCGTTGCAGAACGAATCCGTGACACTTCGAGACGTAACCCACCCTGCTATTAGCCTCTTTGAAATGCGAGCGGCTGTTCGCTCGTCGTGAGGATACTTCGCTTAAAACTTTGGCGTTCACGCAGCGCGAAGATTTACACGATCATAAAGAATGAAGTTTAAAACCCTAGCGACTTCCAGAAGGAGGGAAATGTGGCCAGGGACAGAATCGAACTGCCGACACGAGGATTTTCAGTCCTCTGCTCTACCGACTGAGCTACCTGGCCGAAAGATTGGAAACTGAAATATTGCTTAAAAGTTTTCGGGAGTCAAGTTAATCACTACGGGCGTACGCGTTTTTCGACTTGCTGCTCGACGAAGTCGACGACGTTGCGCTCCAGGCAAACGTGATTAAGCGCGTTGACCTCTTGAATTCCTGTCGGGCTGGTCACGTTGACTTCGGTGAGATAACTGCCAATCACATCCAAGCCGACGAAGTAGAGCCCGTCTGCCCGGAGCAGCGGCGCCAGCGCCGCGCAAATTTCCCGATCGCGCTCGGTTACCTCCGTCTTCACGCATTGGCCGCCGACATGAATGTTGCCGCGGGTTTCCGTTTCGAGTGGAACCCGCAGCACCGCCCCCAACGGCTCGCCGTTGAGGACGATGATCCGCTTGTCGCCTTGGCGGATCTCGGGCAAATACCGCTGTCCCATTACCAACCGCCGGCCGGTGTCGGTGGCGGCTTCGAGGATAGAGTTGGTATTGCGGTCTTGCTCGTTCAAATAAAATACTCCGCTGCCGCCGCAGCCGTCGAGCGGCTTGATGATCATCTCACCCCCTAGCTCGCTCATGAATGCTCGAAGACGCGCCATATCGCTGGTCACGAGCGTCTGCGGAATTTGTTCGGGAAAACGCAACGCATAAAGCTTTTCGTTAGCCTCGCGCAGACCCTTTGGATCGTTCATCACGAAGCACTTGCTCTGGTCGACCAAACTCAGCAGATGAGTCGTGAAGAAATACTTAAGATCGAACGGCGGGTCTTTGCGCATCCAAACACTGTCAAACTCCTCTAACGAGCCGGTCCTAGATTCGCCCAGGCGGTAATGCGGCGTCGCGCGCGCTAGCTCAAGCCGCCGATAGCGTCCATCGGGTGTGCCGCCACGGATGAACAGATCATCGAGTTCCATGAAGTAAATTTCATGGCCGCGCCGCTGCGCCTCCAGCATCAAGACAAACGATGTGTCCTTATCGATGTCGATCTTATCGACGGGGTCCATGACCACGCCGATTTTTAGATTCTGCATAGCCTTTTCAGTCAGAGTTATTTTAGTCTCGAATCACCCAGGTGCGCGCCAAGAAATCATGCCAGCCGCGCTTTTCCCGCTGCCATAGAATCCACAAAAAGCTCAATCCCAATGACACAATGCCAAATCCGACGGTTCCGAGCCAACGAAGCAATGCCTGGCGATAAGTAAGCGCCGCCTGGCCGGGGCCCACCACGCGCAAACCGAGCAGCCACTTACCGATCGTTTTCCCTTCCATACCATGAAAAACGACAAAGTACGCCGTGGTTAAGCCCATCCCAGCAAAAGTCAAAAACGTCATGAGCGGCGCAGCATTGCTCCATGAGATCGATCGGTCGTGGGCCGTCAAACCGACTTTGTAGCCGATGTAGGCCAGAATGCTCATAAGCGCAAACAGCAAAATAATCATCACGACATCGATAAGACATGCACCCACACGCCGAAAGAAACCGCCCCAGCGGAGGTTCCCAATGAGATCACTCGGCGATTCGACTCTCTCCGGTGTTGTTTCAAACTCGGGATGTGATTCAAAGCGCCAATCGTCATGCGCCGTCTGTTTTTCAAACTCGATCGACGGCTCTTCCGGCGTCAAGGTAAATTCCTCACGTCTTGGAGTGTTGGGGAAGACCCTGCGGTGCAACAACTTAGCGCCGCACTTCTCGCAATATTCATCCGACATCAGGACCGGTGCTTCGCAGTTTTGACATTTCATAGATTCGTCAACCAAACTGGAGGTGAAGATTTATGCTAGAGAAAGCCGACAGCCGAAGCAAGGCCGAGCTAGCGTAAATCACCCCAGAGAAACTGCACCAACGCGATCGCCGTCACTGCCGCGGTTTCGGCGCGGAGAATGCGCCGTCCTAACTCGACCGGTTCGAAACCTTGCCGTTGGGCCATTTGAGCTTCCTCTGTCGTGAAACCGCCCTCCGGTCCGATAACGATCAGCACCGCTTCGACGTCGCCGCGCTGCTCGTGAACTTGATAGAGCGATCGCTGGCGCTCCTTTTCCCAGAAAATCAACTTGAGTGTTTGCGGCGGGGCATCATCGACCAATTTCCGGTATTCAAACACCGGCGAGATTTCGGGCATGCGCGTTCGGCCACACTGCTTTGCCGCGCTAAGAGCGATTTTCTGCCAGCGCTCGCCGCGCTTGACGATCTTGCTCTCGTCTAACCGCGGTATGGAATAGGACGACACGAACGGAATGATGGTTTGCACGCCGAGCTCCGTCGCCTTTTCCACAATGAAGTCCATTTTTTCGCCCTTGGTCAATGCAACCGCCAACGTTATTTGTACAGGCGACTCGCGCTCGGGCTGGTAAGAGCGAAGAATTTCGAGCTCGCCCTGTTGCGCTCCGAGAGCGCGAATCACCGCCTCATGTTCCCATCCGCTGTCGTCGAATAGCGTGATGGGGTCGCCAGGTCCCAATCGCAGCACCTTCCTTAAATGAACCAATTCCTGACCGTCGATAAGCCCGCGATTGTCGCGCAAATTTTTTCTCGGCACAAAAAAACGCGCCATGGGCTTTATTTTCTTTGTAACAGCAGCGTCTGCCACTCACGGGCGCGCTTGCGTTTGACGGTTTTGAATTTGACGGCGAAGCGCTGCGTAATTTCACCCGCTTTCTGATGCAAGATCCCCGATAGAATTAAATATCCCTTCGGCGCAACCTTTTTCTCGAGCACGGCTGCGACCCCGAGAATCGTCTCCGCGGTTAAATTGGCGACCACGACCGAAAAGGTTCTTTTGACACCGCTCGGTTTGATTCCCGACAAGTGAACTCGTTTCGCCACCCCGTTGGCGCGCAAATTTTCGCGTGCCACCGTAAGCGCGACGCCGTCGTTGTCGATCGCCCAAATGGCTCTCGCCCCTAATCTAGCCAAAGCGATGGCCAAAATTCCGGAACCCGTTCCCACGTCGAGCGCCGTGAATTCACCGGCGCGAAGCCGATCGGCAGCCAGTTCAAGGAATTCCATGCAGCCACGCGTGGTTGCGTGCGTGCCGGTGCCGAAGGCCATGCCTGGTTCAATGGTGATGACCTGACGGCGGCGAAAATTCGGTGGCTTGAGCCACGGCGGCGTTACCCAGAATAAGTTACCGACGCGCCGCGGCTTGATGAAACGCTTCCAGGAGTGTTGCCAGTTTTCTTCTTTGATGATTTTCCATTCTAGACGCGGTTTACCTCTGAAGGAAGAAAGCTGAGCGATCCCGCCCAGAAAATGCCGGATATCCGTTCGTAACGAGGCATCAGCACGAGAGTGAACAAAAAACGCATCCACACCGTTCCTCTTGAGGACCACTCCGGGAGAGCCGCGCTCGATCAAAAAGTTCGACAGCGCGTCAATGTTTGCGGCGCCGGTGCGAACCGAAAGCTGTAACCACGAGGCAGGCACAATTTTTTATGCCACAGCGATAGTGGCGTATCAAATGCCGATGGATTTTGCGCCCAATGCATAAGCACCCTTCTTGTCAAAGTTACTGCTTCCAGATATTGAAAATGTTGGATCGAAAGGAGCCGCACATGAAATTAGCGACGATCAAACCGAATGATCTTACGATTGTGAAAAATGACAGGCTAATTCCTGTCGGCGAAACGCTGAGCCGCGACGGCGCCTTGCCCAAGGAACCGACGATGGTGGACCTCATCGCCGCCTATGATGCCATCAAGCGTCAGCTGGAAAACATCGCTTCCAGAGATACGGGCACCGCGCTCGATGCGAAATTGCTCAAGCCACCGGTGGAAAATCCTTCCAAGATCTGGGCGGCGGCCGGCAACTATAAGCGCGGCAGCGCGGGACTGGGCGACGCCCGGGGCAGAGGGACCGCCGGCAAAACCTCGCCGGATGAGCTCCTCGAAAATATTTTCTTGAAGCCCCCTTCCGCGATTGCCGGGCCAGAGGATAAAATATTGATTCCGAAAAACGCCGATTCGATCTTTCCCGAACTAGAGCTCTGTGTCGTCATCGGGAAAAAAGCGCGCCACCTTAGCAAAGAGCAGGCCTTCGACGCTATTTTCGGTTACACGATCATGCTCGATGTGACTGCGCGTGGCTATGGCTTAAGCAAAAACCTCTCGGGTACACGGAACGTGCGCAAAGGTTTTGAAAGCTTCGCGCCGATCGGACCCTGGATCACCACCAAGGATGAAATATCCGACCCGCACAATCTTTGGATGAAACTTTGGATCAACGGCGAACTCAAACAATCGGCAAAGACCGACGCGATGATCAATGACATCGCCACCCAGGTAAGTTTTTTATCACAGGTGACGACCTTGTATCCGGGCGATTTAATCACGACCGGAAATCCCGATTCGCCCGAGTTTCAAGAAAAGCTCAAGCCGGGCGATGCTTTGAAAGCCGAGATTGAAGGCATCGGAACCATGAATCTCGGCGTTGCCAGAGAGAGCTAGATTTGCTGTCGAGCGAATAAATCATGATACGCATCGCGCCGTTTCGCGGGCTGTTTTACAATCAGAAGAAAGTTCGCGACCTCAGTAAAGTCGTCGCCCCCCCTTACGACGTCATCTCCAAGGAAGAGCAAGAAAGGCTCTACAAGAAATCGCCCTACAATTTTATCCGGTTGGACCTGAGCCAGGAACCGGATTCGTATTCCGCCGTGGCGCAACTGCTGAGCGAATGGCTCGCCACGGGAATTTTCGAACGGGACGAGACGCCGGCCATCTACTTTCTGTCCCATCGTTTCAAGCTCAAAAGCGGTGAACAGAAAATCCGCGAAGGCTTTCTAGCTCTAACCGAGCTGCAAGATTTTTCCAGCGGTGACATACGACCCCACGAAAAGACCCTGGATGCCCCCAAAGAGGACCGCTTGAAACTTATGCTCGCCTGTCACGCCCAACTCAGTCCGATCCTCGCGCTCTACTCCCAGCCAAAGCAGTCGATCAATCGAATGCTCGCCGTGGAAGTGGAAGGCGTCGAACCGTCCATCGAAATCGAACAAGACAACGGCGAGCAGTGCCGGCTCTGGCGTATCGCCAATGCTGAATTGATCGAGAAAGTTCAACAGGAAATGAGCGACCAGCAGCTGCTGATCGCCGATGGTCATCACCGTTATGAGGCAACGCTGAGTTATCGTGATTGGATGCGCCGTGAACGGGGGCAGTGGAACGGCCGCGAAGCCTTCAACTTCATCATGGCCTATTTCGCCAACATCAACGACGAAAACGTCGTCATTATGCCAACGCATCGCCTAGTGCGCGGATACTCCCACAAACCGTTTCTCGAGCTGGAAGAAGCGCTGCAAACCTATTTTTACGTCGAACAGCACCCCAAGACGCCCGAAGGAAAAATTTCATTTCTCAAAGCGCTGAAGACGGCCGCCAAGAAGCACCGCGTTGTCGGCGCCAGCTTCAAGCGCGACCCGCGCTACTTAATCTTGCGGCTTAAGAACAAGCGCATGATGCAGCGTCTCGCGAAGGATCTAAGCGCGCCATTGAGAGAGCTCGATGTGAGCACGCTGCACTTACTGATTCTCGAGCACATTCTTGGCATGGCGCCAAACGAGCAGGTAAAGGGCGAAAATATTCGCTATTCGCAGGACGAAGACTTGGTGCTCCAGTCGCTGGAAAAAGAAGATTACCAAGCCGCGTTTATCTTGAACGCGACAAAGGCAGAAGAGATCCAGACAATTGTCGCCGGCGGCGAGAAAATGCCGCAAAAGTCGACCTATTTCTATCCTAAGCTGCTGTCCGGCCTGGTCGTCAATAAGATCGAACCAAACGAAGAGATCCCAATATCCCCCAGCTCATAATTCTAACGAAACCTGAAGCGTTGACATCATTCACCGTCGCGTTTAAGAATCCAGCGGAGCAGGAGGTTTTATGCCCAAAGTCACGTCGCTGGGTCACATCGGTGTTTATGTCCGCGACATCGAGCGATCGGTCGCCTTTTATCGGGATATCTTCGGTCTCCAGGTTAGCGATAGGAGCCCGAGGGGCGCCGTTTTTATGACCGCCCAGGACCGGCTGGCGGAACACCACGAGCTATTGCTGGCGCCGGGCCGCAACGACGATGGCAAAGTCAACGTGCTGCAACAAATTTCGTTTCACTGCGCCAGCTTAAAAGATGTCAAAGACTTTTACCGGGTCTTTGTTGAAAACAATGTGCCGATCAACCGCGTGGTCAGCCACGGCAATACCGTCAGCATCTACGCCCAGGATCCCGATGGCAATTCGGTGGAAGTCTACTGGTCCACCGGCATTGATGTGCCGCAGCCCTTTGGCAAACCGATGGATCTCACCAAGAGTGAGGCGGAGGTCATGGGGCAGCTTGAGAATATCATTTCAGAATGGCGCCGGACGGAAAGCGTAAAAGCGACTTAAAATCACGTGCCGGGAAAGAGCGCCGCTCTCGTCCTTCATCCCCCATCCTCTTTCATTCTATTCCACATGCGCCTACACCGACTCATAAGCCGCGCTGTTCCAATTATCCCACGACGTGATCGATAGATCATCTAATTTGATCGTCGCATTCCGTATTGAGCGCTTTCAATACTCGCCGCAGAGTGAACGGCCTCTTTGCCAAGGAACTTGACGAAAGGATGGCGTTGGCCATATGTCTTTCCTTGCCGTGGCGAAAAGAACTCACTTTTGGACAAGCTTGACGGTTATTTTGTCGGCGTCATTTGTCTTTTCACCGATGCTTTTCGCCGCCGCGCCCTTGAAAAAAATTAGATTGGCGTACAGCGCTTTTGCCTACGCGAATCCACCATTTTGGATTGCTCATGACCTGAAGCTTTTCGAGAAATATGGTCTCGATACCGAGTTGGTCTATGTGTCGGGCGCGCGGCCGATTCAAGCCATGCTTGGCGGCTCGATCGATGTTTCCCAAGTCGGCGGCGCGGCCACCGTCGCCGCCGCGGCCCAAGGCGCCGACGTCGCAATCCTCGGCACCATCTTTTCACGGCTCAACTTCGCCGTGCACGCCAGTCCGCAGATCAAGCAGATCAACGACCTCAAGGGGAAAACGCTTGCGACGGGTACGATCGGCGGAAACACTTACTTCGCTGCGCTGCTGTTTCTGAGTAGGTTCGGCTGGGCGCCGAACAAAGACGTGACGCTTTTCGCATCCGGAGGCTCCCCCGATGTGCTGAACGCGCTGGTGCAGGGAAGATTCCCCGCCGGTGTGCTCACGGCTCCAACCACTCACCTGGCCAGTCGCATGGGTTTTCGCGAGATCTTCGATCTTGCAAGTCTTGATTTCCCTTTTCCGACTCTTTCGATTGTCGCCACGCGCAAATACAGCGATGCGAACCCCGACGTAATTCTCAGCGTGCTGCGAGCAACATCGGAGGCGATTTATGTGTACCGGACGCGACCCGAACAGGCGCTGCCGGTGATCGCCAAGTACATGCGAGTCTCAAAAGACGATCCGGCTCTGATTCAAGCCCAGGAGACTTTCGCGAAACATCTGAACGTTACGCTGACGCCCTCTCCGGAGGGCATCAAGTTCATTCTCGATTTCCTCGCCGAACAGCGCCCCGCGCTCAAAGGACGCAATCCGGCGGACTTCATTGAGCTGAAATTTCTCAAAAAGCTCGACGAAGATGGCATCTTTAAACAGTTCGCGAGCAGGCAATGAGCCTAGGTTATTTGTATAATGGCGTGGTTGTTCTTGGTACGAGGTGAAATAATGAGAGTCGACATCCACAGCCATACCGCGCCGGCTAAGTACCTGGAAGCAATCCGGCGCGATCCGAAAAGCATGGGCTGTCACATCGAGAAAGATGATCAGGGACGCGAAGCGATTGTCCAGGACAACGGCCGTTCGACGCGCGTGCGCGCGAACTTGATCGATGCGGAGTTGCGCCTGCGCCAGATGGCCGCCGAACAAGTCGACGTGATCGTCGAGTCGCTGCTGCCGCCGCTGCTGCCGCTTTGGGCGCCGACGAGCATCGGCGTGCGTGTTTGCCAAGTCGTTAACGATGCGGTCGCCGAAGACGCCGGGCGCTATCCCGGGCGTATGGTGGGAATGGGCATCGTGCCGTTCCAGGACGTCGGCGAGGCGATCCGCGAACTCGACCGGATCGTCGAGCAGCACCGCATGCGGTCGGTGCTGATCCCGGCCAGCCACGCCGGAAAAAATTTAGACGAGCCGGAGTACTTTCCGTTCTTCGAGCGCGCCCAGGAGCACGGCGTGCTCATATTCATTCACCCGCACGAAGTTGCCGCCGCCGATCGGCTGAGGAAATACGCGCTGGTCAATTTAATCGGCAACCCGCTGGAGACGACCATCGCGCAGGCGAGCTTGATTTTCGGCGGTGTGCTCGAGCGCCTGCCGGCATTGAAAATCTGTTGCGCCCATGGCGGTGGTTATTCGCCGTGGATTCGCGGCCGCTGGCGCCACGGCCACAAAAGCCGGCACGAAGCGCGGGCGGTTATCAGCCGGCCGATCTACGAATATCTGGGCCGCATGTATTTCGACACTTGCGTCTTCGATCCCGCGTCGCTGGAATTTCTAATCAAGACGATGGGCAGCGATCACGTCTTATTGGGCACCGATTACCCGACGCCGATGATCGACGCCGGCCAAGTTGCGGTCATTAACGCGATGGACGGCCTCGCCGCCGCGGACAAAGAAAAAGTCATGGGCGGCAATGCCGCCAGATTGCTAGGATTGCAGTGACAGCGGTGGTTTGCTGCGCTGGGAAAAACTAACCAAACACATTTAGAACTTTTCAGTTGCAATATGGACTACGGAATCAAAAAAGAGATGACTCTCGCTAAGACGCAAAGCACGCCAAGTTCGGAGAAATAGAAAAATAATTTACTTTGCGCCTTGGCGTCTTGGCGCGACAAACTTTGATGGAGTAGTTCTGTCAAACATTTAAAAAGTGAGCATTTATCGGAGGTGATTCATGCCGCACATTCCTTACGTCGATCCTGAAACCGTCAGTGATCCGGAGATCAGGGGCTATCTCGAACGCGCTCGCCGCGAGGGCACGCCGCGGCCTGAGAGCCAAGCTGTTCGCGCCCATGTGCCCAACGTCATTCGCGCTTTTTCGCAAGCGTGGGATCTCACGTTTCGCAACGGCGTCGCCGATCACGCACTCAAGGAGCTCTGCCGGGTTTACGTCTCGAAGTCGATCCAGTGCGAGTATTGAGGCGTGCAGCGCTCCGTCCAGGCTGGACGGCAAGGACTAACGGAAGAAAAGTACGATGAGCTGCTCAACTTCGGTGACTCGAACAAGTTCAGCGAGCGGGAGAAAGTCGCGCTGACCTATACCAGCGCGATCGCGTGGAACTCCGAGATTGCCGACGACGCTCTGTGGGAGAAATTGCACCAGCACTTCTCGATCCCCGAGTTGGTCGAGCTGGGATTTTTCATCGCGTTGACGCTCGGCCAGCAGCGCTGGATCAAAACCCTTGGCATCGATCACGGCGTGGTGCTCGGCGATACCACGGCCGGTCTCGCGCCGAGGGCCAAGGTGAGTTGAGAGTCATCTACTTCAGAAGAGTCGAGCGATGCGTCCTCTTTTCTTTGCCTCGCCCAGTGGGAGAGGCCGCCGCGCAGCGGCGGGTGAGGGCAAGCGCCACGAAGTTGTACCCTCACCCTTCCCTCTCCCAGAGGGCGAGGGTAAGAAAAGGTAAAAATTGCAAGCAACGGAATTAGTTGATTCTAAGTGACCGCGGTGCGTCCGCCAGTCGCCAGCGTTTCGACATCTTCCACGACAAAAATCGCCAGCGCTTCACGGCGATTTCTCACGGTCAGCTCATGTCGCGGGAACGCAGATACGACTAACCCCGCCTGCTCTGCGACCTGCTCAGAAATGACCAGTTGGCAACGATATTCTTTGGTCAGATCCTGTAGTCTGCTCGCCACATTCACCGTATCGCCGATCGCGGTGAGATGAACCGTCGAGCCGTAACCCATGCGACCGACGATCGCCGGTCCGCAATGAATGCCGACGCCGATTTTCAGCGGTTCGGCCAATTCCTCGGCCAGCGCTTGGCTCAATGCGCTGACATTGGCGACCATCGCCTTGGCGGCCGCGAGAGCTTGACGCGACCCTTCTTCGGGACCGCTATCGACTCCGAATAATGCCATCACGCCATCACCGATAAATTTATCCACGGTGCCACCCGCACCGACGATCGCTTCACCAACAGCCTCAAAGTAGCTGTTCAATAAGAAAACCAGGTCATAGGGTAGCTTCTGTTCGGCGATGCCGGTGAACGTGCGTAGATCGGCGAACAGCACGGCAATCGTCCGTTCTTGCCCCGCCAGATAAGACGGTTGTGCGAAGCCGTCGCTCGGCTGCGCGTTGGCGGGCAGGAGTGGGGTCACTGAAATATTTCCCTCCGGTCTAAGCTGGCAAGCCAACCGGACGTTGGGCGGCGCGCCGATGCGTTGTAGAACTCTTTGTTCCGAGGCGCTTGCCGGCGGCAAATTTGACAATCCGTGCGTCACTCGAATGCGACAGGTCGAGCAGCGGCCGCGGCCGCCGCAAACCGAGGCGTGTGGGAATCTGGCAAAGCGGCTGGCTTCCAATACGGAAAAGCCTCGCGGCACTTGGGTCTCCCGCCCTTCCGGATAGGTAATCCGAACTCTGCTGCGTCGCTGACTTGCCTGGCGAATCGTCCTTGCGACTAACACGCCGCCGAGACACGCCCAGAAGCCGACAATAATGCCATTGTATACGCTGACCAGATCTTGGCCTTCGTCGACGCTTAGAGCGTTAGCCGTTCGCTTCGTCTGCTCGACCCAGCCGGGGTCGCGGGCGATCAAAAAATCGATCTCGCGCCCCGCCTGGGCGAAACCCAGCAACGCCAAGACCGGTAATAGTAGTGCAACCATGAAAAACAGCGCGGCATAGCGTGGATACAAGGGACGGAGTCGTAGCCAAAAGTGAAATCCGATACAGCCGTGGATCCACGCGATCACGATGAGAAGCGCCTGCCTGACGCCGTGAATGGGGCTCAATTTCCACAACGTCAAAACGATTTTCGCGTAGGAATCCTCTACTCCGTACCATTCGTAGGTCAGGCGCGTGCCGACAAAATGGACCGCGAGTAGCGGAGGAATACAAAGACCCAACGTAAGCTGCAGCGCTTCCCACAACGGCATGCGCAGATGATGGCGTTGATAGATCGCCCACAACGCCAGCCCAAAATGAATTAGTAGAGAACTGTATAACGCGGTGGTGCCGACCGGGTTGCGCCACAAAGCCAAGAACCACGCTCGCCCCGCCTCCATGGCGCCAAGCGAGATCAGACCGAGCGAATGATTGACGAAGTGAGTCGTCAGATAGGTCAGGAGGATCAGACCGGTGACTAGTCTCGTGCGGCGAACGTTCATAGAAGCGCGCTCACTTTACTACGATCCGCCGCGCCCAGTCCACGTTTGGGAAATCGTCGGGCAAGGCGCGCCTTGCCCCGACGGCTATTGCCATCATCAAATCGCCAATATCGGTTGCCCGCGGCAGGATATCTCACATCCGGCCAATCCTGTTGACTCCCTCCATGGAGTCGTCCTATTTATGAAAACTGATTCTCGGTGAATTGTCGGTCGCTGCCGCAATCTCCGCGACGGATCATAGAAGAGGAGTTAAACCATGAGAGATGGATTTAAGGTCATCGATGCCGACCGTCATGTGCTGGAGCCGTCCGATCTATTCGACAAATATTTACCTGTCAAATTTCGCGGGCGCGTCAAGATCGAAGGGCCGAACCAGTCGTTCCGCTCCATCGATGGCGAACCGATCTCCGATGCCGATAAACTGCGTGACACGACGAAACAGCAGGACTACGGTTTCACCTTCGCCGGATCAAAACGATGGCGCGAGACTTTTGCCGACGCGTTAGCCGCCAAGTTCGATGCCCCATCCAACGTTCGCGACATGGATCGAGAAGGCGTCGACATAAGTGTGCTCTTCCCAACCCTTGGTCTCTATATTATGTGGCGTGACAATCTCGACCCCGAGCTCAGCGCCGCCATCTGCCGCGCCTATAACACCTGGCTGGCGGATTATTGCAGTTACGATCGAAAACGGCTTCATGGCGTCTGTCTCATTCCGCTGCAAGATCCGGCGCGCGCGGTTGAGGAGCTGCGCTACGCCAAAGAGAAACTCGGGCTCGTGGGAATTTTCTGGCGCCCAAACAAGCTCTGCGGCCGGACGCTTTCGAGCCCGGATTATTTTCCCATCTACGAAGTCGCGGCCGATCTTGGCGTCACCGTCTGTGTACACGAAGGGGCGCGCACGGTGCTGCCGCAAGCAGGCGCCGATCGTTACAGCGAGTTTGGCCGCCACATCGCCTGCCATCCGCTCGAACAAATGCTTGCCTCGTTGAACATGTGCGCCGACGGGGTTTTGGAAAAATTTCCCAGGCTCAAAGTCGCCTATCTCGAATCCGGTTGCGGCTGGGTCCCTTTTTGGCTCGAGCGCATGGATGAGCATTGGGAACACGAAGGACAGGGCCAGGCCAAAACCACCAGAGAAAAACCGAGCTTTTATTTCAAGCGCCAATGTTGGGCGAGCTGCGAAGCTGGAGAAGAGCTCGCGCCGGTCTTTATCGAGCATGTGGGCGAAGATTACTTGACGATCGCGACCGATTATCCGCACAGCGACTGCATCGGCAAGTTCCCCGACCGCACGGTCGGCGATCTAACGACCAACGATCGAATCTCAACTGACGCGCGGCGGAAAATTTTGTGGGATAATCCGACGCGCCTATACGGACTGGAGGTTTAACCAAGATGAGCAAGTTTCACGTAGTTTATTTTGGCAGCAACCACGTGCCGGTGAATTTGATCAAACCGATTCTCGCCGAGATCGACGCCGATATGACGATCCGGCGGCCGACCAACGACGCAGAAGTAGTCGAAATGGGCAAAGACGCCGACGGTATCATCATGCATGGGTCCGTGCCGCTTACGCGCGAGATTATTTCGCAGCTTAAACGTTGCAAGGTGGTCTGCCGCACCGGGGTCGGCGTAGACCGCATGGATCTCAAAGCCGCGACCGATCATGGCTTGATCATCTGCAACGCCGCGGGGTGTAATTCCATCGAAGTCGCCGAGCAGGCCATCGGCCTGTTGATCGCGATTTCGCGCAAGCTCATGCGCATGAATCAGTACGTGCGCGACGGTAAATGGCGGCGCCACACCGCCGAGCTGCACGCGTATCGCGGGCGCGTCTACCGAATCCAGGGAAGAACCATCGGCATCGTCGGTCTCGGCCATGTCGGCAAGCAAGTCGCGCCGCGCGCGCAAGGCATGAGGCTCAACGTGCAAACCTACGACCCGTATCTCGATCCGAAAATCGCTCAGGACATGGGCGTGAAGATGGTTTCCTTCGACGAGCTGGTCGCGACTTCGGACTTCATCAGCGTGCATGCGCCGTTGACCAAACAGACGCGCCACATGTTCGGTGCGCCGCAATTCAAGGCGATGAAGAACACGGCCTATTTAATCAACTGCGCGCGCGGTGGGCTCGTCGACTCCGATGCGTTGTACGACGCTCTAGTCGCCGGCGAGTTAGCGGGGGCCGCATTGGATGTCACCGAACCGGAACCGCTGCCGGCAAATCATAAATTGCTCACGCTGCCGAATGTGATCGTTACTTGCCACACCGCAGCCAACTCGGACGAATCTTACGTCGACTGCCAAACCCATGCGGCGCGCGAAGTCGCCAACGTGCTCGCCGGCAAAGGGCCAACCACGGAGATCAAAGATCCGTGGCTGTTGGCGGAGGCGCAGGATGAAGGATTCGGAGGGGTGTAGAATTTCGGGCGCGCAATTTTTATCCAACCACAAAAGCCCCGAGTCCGAACGATTCGGGCCTTTCGATCTCCGCGGGGTCGTTGCCGGCAGTCCTTACGTACAACTATTCTCAGGCCTGTAACCGTCCGTCATTCCCGAATGCTTCTATCGGGAATCCAGCCGAAATATCCAAAAGCTTGTCCGCATAGCTCCGCGTTCCATCCGGAAGCCCTGTTATAAGTTTTTCTTATAATAAGAATTTCTTACCTGACAAATGTTTTTGAGTTGACTACAAGCCATGGCAGCAGCCTTGAAATCAAACTCATCGAAAGGGAGATTGCAATGTGAGATAGCAACTCAAAACTAAAGGGCGATTGTTAGGACCGAGACGGTAGCATTTCAAAAGGAATTGCGATGACCAGCAACCCAAACAAGCAAACCGCTGACGCTATTGAAGCCGACGCCAATCGACGGCAAACTGGAGTGGCTTGAACCATATTTGCCTCCGGAAGCCAAAAAAAGTGATCGAACGCTGTTTTCTCGTTGAGGATTTTCACGGCAAAGATGGGGTGAGCCGTAGAAGTCCTAGCCCAGTGACGTGTAACTTGCGTGCTGTAAACACACTATGACGTCAATTCCTATCAGTTTCATGGGAACATCCGTGGCAAGGAGAGTAAAATGACCAGACGTCGCGGCGACAAAACACCTGAACCCGCTGGTGGACGCGCACTAGAGCGACTGCGAATGTTCGAGGAGGCGCGCCGCCCGAAAGAAGTCGTTCCGGGTAAAAAGAAAAATAAATCTGCAAAGGTCTCGAAAAAGGATGCACCGCTGAAAAAGGGGGTGCCTTTCAATGAGAAGTAAGATTGATTTAAAATTTGACCGGCGCACCAAGCAGAAGAAACGCAAGTCGCCCCAAGGCGGTAAGGCGCTGCAGCGATTATTTACTTACCTCGGAGCGCGTAATCCGATACTGAACGATGATGTCGTAGCGACCTTCGCTGTGCCGAAATCCGCGCGACCGCGTTTCGGACTGACCAAAAAAGCCTTACGGGCAAAGCCAACATCTGCCGCCAAAGTAGCGCGCGCGTCACGGACTACGCCCACGGCAAGATCTTTTGCCGCAGCGATCGCCACGGCCGCCGCTTCCCTCGCCACACGCAGCCGAAGGGCTCGTACCACAACTCGCAGGGCAAGAGCGGGCGTCGCCGTCCCGCCGGCAGCTGCGGCAATCTGGCAGGCTATTGGACCATCAGTTATTCCCAAGGGACAGACTTACGGAACGAATCGGGTTGACGTGAGCGGTCGCGTGTCGAGCATCGCTGTCGATCCGAACAATCCGAAGCATCTGCTGCTGGGCTCAGCTGGTGGCGGTATTTGGGAAAGCACTGGCACCGGCGCGACTTGGCAGCCTCGCACCGATCAGATGCCTTCGCTCGCGATCGGAGCCATTGCCTTCGATCCAACGAACCCGGCCAGAGTTTATGCCGGAAGCGGCGAGGGAAACTTCTATGCCAATCTGGGCGCTGGTGTCTACA
This sequence comes from Verrucomicrobiia bacterium, assembly GCA_035637295.1. Lineage (GTDB taxonomy): Bacteria > Desulfobacterota > Binatia > UBA9968 > UBA9968 > DP-20. The sequence goes on from DASPXM010000399.1 coordinate 20,916, forward strand.
AGTCCACCAACGGCGGCACCACGTGGACGGCATCGGCGTCGGCGCCTTTCATTGGCGTTGGCTTTTTCGATCTCGTCGTCGATCGGGAGAATCCGGCTGTTCTTTATGCCGCGACCACCAACGGATTTTACAAATCGACCAACAGTGGTGCGTCGTGGAGTTTGAAGCGAGCAGGGAGATGCTGGGACATCAGCCTCCATCCCAACGGTGGAATGGTTGAACTTCTCGCCTCATTCGTTGACGGACTTTTCGTTTCGACTAATGCAGGGAATTCCTTTACCGCTGTCGCTCTTCCCTCAGGGCCGACTAGCGGCTGGACACGCTTGGCCGTCGATCGTGTGACAGCAGCTCCGGACGTTGCATATCTCTTCGGGGCTGCTGGTGCTGGGGCGCATTTGTGGCGGCGAACAGGGACGACCTGGACGAAAATCACATCATTTCCGGCACTGAACATTAGTCAGGCTTGGTACGACTGGTACGTCGCCGCACCGCCGGACGGCAGCGGGCGGGTCTATCTCGGCGCCATCGATACGATCCGTGGAGACCTCACCGGCTCGACATGGAAATGGACTAACGTCACCACTCACGGTACCAACAGCGTTCATCCGGATCAGCACTGCCTGACGTTCTCACCAGGCAATTCCAAGATCATCTACGCCGGCAATGACGGTGGCATCTTCCGATCGACCGATAGTGGCGCAACCTGGACAGCGCTCAACAAGGGTCTCGGCATCACCGAGATCGAATTCCTCGCCAGTGACCCGAACACTTGGAAGTGGTTGATGGCGGGAACCCAGGACAATGGAACTATCCGCTACTCCGGTTCGACCGTATGGGAGCACATTGCCGACGGAGACGGCGGCGATTGCGGCGTCAATCAACTAAACCCGAACGTTGTCTATCACTCATACTACGGTGTGAGCCTGGAGCGCTCGACAAACAAGGGCAACACTTGGACTTCGCTCTCTCCTCCGAGCATCGCCTCGCTGTTTTATCCGCCAGTGGAAGTATTCGGCTCGACAGTTGCGATCGGCGCCGTCTCTCTTGTCGTCACTAGATCCGGTGGACCACCTTGGACGACCTTCTCACTTGGCTTGCCAACCGGAGAGGTAACGTCGGCCATGCGGGAAATTGATGCCAACACAATTTTAATCGGGACGAACAAAGGTCGCGTGCTAAGAATAAGTTGGACTGGGGCGAGCTGGAGCAAAACCCAGCTTACTTCGCCCGCTCCGCGCTATATCAGTTGCATAGCGGTCGATCCGAGCAATCCACAGCGGTTCTGGGTGACGATCTCGCAGGTCGGCGGTGGCTTGGTCTATCGTTCAGACAACGCGGGTAGCTCCTGGGTAAACTGCACAGCGGGTTTGCCGAACATCCCTATGAATTCAGTAGTAGTCGATCCAGGAAACTTCAAACAACTTTGGGTTGCCGCCGATGTCGGTGTTTATCAAACTTTGAACCTAGGCTCGAGCTGGGCAGGGTTCTCGAACGGGCTTCCGAATGCGCTGGCAGCAGACTTGGTCTTCCACAAGCAGGATCGGATGCTCATCTGTGCCACACGGAACCGCGGCGCCTGGGTGATGCCGGTAGCGTAAGACGTTTAGCGTGAAAAGAAGGAGGATGTCATGGATTTCATAGAGCGATTGTTCGGCATCTCACCGGATGGTGGGGACGGCTCAACCGAGCTGATGTACATTGCCGTGTTTGTTTTGATGGTGGCCGCTGCTACCTGGCGGCGGCTGTCCAGAAGGTCCCTAAATAAAACCCGCAGTTCATAGCTTCGATCTCCTTTCGAAACGATTGCTCAACCGAGCGCAATGCGTTCGACGTGTGCCCGGAGGTAGAGCAGTGGTGTAGAGAGCGGCCCGCGCCATCTGAACCCGGTCTTTGATACTATAGATCCGTCTTCGTATGCCGATGAAATGATAGGTGGATCTTGTTTCCCGCAAAATGGTAGTGCGATAGAATACTTCTTTGTGAGCCTCGATAAGTAGTCCGGCGGAGGATAATGCGCGTGGGCGATGCGGCAAATCATCATACGGCCGGTTCGAATGGACAACGGAGTCACTCAGTTCTCGCCCTAAAGGAGTCCTTCGAGCGGCATCTGACAAACTCGCTTGCCCAAGACCGATACACCGCGACTCAACTCGGCCGCTACAACAGTCTCGCGCTGGCCGTCAGAGATCAGTTGATCCGCCGCTGGCTGAACACGCAACAAGCCTACGACAACGCGGACGCAAAGCGCGTTTACTATCTGTCCTTGGAATTTCTCTTGGGACGTATGCTCGGCAACAATCTCATCAACTTGCAGCGTCTCGACGAGTCCGCCCAAGCTCTGCGCGAACTCGGGTATCGTCTCGAAGATCTGCGCAAAGTGGAATGGGACGCGGGTCTGGGTAATGGCGGGTTGGGGCGCCTGGCCGCTTGCTTTCTCGATTCCTTGGCGACGCTACAGATTCCAGCATACGGCTACGGTATCCGTTACGAGTACGGGATCTTTTTCCAACATATCCGCGACGGGGCACAGATCGAAACTCCGGATAATTGGCTGCGCTATGGCAACGTGTGGGAAATACCAAGACCCGAGCGTATCTACCCGGTAAAATTTTACGGCCGCGTCACGCGGTCTGAGAATGGCCATGGACCTCGAACTGAATGGGTCGACACCGATAATGTGATCGCCATGGCCTATGATTTTCCCATTCCAGGATATGGCAATGCTACGGCCAACAACCTCAGACTATGGTCGGCGAAGTCGACGCGCGAATTTGACCTGGACTACTTCAATCATGGGGATTATCTCCGCGCCGTCGAGGATAGAGACAAAACGGAAACCATCTCCAAAATTCTCTATCCCAACGACAACGTGTCTGAGGGCAAGGAACTTCGTCTACGCCAGGAGTTTTTTTTCGTTTCAGCGACTTTGCAGGACATCATCGCCCGCTACCTGAAGGCGCACGAGACTTTTAACGCCTTCCCCGAAAAAGTCGCCATCCAGCTCAA
>DASPXM010000400.1:0-24880 GCA_035637295.1 Verrucomicrobiia bacterium
GAAATTCCTGACCTCAACAACGAGAAACCATGAAGCAAGCAGAATCGCACGGGCCGCACGTTAGCGCGTGGGCTCTGTTCCTTACGTTCTCTCGGATCAGTCTCTCCGGCTTCGGCGGTGTGCCGTTTTGGGCGCGACGCGTGCTGGTCGAGCGAAAGCGCTGGCTCACGGAGCAGGAGTTCGTGGAACTTTTGTCGTTGGGACAGCTCCTGCCCGGGCCGAACGTCCTCAATCTGACGGTGATGGTTGGGTATCGCTTTGCTGGCTGGGCGGGCGCGGCGTCCGCAGCCGCAGGGTTCCTGGGCTGGCCATGCTTGGTGGTAATCGCGCTGGGCGCGTTGCAGCAGCGCTACGGCGCCCTGCCACCGGTGCAGCGGGCGCTCGCGGGCATGTTGCCCGTAGCAGTGGGACTGCTGCTCGCCACCGTCATGAAGATGGGGACGTTGCTGCCGCGGCAATGGCGCGCGTGGCTGTTCAGCATTTTGGCCTTTGTGGGCGTCAGCGTGTTGCATTGGCCGCTGCTGGTGGTCATGGGCTCCCTCGCGCCGTTGGCCGTCGCTGCGGCATGGAAAGGCAAGGACTGATGGACCGCCCCGACCTCGGTGCGCTGTTTCTGCAGTTCCTGGTGCTCTCGTTCCTGGCGATCGGCGGTGCCCCGACGGTGCTGCCGGACATTCACCGCTACGTGGTCGAGGTACACCATTGGATGACGAGCGCTCAGTTTGCCGAGCTCTACGCACTGGCGCAGGTGGCCCCCGGCCCCAACGCCATGTTCGTCACCCTCATAGGTTGGCGGGTGTGGCGGGGTGGGCGGGTGCGGCCGCGACCACGCTCCCACTGCTCGTGCCAGCCGGCACCCTCACGCTGCTGGTCGGACACCTGCACGCGCGCCATCCCAACAGCGCGCTCGCTCTCGCCATCCGCCGCGGCTTGACGCCGATCACGATCGGGCTAATGCTCGCGAGCGGGTGGATATTGATGCGCGCAGTGGACCATGACTGGCGCGGTTACCTGCTCACGCTGGTCACGGTAGTGTTGGTCCTGCGCACTCCCATGGAATCCGCTGTGGCTACTCGCCGCTGGGGCACCGGCGGGCATAGTCGGGCTCGTCTGAGCACCCCAAGGTCGCTGGATGGCCCGCTGCGTTCGCTATCCCGCTTCGTGAAGGTCGCCTCCGGGGTAGGCCGTGAGTGAGAGACAACGGTGCCCGTTTCCACGTTTCCGGAATTTCGGAAACCTGGGAGTTCGTTGGTGAGGTGGGCAAGTCAACACTCAGACCCCCGATCCTGATCGATCGGTATATGGCTAAGCGATCGTTTACCGCGTGATTTGTTTAAAAGCCCCCGAACTCAAGAACCGTTTCGCAATGGCAAGATCAATGCGAAGCTGCTCCGACGCCACGTTATGCTGAACGGGCGAGCCGTTACCGACCAGCTTTGTCTCAAAAGATGAGCGCTTTAGGCAATAGCGAGGAAAAATTAGTATTGTGTCTCCGGAATTATCTCCGCGGCGGGTTAATAGGCTCCTTTTGATTTTTTTTGACGAGACAGGTGAGTCATTTTAGCTTGTTCACACTATTATGGCCAAAGACAAAGGTAATAATATACTTGACTGACCATCGTACTAAACTTTGTTGCTGGCCCTAATTGTCGCTTTTCTGACATTATCTATTCCTGTTGACAGCTGCGGGTGATTCTTATCTATTCGACCTTGTGAATCTCCGCGACCATCCGCTGATGAGCTACCGGGGTGTACGGAACTGGCCTCCGGTGTGGACGCTCGCAAGAAATCGTAGCGTCAGGACTCTCATGGGAGAAGTCGGAGTTTTGAAGTACGTACACTCCAATAGTTTGATGTCTAATAAATGTTTTTTGGTAATCGATTTTGAAGAAGAGACCTATATCGGTAGTCTAATTTTCAAGGACCACGCTTTTTGCGGTCAAATCTCAAATCTCTTGCGTGACCACGTTGGTCGCCCAATTGAAGAGATCGGCGACTTGGACGTGTCGTATCTTGTGTAAGCCGGGCTTTCTCTTAGCCTTTTCTCGGTTGTACTTGTCGAGCTTCGCCTGAAGCTCTTTGCGGGGAACAGCAAGCAACCGCTTGGTAAGCTTCTCAAATCGCTCCTCAAGTTGAGGTGGTCGCCGACACATTCCCGGAATTTTAGAGCGCCGTGTTCACGCCAGATCCTGCCCGCCTTCTGCGATGCGGCGGTAGGCCTGCAGTTTTTTTGGGGACGGGCAAGACAAACCATCGACGTATCGCATTGATATCCTCCATAGTACGTTGAGTTTTTTATCTACGGCAGATGAGTCATTTGAGTTATTTTTTGTGCCTTGAGGCTACGCTCCAGTAGGCGAACTTCTCCCAGGTGCTCCGCACACGCGGTGAATGCCTCGGTGGGGCCGCGCCATCGCAGCTCGTCCACATCGCGGAACAGACGCGCATCACTTCTGAGCGTTGCCAGATCCTTGAAGAGTAGCGCCAGCTCGCGGCTGTCTCCCAGTACCGCCGGTGGAAAGCCCTCTATGATGCCGTGTCGGTTCAGGAGACGTGCCGCGGTGATCGGACCGATCCCCGGAATACCTGGATATCCGTCCGCGGTGTCGCCGACGAGAGCGAGGAAATCGGGAATCAAGATGGGCTCCACCCCGAACTTGTCGCGAACTCTTTCTGCATCGCGGATCTTCTGACTTCTGCGGTCAACCTGCACGACGCGGTTGCCGCGGACGCATTGCGCCAGGTCCTTGTCGGGTGTCCAGATGCAGACTTTCTCTACACCATCGCTTTCGGTTGCGATCTGCGCCGCGGAGGCAAGCGCGTCGTCAGCTTCCAGCTCGGTCATGGGCCACAGAGCCACACCCATAGCGGCGAGAGCTTCTTCGAGAGGGTGGAATTGCGCGAGGAGTGCGGGCTCGATGCCATCCCCGGTCTTGTAGCCGGACCAGATACGATTGCGGAAGGACTCGATGACGTGATCGGTTGCCACACCGACGTGAGTTGCTCCGGTCTCGATCATCTGCAACACCGTATGCAGGACGCCGATCACGGCGCCGAACGGCCGATCGTCGCCCTTGTTGAAGCGGCGAAGGCCGTAGAAGTGGCGGAACAGCTCGTACGTGCCGTCTATGAGATGAACGATCATGCGTTTGTCGCCGCAGCCTCCTCGACATGTCAGTGTTGCAGTGCGGTCAGACTTTTACAACTCAACTTTTGGTCTTTATCGTTTATCTTCATGGAAAACGCGCCGGTAAAATGCGACGGTAAAAGGCAACGTCTTCGCAATCAAGCAGCAGCGGTGACCCCTAACCCCAATGAACCCTAACCCCAAAGTGATCGCTTCCTCCAGACCGGCTGGACCGGCGTGAGAATTTGCTTTTGAGTTCCCCCGTCGCTTGATAAGGAGAATAGCGCGGCATGAAAAACGTCGAACAAGAGCTTATAGGGACAGCGCTACCCTATTGGGAAACTGAAGCTACGATCGTTCGGCGATTTTTCAAGAGCAAACCGACGCGGGAGGATCATATTTTTTGGCTCAAGGCGTAGCTGTGGAAGGAGCTCCATCCGGTCGACGGGTATTTCACCGGGCTGCAGAAGGAACTGAACAATCTAGTAGCGAGTTTTCCTGAGATCGACAAGACCATCGGGCGGCACCGATATCATTCGCTTCTCGAACAGGTCACGCAGGAGTTCAATCACTACGTGCTCATGGCTGACATTCTCGAATATCTTCTGGACCATCCGGTTTCCGCGGAGGATACTTTTCAACTCCCGCAGGAGAAAAAACTCAGTAATATACGCAGAGCTTACGCGAATTCAGGCTCGGCTGTCGATAAATCCGCCGTGCTCGTCACCGAAGGCGGCGGCGCTCGGATGTTTCGCGAAGGAAGAAAGCTAAAAGGCGGCCGGCTCGAAAGAATGATCGCAAGCGCGATGGAAGTCGTCTATCAGGACGAGAAGAACCACTATAAAGAAGCCGCAAGGGAAGCGGCAGGCGCAGTCCAGACCAAGCAGGACCTGGCGCGAATGAAAAAGGCGGTGCATGAAGTAAGCCTGCAACGAGTTTACATGCGCAATGAGATGTTCAAGGAACCCCTGACGAGCGACGAAATCAAAAGCTGCCTGGCATCTCACAGGCCTCGAGTAATCGACTAACTCGTCACGCTGTTAGGGATTCGATTTTGAGTTAGGCAAGTTGAGTAAGGCTGATACCCATACTCAAATGGTCAAAAATCAGAAAGTTCGAAAGAAGGCGGTTTCGGATTTTGTTTCGCCGACGTCTTGGCGCGATAGACTTTCTTGCAGTCGTTTTGATCAACATTGGGAGAGTTAGAATCTAAACATGTTGAAACCGATCGCCGTTCTCGCTCTGATCCTTGGACTGTTGACCCATCCCCTTTCGGCTGGTGCCGCCGCTGCGCCCAAGATTGTCCTCGCTCACGGCGCGCTCAACGCGCGCATCGCGCCGCTGTGGATCGGCCACGAACAAAAATTCTTTGCTAAATACGGCGTCGACTCGACGGTCATTCTAGTGCGCCAGATTCAAATCATGGTAAGCGGTCTGGGCACCGGAGAAATCGATATCGCCTTGACCTCAGGAAGCACGCTGCTGGGCGCAGCCGCCGGCGGGCTCGACGCCAAGATGGTCGCCGCCCTCAACGCTAGAGTCGCTTACGATTTAGTGGCGGCGCCGGCGATAAAGACCACCAATGATTTGCGCGGCAAACGTTTTGGCATTCAAGCCTTCGGCGGCGGACTTTGGATGGGCGCTATGCTCGGACTGGAATCTTTAGGTCTCGATCCGCAGCGCGATAATATCAATGTCCTTCAAATCGGCGACCAGTCCGTAATAGCGCAGGCGCTCGAAGCGGGAAGCATCGATGCCGCCGCTCTCGATGGCGTCTTTAGCCGCAAGCTTAAACAGAAAGGATTCAACATATTGGCCGAGTTCAGCCAGGCCAACATTCCAACCATCGGCCTTGGCCTCGTCGCCAAAAACGCGTTTATCCGCGAGCGCCAAGATGCGCTCGAAGGAGTTTTGAGAGGCCTGAGCGAGTCGGTCGCGTTCATTTTAAGCCCCAAGTCCAAGCCGGTGGTTCTGAAAACGATCATGCAGCACCTACGAATTAGCGACGCTGCGACCGCGGAGGAGGGCTATCAGGATCTGGTTACGGGGCTCGAAAGAAAACTTTCTCCGTCCATTGAAGGCCTGCGCAACACGCAACGCCTGCTAAAGCCGCGCAATCCCAAACTGGAAACCATCAAGGTTGAAGAGCTGATTGACGACCGAATCGTTCGAAGGCTGGAGGAGAGCAGATTTATCAGCCGCCTGCAGGCGACGTACGGAATCAAATAGGCACTGCATTACCGCTTGAGGAGAACACACTGAATGAAACCCAACGGAGATTGCCTGCGCGGTTGGCAGGAGTGTGCAGCACGTGAGCACCGTGCTCGACGCTCTGCGCCTGGCCGAGGTCGTGCGCTACGACACCGATGGGAAGCGCAACTGATACCGGCTCAAACATCCCAGGTTCCTCCCGTCGTGGTGCCACGACAATTCTTAGGGTCTTGTCCTGGTAGAAAGGCGCGCTCTGCGAATCGGCCGTCGAGCACGGAATCAAAGAGATCAACCAGAAGACAATCAGGCTCTTATGTGCCATCGTTTTACTCCCTGACGGCTGGAAACTTGTCCAAGGGCGGAAGCTTGTCTTCCCAAGCATCATGTTTCGATAACGCTTTATCCTGTACCACAAGGGCCTATGGCAAAGAAAAATTACGGTATCGTTTGTGAGTAGGAAACCGCGGTCGGTCGAGCCGGCGAGCCATACTTGAGACTAAGGTTGTGACCCGGAGAAGAAATTAAACGAGATACCCGATTGCCCTGATGAATTTGGATCGAAGATCGTCGAGCGAGCTGATGATTCGATATTTTTCGCAGATTATCCGGAAGTCAAAGTCTGCCCTAATTGCTCGCTATGCAATTTGAGTTTTTCTCGTTGGCCACTGCCGACAACCGCGGTAAGAAGCTGATGGCGTTGTCACCAAGCAACTTGACCTTGGCGCTCTCTGGCATAGGCTTCTCCCAGATCAGCGGCACGGCGTTCGGCCATGCACTGCCATGATGCGGATAATCAGTAGAGAACAGCCAGGGGTGCTCGCCTAAGATCTCGACGGCGTACGCTATGTGCTTCTCTCCAGCCTCGACTGAACAGAAGAGATTACCATCCTTTAGGATTTCTGAAGCCGTACGCTTCATCTTCGGAGTCTGCGGCGAGCCGGGCTTGTAGCCGTCGTCCAGCTTTTCGATCATGTATGGCATCCAGCCACCGAAGCTCTCGAACAAGCCGATCCGAAGCTTCGGGAATAAATCAAAGACACCGCCGCCGACCAAAGCGGCCAGCGCGTATTGTCCCCCGATGCTGTGGTAGAGGCCGTTGGGAGCTTCTATCCACGGAGTAAAAGGAGGTCGGTTCGCGCCTCCATGAACCCACAATGGCATGTCGAGTTCCTCAGAAGCTGCGTAGAGGGCATGGAGGTCCGGATTATCGAGCATGCGGCCATCCGGGCAGGCGCGGGGTATTTGCAGTCCGGCAAAGTGCGGGTCGTTCTTGGTCCAGTACTCCAACTGCGCGATCGTCTTCGGAATGTCCCGCATAGTGGAGGCCCCTATCCACCAAAGACGCCCGCCGGCATCAGCGCAATAGTTGCTCATGAATCGATGAAAACCCTGGTGTAGGGCGCTCTCGAAACCCACGTCGCGCAGCGCGCAAAAGCTGTCAGCCGAGCTCGGGAAGATCACACTGATGTCGACATCGGCGGTTTCCATGTCGCGCAGGCGAATCGCCGGGTCCCAATTGCAAGCGGGGTCGATCCGGATGCCAGCATTCGTCGACGCCCGATCACCTGCAATGGCTGCCTCGGAACGCGAGTTACGGTTCCCCTGAACCTCGTATGCGTCATAGACGCCTAGAGGACGGGCCGGAACCGCCGGCCAAAGAAACTCGGAGAAACCACGATCTCCCGCCCGTTGCTTAAGCGCATTTGCCGCTTCACTAAACCGCCGGTACGTCTCGCAGTATTTCGGGTCAATGTATTCTTTGTAGGTCCGGTCTAGATCCCAGTACTGCCGGATGTGGGAGTCTGTGTCGATAACCAGATGTCCGTTGTAGCTCATCAGTCGGCTCTGAATGGTACCTTATATTGGCCTCGAGATTTTCTCTTGGGGTCACGGCCCGCAGAAATTCAAAAACTCATGGCGGATAGTATTGGGCAACGGGACATCATGTCAACAGCAGGTATCCGAGACAACGCTCTAGCTCTATCCGCACCGAAAGCAGCTTCTTGCCTTAACTATTAGTCTAGTGCCGTAGCGAGTTGCGTTATCGAGGTCACGGAACAGAAGGCAGACGTTCGTCGCTGGCGCTTTGCGAGCAATTCTAGTTAGTCAACAAGGTCAGCTTGATCGCCCGGCAGTGTATTGGGCCAATCGTTCCCCTCTGATAAGATCAGTGACTTGCCGAATTTGCATGTTTGCATCAGCTGTGATGCCGTCCCCATTCCCGTAACGCTTTCAGCACCGGGCCTAGGCTCTTTCCCTTTTCGGTGAGGTGATACTCAAGTCTGGGCGGATGTTCGCTGTAAACCCGCCGGGCGATCAGGCCGTGTTCTTCCATGGCTTTCAAGCGGGCGGACAGTGTATTGGGAGCAACGCCAGCGAGAGACTCCTGAAAATCCTGAAATCTCCGTGGTCCCTGCAGAAACAAGTCCCGCAGCAGTAAGATTGTCCACCGTTCGCCGATAATGTCTAGCGACCGGGCAACCGGGCAACTCTTTTGTCGGTACGACCTCGCCATAAAAAAAATTTACCCCATTGACATCAGATTTGCAATTAACTACTAAAAATATAGTAACTACATAAAAGGTACCTAAACGGTTTTCTTATGCCAGTCAAGGAAGGAAGGTCACTCATGAAAAGCTTCGTTCGCTGGTTGTTCCCGCTGCTTATAGGTGGTGCTTTGCTCGGATCGCTTGCTGCAGGAGGAAGCGGTGTTTCTTCTCCTGCTACCTCGCGCCGATCTGAGCTCGATTACTTCAAAGCCGTAAATCGCGCGGAGCCGCCGCGCGACCCTCAGCTGCTCTTTTTGCTGATGGGCCAGTACGCGAATGCCAATATGCACCGTGACGGCATCGAGTTTTTCTCAACTCTCATGAAAGAGTTCGAACCGCGCCTATCGGACAGCCAGAAGTCCCTATATCTCGCCGCGATCGGACTGTTGCGAGCCGGGCATTCGAACGCGGTGCCATTCTTTAGCAGAATCGGATGGGTCAGAGAAACGATCGGGATCTTAGAACAGGCAAACCAGTTATCCGGGGGACAGATTTTTGTTGTCCGATGGATATCAGGGGTGGTCTGTGCCCAACTTCCCGCCATCTTCAATCAGAGGAAGGCGGCGTTAGCTGACCTCACTTGGTGTGTCGAGAACTCTGATAAAGCACCCCATGCCGGATGGTTAAGAGAAGTCTATTTCCGGCTCGCGGACCTATACCGACTGGGCGGCCGCACAGCAGAGGCGCAGGAGTATCTACGCCTTAGCGGATATGCAGACTTCGAGAAGCCCGTCACACTCACGACGCCTTTTGCCGAGGATTTAGCAACGGGGCATACGTTTTCTCCAAAACGCATCGTGGAGATAGTGCCGGGCAAAGTGTACGCGTTGTCAGGCTACGAGTTCACCGAATACTACTTTGTGGTTTCGGATGACGGGCGCGAGTTGATCGCTATTGATGCCGGCACGCGACCTGATTCCGCACAAGCGGCCTACGAAGCACTTCGCGCGTATGCGCCTCGATTGCCCGAACTGACAGCCGTTGTGATTACGCACGCCCACTGGGACCACGTCGGAGGGCACAAGTACTTCCGCAGCCTCAATCCTCGGCTGAAGTTTTATGCCCGAGAGAACTACCACGAAGAGCTCTCTATAGTGCTCAACGCCCCCGGTCTTTTCGGCCAGCGTTTCTTCGGGAGCCGGTTCAATTTGGAAGATGTTCGGAGTTTCAAACCCGACGTCACGATCGATCGCCGTACGGAGCTAAAGATCGGCGGAACGCGAATCGAATTCATCCCGGTGCAAGGCGGAGAAACCAACGATGCACTTTTCATCCATCTTCCCGATTACGGCGTGATGTTTGTCGGTGACTTCATCATGCCCTATCTTGGCGCCCCCTTTGTTGAAGAGGGAAACCTGAATAGGTTGCTCGATGCAATCGATATCGTGACGCAGAAAAATCCGCGGTATTTGCTTCACGGTCACGAGCCGTTGACCCGTTTATTCGCATCTCCAAGCATGCTGGGAAATCTAAAGACCCATCTCGCATGGCTGCGTGAACAAGTCCTGGCTGCAATTCGGCGGGGAGAGGAACGGGCGGCGATTCAGCAGGCCAATCTCATTCCTCCCGGGCTTCTCAGCGGCGACCCGGACGCTCACCTGCCGTATATCGTGATGCGCGAAAACGTCATCAATAGAATCTACGACCAAAATGTCGGCTACTGGCAGCCAGATCTGCAAGGCGTCGATTATCTTAGCCGCGCCGATCGGGGCTCCATCTTAATCGACTATGTTGGCGTGTCGGAGCGACAGCTCGTCAACGCTATAAAGCACATGATCGCGGATGGGAAGTACGAGCTCGCGGCGACCACGCTCGAATGGACCAAGGATAGATTCGCAGGAAGCAAGTCCCTCGATGAAGTTACGCGCTTAACCTACCTGAAGCTCATGGAGAAATATCAGGAATTCAATCCGTTCAAGTTCATCATCTACTCGGGAAAGATCGGCGCCCGAGTATCGCAAATGGATTCAAAAGAGCAAATTCCCCAGCCGGCGACTGCCCAACCAAACAGTCAGTGAAAACTGGCCTACTGGCCTGGAGTGTTGTCATGAAAACGTTCGTCGGTCCATTCTCATGAGCTATGCCTTCCGCCGTGCCTGACACAATTGAACGCTACAGCCCCACATTTAGCCCCAAAAGAAAAATGTCCGTTGCCGTGCGCCTCAAACGTTCTAAGATTAGAAGTAACCAACCAAGGAGGAATTACCATGAGCCAATTTGTATATCTTTACCGCGGTGCGGAGCGCGCCAGATCCCCTGATAAAATGCAGGAGATGATGCAGAAATGGATGACCTGGATGAAGCAGCTTACTGACAAAGGTCATATCAAGGACCCAGGCCAGCCCCTCGAACATACTCAAGCTAGTCAAAGGCAAGCAGAAGACAGTGACAGACGGGCCGTTTGCCGAGACCAAGGACATTGTCGGCGGCTACACGCTGATCGAAGCCCGTGATCTGGACCAAGCGGTGGAGTTTTCCAAGGGCTGTCCGATCTTTGAGGTTGAAGGTGCGGTGGAAGTACGGCCAGTCATGAAAATGAACATGTGATAGATCCCAGCGATCATCTGTTTCGGCGCGAAGCGGGGCGCATGGTCGCCACCTTGACGCGCGTCTTTGGAGTCCACAACCTCGCACTGGCGGAAGACGTCGTGCAAGACGCCTTCTGCCGTGCGCTTGAGGTGTGGAAATTCCGCGGACTGCCGGAGAACCCCTCTGCGTGGCTCATGGCCACCGCAAAGAACCGCGCTCTCGACGTCCTGCGGCGCGAGCGCACCGCGCGCACTTTCGCACCGGAGCTAGGGCAGCTGCTCGATAGCGAATGGACTGTCGTCCCCGTCGTCGAGGAGCTTTTTGGAGCAAACGCGATCAAAGACGATCAGCTCCGCATGATGTTCTCATGCTGCCACCCCCGGCTTCCCGAGGAAGCGCAGGTCGCGCTCGTGCTCCACATCTTATGCGGCTTTAGCGTGAGCGAGATCGCCAGCGCCTTCGTGAGCAGTGACGCCGCGATCGAGAAGCGCATCTCGCGGGCCAAGAAAGTTCTGGCGGGATCGAAGAGGCTGTTCGATGTATCGGGCGCCGACGACTTTTCCGGGCGCCTTCCAGCCGTCCAGCGCGCACTTTACTTGCTCTTCAACGAAGGCTACCACGGCGCGTCCCCCGAGTCGGCCGTGCGCACCGAGCTTTGCCGGGAGGCCATGCGTCTCGTAGAACTGTTGCTCGAGCACCCGCTTGCGGCGACGCCGGCGACGCACGCTCTTGCCGCGCTCATGTGTCTCCACGCGGCGCGCTTACCAGCGCGCGTCGACGCGTCCGGCAACCTGATCTCACTTTTCGACCAGGATCGATCCCGATGGGATGCGCAGCTCGTGGCCGAGGGACTGAAGTTCCTCGAACTCTCGGCCGCCGGCGCGGAGCTGACCGAGTATCACATCGAAGCGGCGATCGCATGGATTCACGCCGTCGCGCAACGTACGGAGGAAACAGACTGGGGGCAGATCGTTTCACTTTATGACAGGTTAATGACCATACGTCCTTCCCCCGTCGTCGCGCTCAATCGCGCCATTGCCATCGCGCAGCAGGCGGGTGCCGAGCGCGGGCTCGAAGAAATTCGGGCGATTGTCAACAGCGACCGCCTCGCTGAATACCCTTTCTACTTCGCGGCGCTCGGCGACATGGAGCTTCGGAGCGGCCGGCTCGAGAACGCGCGCGAGCACTTCCGCCAAGCGCTCGCCCTGGCGCGCAACCCCATGGAGCGCCGCTTCCTCGAGGACCGTGTGGCTGCGTGCGAAGTTCACCGGACCATGATTTGACTGTCCGAGATGTATTTCGCATCTGACCCTGACACAATTGGTTTCAAAACCAGATAGAGTTTTGTCCCACTCAGGCGGAAGCCCCTGGGGTCAGGTTTGGGGGTCAGGCAAACCTTGTCGAGTTTTTCGTCGCCGGGCTAAGATATTCGGGGGCGTATTCCGGGTCGTGCCTGGATATCTAAATAATCTTTTGATCAATCGCCGTGACCGCATAATCGGATTACTCACAACTTAGGTGTAGCTCGTCGGTTTCGTCCAACGCCATTTTATCCAAATTCCGATTTTTCGGCTTTTAATCTTGAACATTGAACGCGGAACGTTGAACCGATTGCTACTGCTACCGCACGGTCATGCGTGAGGGCCAAGCCGAATCAAAGGCACTGCGACGAGGGGGGCGGACGGCGACGCTGATCGAGTGGCGGAACTTTGAAAACAAACAAGTGAGGAACGGGGCCAGGCTAACCAAAAAACATCTTGTGTACGAAATCCACGGCGATTAGAATTGACGGGAAAGAGAGGTTTGTATGGCGCGGAGCATCGTTGAGATTTCCGGTCATATCATCGATTCCCTGATCCTCCCCAAGGTCCTGGACATTATCCTTAACCTCGGTGCCGAGTTTGAAATTCTTGACATTAAGGTCGGTCAGCGCCGGGCGGATCGCAGCTTTGCGCGTGTCCAGATCGATGCTCTAACACCCGAACTACTTGACCATGTATTAGCCAAACTAAAGGAACATGGTGCGCTTCCCTTAAACGACGAACTGGAATCGGCGCAGCTTGAACCCGCGCCTGCGGACGGCGTCTTCCCTGATCGATTTTACTCGACGACCAATTTGTTAACCTGGGTAAGCGTCGATGGCCGTTGGGTTGAGGTTGAACGCAGCGAAATGGATTGTGGTATCGGCGTAGACATAGAAACGATGCGGGCTGAATGTATTCCGATCCATCGCGTCAAGAAGGGTACTTTGGTCGTCGTCGGTCATCACGGTGTAAGAATTCAACCCGTCGAACGCCAAGTTCCGCGCGCCGGTTTCGAGTTCATGTCGAGCGCGGTTTCAACCGAGCAGCCCAAAGGATTACTCATTCAGGAAATCGCCGCGGCGATGAAGACAGTCCGGCGGGAAGGCGGCCGTATTCTCGTTGTGGCGGGCCCGGGGCTCGTGCATACCGGCGGCGCGCGCTATCTTGTCAGGTTGATCGAAGCTGATTACGTTCAGGTCTTGTTCGCAGGCAATGGCTTGGCCGTGCACGATATCGAGTCGTCTCTTTACGGCACCTCCCTCGGTGTTTATCTCGACAAAAAGATTCGCGCGAGTGAAGGTCACGAACATCATCTCTGGGCAATCAATGCCGTACGGCGGGCGGGGGACATCAAGCAAGCGGTTGAAAGCGGCCTCATTCAGAGTGGAATATTTTATAGCTGCGTCAACAAAGGTGTTGACTTCGTCCTGGCCGGATCGATTCGCGACGACGGACCGCTTCCCGACGTCATTACCGACACACTGCAAGCTCAAGAAGTGATGCGCGAGAAAGTTCGCGGCGTGAGTCTCGCTCTGATGATGGCAACGACTCTGCACGCAATCGCCACAGGCAACTTGCTCCCGGCCACCGTTAAGACCGTGTGTGTGGATATTAATCCGGCCGTGGTCACGAAGCTCACCGACCGGGGCACATTTCAAGCGCTGGGGTTAGTCACGGATGTCGAGCCTTTTCTAAGGGAGCTTTGTCAATGTCTAGAACTGGAATTGGCCAGTGTCGAACCGCGTGCGGCGCACTAAGTAGACTGCAATGAAGCTTCTCATGTGTCCTCCCACCTATTACGGCATCGAATACGAAATCAATCCATGGATGAGCCGGAGTCAACAGAGCAATCCCCGGGAGGCGGACGCGCAGTGGGATGGGTTACGCAGGCTGCTGCAAGAACAATTGGCCATCGACCTCCAGTTAATTGAATCGCAGCCAGGGCTCCCAGATATGGTCTTCACCGCGAACGGCGGCCTGGTCTGGGACGACAAGTTTATCGTAAGCAATTTTCGCTATGAAGTTAGGCGAGGTGAAGCCGCTCATTTCGAGGAGTGGTTCCGTAATTGGGGATTCAATGTGACCCGGTTGCCCCCGGAAATGTATTTTGAAGGCGAAGGAGATCTCTTGAAATGCGGAGACACCTGGTTCGCCGGCTATCACATTCGATCCGATATCATCGCTCATCAAAACATCGCGGAAATTATCGAGCAGGAAATCCTGTCGCTCGAATTGACCAACGACTGGTACTATCACCTTGATACTTGCTTCTGTCCGCTGCGCCAGGGACAGGCCTTGTTCTATCCGCCTGCGTTCGATTCGTATGCGCGTAAAGTTCTGGAAGATAACATTCCTGGACTGATCGCCGTGCCCGACGACGAAGCCGCAAGATTTGCATGCAACGCAATCGTTGCCGGGGACTCGATTGTAATCAACGATGGTTGCCCAAAGGTTCGCGAAGGGCTCGAATCTCTTGGCTTTATGGTATTAGAAACGCCGCTGAGCGAGTTTCTCAAGGCCGGCGGCAGTGCGAAATGCCTTGTCTTAATCATCGGCTAACAAACTGTCTTGATCTTTGGTGACCTTCACGGGTTGAAGTTTGGGCGGGGTATAGACAAGTCTTGCTTCGCCTAGAATCGCTCGGGGCGGGCAGAACGACTGCCAATAAGACAGATGATGCCGATCAATCTAATGCTTCTGAGCGCGTAGCTATTCAACGCGGCCGGTTGCAGATCGCGCATCGAGAGGTTCGCCGTAGTTTTGGAAGTATCGGGCGACCCTTTCTCGAATCCAATCCTTGAACCACCTCCGGTCAGCTCCGTCTCATGAAGATTTCATCCAACAGCTTGACGTATTTGCTGTAATTCTCAAAATATTCTGCGTCGGCTAAAACAAAAAAGTCCTGCTTATTTGAAAGCGCCGCTGGAGTGAAAGTCAGAGGTGAAAGTCAGAGGGTCGGGCCTGAGTCTGGATTTTAAAAATAAAAAAGGAATGGTCAGGCAAGGATATCTAAACAACTGAATCCGACCGGAAATCTCAATCGGCTTTCTCCAATCTGTGCCGACTTCTTGTCATTCGTTCAGCGCGAAACCTCTCCATGACAATGAAATTTGCACGTTTGCTCAATTGCGCAAATCCACAACAATCGCCGTGTCAAGAAGAACTGAGATGATCGCGCTGGAAAAAATCAACCCGCTTCGCGCAGCAGAGGGTGAGCAGTGCCTTGATGGCGCGGGACGCGTAGTAAAATCGCGACGTGACCTCATCACGCCGCGGCGCGAACGGCGCCCGAGAGAAAATCCGGATTAGCGACTCGAGCTGAACTAACACTAACGAGCTTTGAATATCGCGCGGAATTCCTTTGCAAGCTCATTTACTTGCTCGGCCAAAGACAAATCAGTGGGGATCAGCTTCAACCCCTTGGTAAGCTCTGGAGGATCCGGCGGCACGTCGGGGCGGGATGAAATCCGGCTGCGATCGCGCATGATAGTTTGAGCTTCTTTCGATAGCAGAAAATCAACGAACAGGCGGGCCGCGTTGGGATGCGGTGCCCGTGCGCTGACTGCCAGCGGCTCGACCGTGGTGAGGACGAATTCCATCGGCACCCAATCAATAGGCGCGCCTTTTTTCTTGAATTCTTCAGTGTGCGTTC
Source organism: Verrucomicrobiia bacterium (assembly GCA_035637295.1). Classification (GTDB taxonomy): domain Bacteria; phylum Desulfobacterota; class Binatia; order UBA9968; family UBA9968; genus DP-20. The sequence goes on from DASPXM010000400.1 coordinate 15,373, forward strand.
CGTATAAGTTCATCCCTAAAGGAATCTCGCCGGTGGCTACTCCCTGGACGGCCAGAGTAAAGCTGTTACGAAGATCCGCACCCTGAGATCCTAACCGCCGCATAAAATTCATTCCTTTTTCTCGGCCCATAACCTTCAGCATCATCCCGAAGGTCTCAAAATCTTCGTCTCGGAGGACGATCTTGTTCTTCCACTTAGGATTGATCAGCTCCTCGTAGATGCGAGGCAGTTCTTCTTTTTTGACAAGCTGTGTGTTGTAGACGAGCACAAGTGTGTGAATAAAAAAGCTCGTCCAAGTCCCACCAGAATCTTTCATCGATGCCGGGTAAGCTTTTGATTCAGGCGAAGCGTACTTATCGAACAGGCCTCCCTTTTTGAGAATATTCCCGGCGATGCCCGGTATCTCGATCACGTCTGCATTATAGACGCCTGCTTTAGTCTCGGTCAGAATTTTCGTCAGTAAAGCATCGGTCACAAGTCGAAGTGTTTCGGTTTTAATAAAAGGATAGGCCTGCTCGAACCGTTTGGTGAGTAATTCAGCATCTTGAATCGACAAGGCCGTATACCAAACAAGCTTGTCCTCTTTCTTTGCTCCTTCGATAAGGCGTTTGGTGTGGTCGGCCTGGCTCCATGCAAGGGGCATGTTGGAAAACACCATTACAAAGACTAACGCAAAGAAAAGAATTCTAGCTTTCATTGTCGCGATATCCTTCTTAGGTAATGAACTGCTACAAAATTAATCAGGCGTGCGCTCGAACACGAGACGGCCGTCAACGTAGGTCTGATCGACTTTTATCTCTCGAATTTTTGCCGGTGGCACTGCGAGGATGTCATCGGACAGAACAGCCATGTCGGCCAGTTTCCCTTCTTCGAGCGATCCCTTCTCGTCCTCTTCAAACGCGGTATATGCTCCGTTATAGGTGTGGACTCGCAGAGCTTGCAGAACGCTCAGACCTTCTTCTGAATTCAGCACCTCGGAGTTTTCTTCCGGACCGAAACGGTGATTGACCAGAATATCGATGCCGATCAAAGGATTGTAAAGACCAACCGGCCAATCCGAGCCTCCGGAGATAATCACGCCGCGTTTCGTCAGAGATCTAAAAGGAAAGGCGAACCGCGCGCGGTCTCCCCATTGGCTATAAACTCCCTCTCGGCCGACAATTTCCAAGAGCACAGGTTGCGTGTTCCAGATCACCCCTAACTGGGCCATCCGATCCATCGCCTCAGGATTCCAAAGATAGGCATGCTCGAGACGGTGACGCAGATGGCGGTTGGGCACTTGCTTGCGCGCGTAAGTGATTGCATCGAGGCCACGCATAATGCCTCGGTCGCCATGACAGATGAGACCGGCTTGCCAATTGTTCGAGTGAACTTTCAACATCAATTGGTTCGCCGTATCCTGGTCAAGTCTGAAGCTACCGTACTGCGTACCGCTCGGGTCGTTGCTATACGGTTCTGAAAGAGCTGCGGTTTGCCCGATGACGCCTCCGTCGATGCCAATTTGGACAGCTCCAAATTTCAGCCAACTGTCGCCAAATCCCGTGGCGAAACCGGTGTCGAACATTTTTCCGCCGGTAGTATTCGATTCCCATTTATCTCCATAAACTGGATAAGGACCCAATACGACGCGCAGCGGCAGCGGATGCTCGAGCCGAAGCCGCTGCCATGTAATGGTCTCGATTACGTTTCGGATTGCCGCCTCGAATGCTGTCGTGATCCCGTAACGATTTAGTTCGCCGGCGATCCAACGATAGCCTTCGAGTAAGTCCTCGACACGATACTTTGGCAAGTTGGGTTTAATGAAAACTTCGCGCGTGTTGTCACACATCGGTCCGAGAGGTCGGCCTTCATGGTCGCGTTCCATGGGGCCGCCGGGTGGATCCGGCGTATGATCCTCCACGCCGATCCGGCGTAATCCGCAAGTATTGAATGTCCAACCCATGCCTTCGCGGTTGGCAATACCGACGGGATTATTCGGCGATATCGCATCGAGATCGAAACGATTAGGATTACGTCGGTCCTTCAGGCGAGCCGATTGAAAACCTCGTCCGAGTATCCATTCGCCCGGCTTCGCAGCCCGAGCTCGCTCGGCAATTTTTTCGACGATATCCGAGATTGACGGGCACACTGCATAGCTACAGTCCGCCCATAGGCGCTGCGGCGAGTTCGTCATATGGATATGATTTTCGATGAAGCCGGGAACTAAAGTCCGGCCATTTAGGTTGACGACTTTCGTATCGGGCCCAACGGTTTTTTCAACGTAAGCACGATCTCCGACGCGCAATATCCGGTTACGGCGGATCGACAATGCCTCGGTGACATCATCATTTGAATTCACCGTGACGATCTTTCCGTTCATGAACACAGTATCGGCTTGAGGTATTGAAGGCGCTATTTCTGACCTAGACATCGAACGATCCTATCCTCCGAATTTTAGATAGCGGCTGTGTGGTAAGAAGCAATCAGGTTTCAAAAACGGCTATAGACAAAGTTCAGGATCAAGCGAGTTCATTTGACGATGACGCGCGTTCCATAACAGAACCGAAGCAGGCAACGCAAATTCCATTAGATAGTTCGTTCTACAATCAAATCATAGATCTAGCGCCGGGGTCGGACTTCTATGACTCGACTTTCTCGCGCGCACGGTGAGGATCAGACCGAATATCAGTACGGCGACCATGGCGATGTGGTAGACGATATCGGGCACTGTGCGGGGACCGACGCCAATCGCGATCGTGAAAATACCGACCAAAGTCCCAAGTAGCGCGAATGTCTGAGCCGCCAGCCCTGCCCCGTGGGTCGACCCCGGACGGATCCAAGTCAATGCCAAACCGACAAGAAGCACGGCGGCTATCACGCTCGCAGCGATACCGGCCTTCTGATGCCCGTAGCCGTCGATCAGCAGACCGAAGTGGGTTAGGGCAGCAGCGATGAATGCGGCGGCCTCAAAGAACATGAAGAACTGAATTGCCTGCATCGCAGAGGGGTTAGGCTTGAATGAGTGAATAAGTAAACGGTGCGGCAGCGCTTGGGACGTTTATTCACCTATTCAACCCTGGTCCGACTTCCTGACCTTTTGCCACTTCATCGAACATCAACTCGCCGGCTGCCCCAATGCGAAGGCGATTTGCCTGAGCACATTTTTTTCGGCATCTGACACCTGCTCGCCACCGAATCCAAAGATACCGCCTTCGTTCGCTGCTTCGGCCACACGGCGGGCGACGGTTAGTAGCCATTTCTTAAACTCATCGGCTTCCTCGGGCTTGACCTTGCGCTGCAAGAGATCGTTCACAGCTCGCACGTGATTCAGCGCCGCTTGTTTACACTGCTCCGGATCCTTTATGCCTTGGGGCGGTTCTGGTTTCGTTTGCCGCGCTTTTAGATCCGCGGCCAGCTCGGCAATAAGCGTATTGCTACTGCCCTTTTCCAGCATTTCTGCCATAGCCATTCCCATCGACAACATCTCCTTCATAACGCCCCATGGTCCATTGGGACTGGCGCACGTAACCGCTAGTCCGACCATAGGCGCAGCGCCGACAATTGTTTTCCATTCTTCCGTCGTGAAATCAGATTTGCTTGCCATCGAAATTGCCTCCTTTTTCCGACTATGAATGCCTAGTCCGTACAGAAGAGCGACTGCTCGCGGTCTCAGTCATGTGCGCTTCCTCTCATGACGCCCGGTTCAGGCAGGCTCGCGCGAAGTAAGAGCGCCGGCTGGAGCCGACACGTAACAAAGCTCCACCGCTACTCCGCGATCTCGTCATAGCCTCGCCGAAGGAATTGAACGAAACAGAAGCCGTGGCCGAAGGGATCAGCCATAAGAGCGAGCTTGCCCCACTTGTGCGTAGCGATGGGCTGCTCTAGCCGCGCTCCAGCTAATACAGCTCGCTCAACCGCCGGTTCGATTTCATCAACGACAAAATCAAGATGGACCGGCGTCCAATGCCGTTGGTAACTTCGCCGCTGCGCGGTTGCATCTGAAGCCGGCGTCCCTGGTGATTTGACGAGCAAGTAGATTGGCGCCGAACTCCCGAGCATCTCTACGCCAAAGGCTCCGAAGCGACGGCCGATCTTCAATCCAAACGCGGAACCGTAAAAGCGAGCAGCCTTCTCGAGATCATCAACGTCGAGATTAACGAGAAAATCCATTACGCATCGTGCGGTGGCCGGAGTTTCGCGATCCAGGTCTGCGAAATCTCTCGTGAACAGCCTGTTGCCTTCCTCGCAGGAGATGTTTTTCATATGAGCCGTCGCCGATCATTCAGCGGTTGAACTCATGGGTCTTGTTCCTCTTAGGATCACTTCTCCTCGAGCACCGACAAGATATTGCCGGCGGAGTCTTTGAACCACGCGATCAACGGCCCGCCGCCACGAAAGATTCCCTTCTCGTCCGTTTTGGGCTCGCCTTCATAGCGCTCGAAGCGCACGCCTCTCTTCGTTAGCTGGCCCACGGCTTCCTCAATATTGTCGACAGGGAAATTGAGAATAGTGAAGGTTGCCGGAGCATGGTTCGGCTTGGGGTAGATGAGCACATTAGTGCCGCCCGCAAGGTGCAGATTCAACAGGCCATGAGTTTCAGAAACCTCCAGCCCGAGTGTCTGACCGTAGAACTCCTTCGCTTTTTGGATATGGTTTACCGAAAAACCACTAAATGCTTCAGTGTCTTTGAACATAATCTTACCTCCTTGCGTCACTGATTTTATAACGACCGTCCGTCGAAGTGCTGAACCGGCACGCTCTCCAGGTCAATTCCTTCGAGGCAGCGAATATTGATTGCGCCCGTCCGATTGCCCTTTGGATCGGTACCTTCTCCGTACGGGTGAATGCCACACGTCTGGCAAAAGCGGTGCTTGATGACGTGCTTGTTGAACGTGTACGTGCCGATGTCGTCTTCCGCTGTGAGCAAGTGCAGCTGTTCGCGCGGCACAAACCACAGGAGAGATCCTTTGCGGGAACACATAGAACAATTGCATGCCATCGCCCCGTTCAGTTCGCCTTCGACCTCGAACGCAACCTTGCCGCAGTGACAGCTACCCTTGTATTTCATGTGAGATCTCCTTGAGTTCTGTTAGTCGTCGTCGGTACACTGACATCGTCCTTCGTTCAAAGGTTCAAATGTTCAAGGTCCCCTCCCAGCGCGCGTACTTTGAACTTTTGAACGGCGTCCGGCTATTTGGAATCGTTAGCGCCGTTTTTCATTGCTCTTAATCTTACTTTACCGCGCTTGGCTCCATGTAGATGAGTTCCCAAATGTGGCCATCCAAATCCTGAAATCCATGGCCATACATAAAACCATGGTCTTGCGGTTCATTGTAAGTAGTGCCTCCGGCGGCGACTGCTTTTCGAACCACCTCATCGACTTTTGCTCGACTGTCGAGAGATAAGCAGACAAGCACTTCTGTGGATTTCTTTGCGTCGCAAATTTCCTTGGGAGTAAAGGTCTTGAACTTAGCTTCAGTCAACAGCATGACGAATATATCGTCAGTCACGATCATGCACGTGGCCGTCTCATCGGTAAATTGCTGATTGAAACTGAAGCCGAGCTTGGTGAAGAACTCGATTGACTTGTCGAGATTTTTCACCGGTAAATTCACGAATATTTTAGTAGCCATGTTTTCTCCTTTTGAAGGTTTGTTGGTCGAGCGTTTACGCGTGCTCCTTACAATGGGTTTTGTTTCATTAATATGACGAATGAACACGGGTTTCAGGACACCTGGAATAAATGTTTTAGGAGCGCTTATAAAATTGTGCCGGATTAAAAGAAAAATTAAAGGAGGATGCGCGGAAAAATCGCCAGGCCAAAGGACAAGAAGTTTGGATCATAGAAGGTTGATTCTACATACTTCATTGATTCAGGCGGGGTTTGGGGTACTCTCAAAAAACCAGTAAGGAGTAGCTTCCGTATGAAATCGAAAACTCGGTTGTCCTCGTCAATTTTCGTGGTTTTTATGTTGGTTTGTAGTGGTAAATCGGCCGACGCCGGCGAGCCGACTGAAGCAATTCGCGGCGCGGTGAATCAAGGTGTCGAGATTTTGAAGAATGCCAAGCTCGACAATCAAAAACAACGAGCTCAAGTCATCGACCGATTGCGACAAATTGTTTACCCGTTATTCGACTTCAATGAGATGGCGATGCGCTCGCTAGGGGCAAATTGGCGCCGCCTGAATCCGCAGCAACGGAAGGAGTTCGTTTCGACCTTCACGGCTTTGCTAGAAAAGACCTATACGGATCAGATCGATCTCTACAAGGGGCAACAGGTGGTTTATACCGGCGAAAGCATCGATAGCGATTACGCGCAAGTCGATTCCCGCATCATCGACAAGAACGGTCAAACGTATTCCGTCGTTTACAAGCTGCATAGAGTCGATGGGAAGTGGAGAATCTACGACGTCATCGCGGAGAATATCAGTTTGGTCAACAATTACCGCTCGCAGTTCAATCGCGTGATCGCCAGATCCTCATTCGAAGAACTCTTGAAAATAATGAACAGCAGGCGAATTAGCCCGGGATGAAATCTGAAATCTGTATCAGCTCTGGAATCTGGGCCAGATTTGTCATTCTCCACTAGTTTTTTTTCTCATGATGCTGATTCCATTTTCGCTGACATCGGTGTGGTTAGGCAATTAAGGCAAATCTGGCACGAGTTCCGCCGAGGCGACGTCAGCGTCCGTACGGGTGAGGCGACACACATTACGGGGCTAGGCGCCAGCGGCCGGAGGCGACGAATGCGCAAAGAATCCCTACGACCACGGGCATCAGCGCCGGCGCGACATCACCAGCCGCCAACGTGTACGCCGTCGCACCGATCATAACGATCACCAGCCCGGCGGCGGCCAGCGGTGTCAGACCCGGTCGTATGTGCAGGAGCCGGGGGAGAATCAGGCCGATCGCTCCGAGCACCTCTACGATTCCAGTGAAACGCACGAACCACCCTGGTAGCGGTAGCGGCATCTGTTTCATCATCTCCTCGATCGGCAGAACCAGCTTCATGCCACCGGTGAACAGAAAAATTAGCGCGAGCAGCGCCTGAACGATCCACAGTGCAATGTTCATGATCAGTCTCCTCCTTGGTGATTCGCAGGGTAAATAATCATCCAGGCAATCAACGCAGTAGTGCGAAGGCGCCCACACGCAGCCTATCTACGGAGAGGAATGAGGGCGCGCAACCGTTCGTCTCGCAAGTAAAGCCCGCCCCAAATCAGCACGGCGATATAGACCGGGAACAAGATGTGGCTGAAGAGCGGACTTCCCACGCGCACATGCGTGGCGATGGCGCCGCCGAGATACCCGGTCAGCAGGATCGCGCCGAGAATGGCCGTGCGCGGAATCACATAGAGGACGGTGCAGGCGAGAAGGACGATTCCGAGACCGAGAAGGACGCTTTCGGGGTATCCGAGCTGAACTGTTCCTTGCACGACCGGCGCGGGTTTAACCAGTTTCCCGACGCCGTCCACGAGCAGGAACAGCGCAGGCAGAGCGCTCATGATGCGTCCGGTCCAGAGTCTCGTCTTCGAGATGCGAGCGGTTTCAGTATCTGATTGGCTCGCGTGAATCGTCGTGGTGGTTTCCATAATGTCCTCCGTTCAACTTTTCCTCACGAGCGCCACAAGCTGGTCGGTGCACTGGCCCCAGCCTTGGTGGAAGCCCATCTTTTCGTGCGCCTCGCGGTCGGCAACCGGCCAGTGAAGCACGCGGGCGGTGTATTTCGTTTTGCCGCTCTCGTTCTCAAACGTCAGGATTACCGTCATGAACGGCTTTTCGGACGGCTCCCATGCCTTTGTGTAGGCATTGGTAAAGACGAGCCGCTCGTTTTTGACGACGCATCGAAGAGACGGGCGCCACTGCGCGTCACGGCTGCGCGCAATCAGCGCCGCGTCTTCGAGCACCTTGAAGTGTTTCGAGATGGCGGGAAGACTCATTTCGAAGGGGTCGGGAAGCTTAAACGCTCAGGCGTCGACCAGGACCTTGAATCCGCCCCAGAACATGCGCTTGCCATCGAAAGGCAGGGTCTTGGGATCCATCATGTTCGCCAGGCGCGGGTCCTTCATGACCTTGGCGTTGATTCGGTCCCGATGCGCTCGCGACTTGAATACAATCCACGAGAACACTACCATCTCGCCGGGCTTGAGCTTGACGCTCTGTGGGAACGACGTGCGCTTCCCCGGCTTCACGTCGTCGGCGACGCATTCGATGAACTCGAGAGCGCCGTGATCGCGCCAGACCTTGCCCGCCTTCTGCGCCATGCGCTGGTAGGCTGCCACGTTCTTCTTCGGGACAGGTAGTACATATCCATCAACGTATCGCATAAATCCTCCGTGAGTTTGCTTGCTGAAAAAGTATTGAAACAAGATCACTCGCCCTTTGCCATGGGCGCGTCGAGAAATTCTGTAATTATCGAAAACACCCAACCGAGACGATGCGAGAGCATGAATCGGTCCCTGCCTGAACTCTTGTTCGTTGAGTTCTACCGCGATGTGGCGAAACCCTAGCCGCCGGCTATGGCCCCCACAATCATGAAAGGTTCTGCGCCCGTCGCGACTTCGTCGGGCAGCGGCGCGTCCGGCGGTTCGTGGGACAGATCCTCCCCGCAGGCGAAGAATCGCACGAACGCGCGGCGCTGCTGCGTGACGTGGTCGCGGATCGTGCCGCGCAACATCGGATAGCGGACCTCGAGCGCGTCGAGAACCGCGCGCTGCGTGACCTGACCCTCGACGTCGAGCTTCACCTCGCCGTCGACGTGCGCGAGCTTGCGCAGATGGGGCGGTAGCGTGACTCGGATCATGGCAGCGTCTGGACCTCGACGGATACCACGGCCGGAAGATCCCGGACGATGGGCGCCCAGTTGTCGCCGGCGTCGGCCGATGCGTACACTTGTCCGCCGGTGGTGCCGAAGTACACGCCGCACTTATCGAGCGAATCGACGGCCATCGCGTCGCGCAGTACGTTCACGTAGCAATCGCTTTGCGGCAGGCCCTTCGTGAGAGCCTCCCACTCGTTGCCGCCCGTTCGACTGCGATACACGCGCAGTTTTCCGTCGGGCGGAAAATGCTCCGAGTCGCTCTTGATCGGCACGACGTAGATTGTGTCCGGTTCGTGTGCGTGAACGTCGATTGCGAACCCGAAGTCGGTCGGCAAGTTACCGCTAATCTCTCTCCATGACTCGCCGGCGTCGTCGGTGCGCATGACGTCCCAATGCTTCTGCATGAATAGCACACCCGGACGTGAGCGGTGCATGGCGATGCGGTGAACGCAGTGGCCGACCTCTGCAGTCGGGTTGGGGATGTACTGCGAATGCAGGCCACGGTTGATCGGCTGCCAAGTCTTACCGCCATCATCGGTGCGAAACGCACCCGCTGACGAGATCGCGATGAAGATTCGGTTCGAGTTGCTCGGATCCAGAAGGATCGTATGCAGGCACATCCCGCCGGCGCCTGGCTGCCAAGCGGGCCCCGACCCGTGGCCGCGCAGACCGGAAAGCTCTTTCCACGTCTGCCCACCGTCCGTCGAG
>DASPXM010000401.1:0-11204 GCA_035637295.1 Verrucomicrobiia bacterium
CGTTTGAGCGCGGCGTTGACCGGCAGGGTCACCGCTGCCGTGATCAATCCGCCGTCCAGTTTTATCGCGGAAAAGAAGGGATTGGCGGTCATCGCGGATGTCGCGCAAATGGGCTTGGTGTTTCAACATACGGGCGCTGCAACAACCCGTAAATTTATCAAGGAACATGCCGACACGGTACGCAGGTACGTGCGCGCACACGTCGAAGCGGTGCACAAAATGTGGACCGACAAAGAAGCCACAATTAAGGCCCTCGGACGCTATATGGGCAGCGGTCTGGACCGCGAGATTTTGCAGAAGAGCTACGAAAATGTGATGAGCGAAGCATTCTATCCAAAAAAACAATACCCGAGCCTTGAGGGTCTCAAAACCGTGCTTGATGACGCAGCTGAGCGTGACCCGCGAGCTAAGACCGCCAAACCCGAGCAGTTCGTCGACATGACGTTCATCCGTGAGCTCGACCAGAGCGGCTTTATCGACGGTCTTTACAAAAAGAAATAGAGGCTCGCCCCTACCCTAATCATGTTGAGCGCACAACGAGGTGACGCAGCAACTCCCGAACTAGAAACTTGGGCAAAACAGATCGCAGAGCGTGCCGATCCCGCGGTTGCTGTCACGGTAGAGTTCGATTCGGACTCGAACACCTTCGTCGTACGGCTGGTCAAAGGCGCTCGCGTGCTGATTTTTCGCCTTTCGCAAAGCCAAGTGCATACCGACGGGCGCGAGGCGGAGTGCGAGCGTACGCTGAATCGAAAAATTAAAGATTTGTGGAATCTGATTTAACGTCGTGTGACAGTTCGGACGCCAAATCAACCGAAGCTGAGCGAGGCGAATCAGGTGTAGGGGCGGGTTTGAAACCTGCCCCTACCAAATTTGGGTTGGCTAAAGACCTTTTTGCAACAGTTTGGCCGCGTCTTTGGCGAAGTAAGTGAGGATCATGTCGGCGCCGGCGCGCCGGATCGCATATAACACTTCCATCATGATCCGCTGCTCGTCGATCCAACCATTCTGACCGGCGGCTTTGATCATCGAATATTCGCCGCTGACGTTGTAAGCCGCCACTGGATAGCCGAACTTCTGCTTGACTCGATAGATAATGTCGAGGTAGGCCATCGCCGGTTTGACCATGACAATATCCGCGCCCTCGCGGATATCCATTTCTACTTCCCGTAGCGCTTCGTCGGAGTTCGCCGGGTCCATTTGGTAGGAGCGGCGATCGCCGAATTGCGGCGTCGATTCGGCAGCCTCGCGAAACGGCCCGTAAAAACCCGAAGCGTATTTCGCCGCATAAGCCATAATAGGCGTGTGGGTAAAGCCGTTGTCATCGAGAATTTTTCGGATCGCCCCTACGCGGCCGTCCATCATATCCGACGGTGCGACGATATCCGCCCCGGCTTTGGCATGAGACAATGCTTCTTTGGCCAACAATTCTAGCGTGCTGTCATTGTCCACGTCGCCATTTTTGATCACACCACAATGGCCGTGATCGGTATATTCGCAGAGGCACACATCCGTAATCACGACCATATCCGGGAGCTTATCTTTACAAGCGCGAATCGCTTGCTGCACCACACCACTGTCGGCGTAAGCTTCGCTGCCAAGAGCATCTTTTTGTTCCGGAATACCGAAGAGAATGACCGCGGGAATTCCGAGCGCGCCGGCTTCCGCGCACTCTTTTACTGCGCGGTCCACGGATAACTGCGCGACTCCAGGCATCGAAGAGACGGGCTGCGCCTTATCTTTTCCGGGACCTATAAATATCGGGTAAATCAAATTTTTAGGCTCTAGTCCGGTCTCGCGAATCAGCGCCCGCAATTTTTCGTTTTGCCTGAGCCTGCGTGGACGATAGATGGGAAAATTCATCCTAAGCTCCGAGCTTGATCCTTAGCTGGCGAAGGTTCGCGATGCTTCACGATACTTTCTCAAAGTGAGAGACGATTGCGCGCACCAGACCGTCGATCGTAAATTCTTCCGCCACGATCGCTGTGTGCCCTCCCAGCTGTTCCACGGTTTCAGCCGTGACGGGGCCAATGCAGGCGATGGTGCTGCCATTTGCGATCTCAGTTAGATTTCTCCCATCAAAAATCCGCACGAAATTTTTAACCGTACTTGAACTGGTAAAAGTGATGACGTCTACTTCGGACTGCCGTAGGCGTTCCACCAGCGGTTCGATGTCGGTCGCCGGCACGACTGTGCGATAGGCCACGACGACGTCCACCGATGCTCCCCACTGCCGCAGCGTATCGGGCAACACCTCGCGTGCCGCGGCGGCGCGTGGGATCAATATCCGCTTGCCGCGCATCGTTTCCGGCGTGACCTTATCCAGAATCCCTTCGGCCTGAAAGCGCTCCGGCACGAGACAGCAGATGATACCGGCAGCGCCAAGTTCATTAGCTGTTTCAGGTCCGATTGCCCCAACATCTAGGTACTCCAACATGTCCACTGTTTTGCCGACATGCTGCAGCCGCGACAGAAATGGTCCGACGGCGTTCACGCTGGTGAACATCAACCAATCGTAGCTCTCGATTTTTGCCACGGCGGCGTCGAAGGCGACAAAACTCTCCGGTGGCTGAATTTCGATGGTGGGAAACTCGATGACTTCGCCGCCAAAATCTTCGATCTGGTGGACAAGACCTCGAGCCTGAGCCCGCGCTCGTGTGACCACGATGCGCTTGCCGGCCAGGGGCTCGTCGAGAGCGACGGGGCTGTGATTTTTGACGGACTGGGTCATTGATTTAGTCGTCAATCACGTGAGCTTAAGTAACCTATCCGCGCCATCTTCCAACAGCCGTTCGGCCAGGCGCCGGCCCAAGGCCACAGCGTCCGATAAACTTCCCGTGATCTCGCCGCGGCAAAGCGCCTCGCCATCGGCGCTTGCAACCACGCCGATCATCTTGAGCCGCTCTCCTTCCGTTCTCGCGCGCGCACCGATCGGCACAAGGCAGTCCCCAGCCAACCGCTTTGAGAATGACCGCTCAGCGCTGACTTCGACGCTAGTATCGGCGTCATGCAGATACGCCACCAGCTCACGCGCCCAGCCATCGTTTCGCGCCTCGATCCCAAGCGCCCCTTGAGCCACAGCGCTTACGCATATTTCATTTGGTAGATACTCGGCAATGCGGTCTTGCCGGCCGATCCTTTTCAACCCCGCCGCAGCCATGATCAATGCGTCGACTTCGCCAAGATCTAGTTTTCTAATTCGCGTATCTACGTTGCCACGAATCGGCATCACCGACAGGTCAGATCGATGATGTAAAATTTGCGCGCGGCGTCTAAGACTTCCGGTGCCTATCTTGGCGCCGGTCGGCAATTCCGACAGCAAGCATTTCTCGCGCGTAACCAGCACGTCCCGTGGATCCTCTCGCTTCGGAATCGCGGCAATCGTTAACCCGGCCGGCAGCTCCGTGGGCAGGTCTTTCATCGAGTGCACTGCCAGATCGATTTCCTCGCGCAACAGTGTGTCCTCGATTTCCTTGGTGAATACTCCTTTTCCGCCGATTGCCGAGATCGGTTTGTCCACGAAGCGGTCGCCGCTGGTTTTGATCACCACCAATTCGACCTCGAGCTTATGATCGTGTTGCAAAAGCTGTTCTTTCAACCAATTCGATTGTGCGATCGCCAGCGTACTGCCGCGCGTGCCGACCCGGACCAACCTCACTTTCCCTCCAGATTGAAAAGCTTTTTCAACGCCGCTACGTAAAGCGCGCTATCTTCTTCGGCGTCGTCTTGGCTGTTCCGCTTTAACTGGGAGATCGGAGTATGGAGCAACTTGTTTATCATGGCGGCCGTCATGTCCTCCAACGCGGCGCGCTGTGGCTCGGATAAATCCTTCAAGCTCCCTCCTAAAGATTTGTCGATTTCTTTCCGGCGGATCTCTTCGAAGCGTTGGCGCAATGCCATAATGGTGGGTACTTGCTCTAACGACCCCATCCAACGAACAAAGCTCTCGACCTCATTGCGCACGATCTCTTCAGCCTTCTCGGCTTCGTTGGCACGCTCCTGAAGATTGTCGTCGGCGACGCCCTTTAGATCATCGATATTATAAAGATAGACGTTGTCGAGATCGTTGATCTTCGGGTCAAAATTACGCCGGTCGCCAATATCGATGAAGAACATCGCTTTTTGTTTTCGTTCGCGTAGGACCTTTTCTACGGTCCCGGCTTCGACCAGCACTTCCGCCGCTCCAGTGCAACCGATAACCAGATCAGCCATCTTGAGGTAGCGGGGAAAATCGTCGAAACGTATCGGGCTCCCCTGGATCCTTTCAGCTAACAACACAGCTCGCTCGAACGTGCGGTTGGTCACCATCAGGCTTCGAATGCCCTGACTCAAAAGATGGCGCGCCATTAGATCGCCGATCTTGCCCGCACCGATCAACATGACCGTCTTGTCGTCAAACCGATCAAAAATCCGCTTCGCCAAATCCACCGCCACCGAGCTCACTGATACCGCGCCGCTGCCGATTCCTGTTTCCGTGCGCACTCGTTTAGCGACCGAGAACGATCGATGGAACAGCCGGTGCAAAATCGTGCCCACCGTGCCCGCCTGTTGGGCCGTGTCGTAGTATTCTTTTAACTGACCGAGAATTTGCGGCTCGCCGACAACCATCGAGTCGAGGCTAGCGGCCACCCGAAACAGATGGCGCACGGCCTCGGCACCGCGATAAGTGTAGACATGGTCGTCCAGAGGCAAGGAATTTCGGTGCGCCCTCTGTGCGACGAGAAACTCCGTGATGTCGCTAAATGCCGAGTGACTATCCGAAGCCGCTGCGACGACTTCAACCCGATTACAAGTGGAGAGAATCACACCTTCATGGATCGACGGATAGTCATGCAGACGCCCCAGGGCTACGCGCACGTAGGAATTTTCAAAGGCGACGCTCTCACGCACCTCGATGGGCGCGCTGCGGTGGTTCAGACCGACGATGACGATCTCGTTCTGCATGCTTATTCGAACCGGCCTCCATGCCGGCTGGGGAAAATTGTGTCGCCCCAGAGAAAGTAACCGAGAACCACACAGAAACCGAACATCGTAAGGAGCGCCGCCTTTTTACCTCGTAGACCCGCCGTGATGCGACCATGCAACAGGGCGCCGTAGAGCAACCAGGCGATGCCCGAAGAAATTTGCCGCGGGTCCCACGACCAGTAGTGGCCCCAGTGGATGCCCGCCCACAGGCTTCCGGTGAGTATCCCCAACGTCATCAAAGGAAAACCCCATACGAGGAGCGTGTAATTGAGCCTATCCAATGACTCCAACGACGGGAAGCGTTTCATGAGCGCCGTCATTCTTTTATGCTTAAGGCGGCGTTCTTGCAGCAGATAAATCAGGCTCACGCCGAATGCGAGAGCGAATACGGCGTTGCCCAGGAAGGCCAAGGTCACATGCAGTGGCAGCCAGAAGGTGCTGAAACCGGGAGGAATCTCGCCGCTGCCGCTACCGACGGCAAACGCCGCCAGCGTCATCAGAAACGCTAATGGCGAAATGATACCACCTAGCACCGTGAGGCGATACTTGAGCTGCATCAGCAAATAGATGCCGACCATCAGCCAGCTGTGAAACAGCAACGCCTCACCCATCACTGCCACGGCGGCGAAGCCTTGCTGAAAAAAGCGGCTCGTAAGCGCCGAGGTGTGAAGGACAAAGCCGAAAAGCAAAACGGCTGTGGGCAAACGCGACGTTGCATCGCCGCGAAATAGATATACAAAAAAACTGACGGCGGCGATCAGATAAGCTGCGGCGGTCAAAGTAAATAACACAGCGTCCATAGGGCAAAGTCATTATAAGCCAACCCGGACCGCCTTCAAGCCGGCGATAGACCCATTACGGACCGATAAGCTACCCTTTGTTGGTTAGCCAGGCTGTGGTGTCCAATCACAATTCGCTCGCGAAGCGATTACGGCGCGGCCAATAGTGAGCTACGAACGGATTGCGGGAGTAGGCTTCGTCGAAGTGAGATTCGGCTTGCGCCCGACGTTCGCCTTGACGGCTGGGCGTATTGCGAGTTTAGCCACCACCTTCCCCGCTTTTTTAGCTTCCAGAGCCGATCGCGAATTGCGCAGCTTCGATGTAACGGTGATTTTCTTTGCGAACGGCGCTGCGAGAGCGCGCCGGTGGGCTGAGAGAAAATCATCGACTTTATCGGGTGGAAGTTTCACGCGATAGCCCAGCGGAATGAATTTCGCCGTCGGATCGAGGGCTGGATTCCATTCAAAAAAGTCGTTCTGCGAAATCGCTGCAGGTTTCAACACGGCGAAAAGCGGCGCTCGCTTGGTAATCTCAAGTTCGCGCAGTGCTAACGGTCGATGCGTCCGCAAGAACGGAAAATACCTGTCGCTGTTGGTCACGATATCGACCACCGCGAGAAATTCGGCATAGAAATTCTTCGAGGCAAAACCAAACGTCGGCGACTGATAACGCTGGATGAGGTCCACCAGATTGTCGGATTCAACGGCCTTGATGCCGCGAAAGATGCCGTCCGTCCCATGATTGTAGGCCGTGATGGCCAATGGCCAATTGCCTAGGATACGATAGTTCTCTTTGAGCAGGCGTGCCGCCGCCCGCGTCGATGCCATCGGATCGCGCCGTTCGTCCACGGCAGCGTCGACGCGCATGAACTTCTTCCCCGTTTCCGGCATAAACTGCCACATGCCCACGGCGCCCACGCCCGAGCGAGCGCGGATATTGAACGACGACTCGACCAAGGGCAGATAAGCTAGCTCCACAGGCAGGCCCTCGTCGCGAAATATCTTTTGCATCTGCGCCATGTAACGCCCGGAGATTCTCAGCCCCTCGGCAAAATGCTCCTTGGCGCCGCGTTGACTTCGGATGCGGGTTTCGTCATCGATGAGATCATAATCGGCGACAACACGCGCGCGCTCCCGGTCGACTGTCGCGCGCCCTTGCTCGTTCTCCGGCACCCGCAAAACACGATAGACCGTGCTGGGATCGATCGGATCGAACAATACCGCGTCAGCGAAACCATAACGCGTAAAAATTTGCTTCCAAAAATCTACGCTACTTTCAAGTCCGGGAAGCACGAGAAACGGCGGCTCCTGAGCGAAAGCAGATACGCCATACGCGAGCGTAATGAGCAATGCGAGACCCGTGAGCAGGGAATGCGCCGGGCTGTGAATGGGGAGTCTCATTGACGTCTTAAAAATTGACCGATCATAGCAAACGCGCTATCGTCAGTCAAAAATTCTTATGGAGATCGGGCTTGCCGGGCCGCTCCCATTCTTTTCTTGCTCAGGTTCTTATCGTTGCCATCCTGCTTCTTGCGGGCTGTCGCTCGTCGTCGACCGATCGGCCGCCGGGCTATTTGGTCGTCGGCATTGAAAGTTATCCGCTCCAGCTGGATCCGCGGTATGCGACCGACGCCAACTCGGTGCGTGTCGGCAACTTGATTTACAATTCATTGCTGCGGGCCGACGAAAGATCACAGTTGCGACGAGAGCTGGCCGAGACTTGGCGCATGCTCGATGATCGAACGTACCTTTTCGATATCCGCAAAGGCATCAAATTTCACAACGGACAGCCGCTCACGGCCGCCGACGTGAAATTCACTTACGAATCGATCCTCGATCCAAACAATCACTCGCCCAAGCGGGGACTTTTAAGACCTCTCCAATCGCTGGAGCAGACCGGCACATTTCAATTGCGCTTTCGCTTAACCGCGCCCCACGCGCCCTTCGTCGAGCAATTTACCCTGGGCATCGTTCCCGCGGATTCAGCGAGCGCCGCCACAAGCACGCAACCACCGCTCGGCTCCGGGCCATTCATGTTGCAAGCGGTGGAGTCCGGCGAAAAAGTCACACTCAAGGTCAATTCAGACTACTGGGAGGGCAAGTCCTCATTGCCGGGACTCGTCTTTAAGAACGTGCCGGATGCGATCGTGCGCGTGCTCGAGTTCAAGAAAGGCGGGATCGATTTCATGCAAAATGATCTTGAACCCGATGTCCTGCCTTGGCTGAGAAGAAGCACTGACGCCGACATCGACGCCTATCAAGGCACGACATTTCAATATATCGGCATCAACCTCACCCACCCGATCTTGAAGCATGCCAAGGTTCGCCAAGCACTGGCGCATGCGATTGACCGCGATCGCATGATCCGCCATTTACTCAAGGACACCGCGACCGCCGCAAACAGTGTGCTGTCACCGCTGAACTGGGCCTACGCCGCAAGCGCTCAACGCTGGTCCTACGACCCGGCGCGCGCCAAGCAGTTGCTCGACGAAGCCGGTTTTAGCGACCCTGATGGCGACGGGCCATTGCCGCGCTTTCGGCTGTCGTTCAAGACGACGAATATCGACCTACGGAGAAGAATTGCCGAGGCGTTGAAAGAACAGTTACAGCAAGTGGGCATCGAACTGGAAATCCGCAGCTACGAATGGGGAACTTTTTTTGGCGACGTGAAGAAAGGCAACTTCCATCTTTACTCACTCGCCTGGGTCGGCGTCATGGATCCTGACATCTTTTTTCAAATCTTTCATTCCGATAGCGCGCCGCCCAACGGCGATAACCGCGGCCGCTACAGCAATCCCCAAATTGATCGCCTGTTAGAACAAGGACGAATGACAACTGACCTCGCGACCCGCAAGCTCATCTACCGCCGCGTGCAAGAGATTCTCGCCGAAGATCTTCCCTATGTGCCCCTCTGGTGGTGGAAAAATGTCATTGTCAAGAAACCGTCGATCCAAAGTTTCACGCCTTATCCCGACGGCGATCTGATCTCGCTGAAAGAAGCGTCGTTTCGCTAGCGCTGACACGTGACGCGTTATTTACACCAACGTCTTCTGCTGCTCGTGCCGACGTTGTTCGGCGCACTCACGCTGGTATTCGTACTAATTCATTTGATTCCCGGCGACCCGGTCGAGGTCATGCTTGGCGAGACCGCCACTGCGGCGGACAAAGAAGAATTGCGTCGCAACCTGGGCTTTGACCAACCTCTATCGGCTCAATACGGCTCTTTCCTGATCAAGCTTGCAGCGGGAGATCTCGGTCGCTCGCTTTATGAACAAGCCAGTGTCGCCGAGATCATCCGCGCGCGCTTGCCCGCGACGTTGCAACTGGCTTTGTCAGCCATGATCGCAGCGATCTTGATTTCATTTCCCCTAGCCGTGCTCGCGGCGGTGCGACGTAACACTTGGGTCGACCGGCTCGCGCTACTCGTTTCTTTGCTCGGCTTGTCCATGCCGAACTTTTGGCTCGGCCCGCTGTTGATGATTGTTTTTTCGCTCCAACTGGGCTGGGCGCCGGTTTCCGGGCGCGGCGGTCTGAGCCATTTGTTCCTTCCCGCAGTCACGCTTGCCCTGGGAATGGCGGCGATTCTCATTCGAATCCTGCGCGCGAGTTTGCTTCAGGCGATGCACGAAGATTATGTACAAACCGCCCGAGCCAAGGGATTGAGCGAGCGGCGTGTTTGGTTAAAACACACTCTGCGCAATGCGCTGGTTTCGACCCTTACGATCATGAGCCTGCAGTTCGGCAGCCTGCTTGCCGGCTCGCTGATTACGGAAACTATTTTCAGCTGGCCTGGTATCGGCCGCTTGACCGTACAGGCGATCCAGACGCGCGACTACCCGCTCGTCCAGGGTTGCGTTCTGGTGATCGCGATCTCGTACGTGCTGGTGAATTTTTTTACAGACCTCCTATACAAACTTGTCGATCCGCGCGTGGCTTATGACAAATAAGCTATGGCTCTGTGGCGGCGTAATGATCCTTTTAGTATTAGCGACATCCGCGCTGCTCGCACCGCTTCTCGCCCCACACGATCCGATGCGCCAAAATCTTGCTCAAGATTTGATCACCTATTCGGGCGCACACCCGCTCGGCACCGACAAACTCGGTCGTGACATCTTGAGCCGAACGATTTATGGCGGCCGGATATCACTCATTGTCGGCATCTCGACGGTTGCGTTTTCGCTCACGATCGGCTTTGTGATCGGATCTTTGTCAGGCTTCTTCGGCGGTTGGGTCGATCAGTCGGTGATGCGGCTAATCGATATCTTAATGGCCTTCCCCGGTATCCTTCTGGCCATCGCCTTCACCGCTGTTCTCGGACCCGGGCTCGACCACGTCATACTGGCGCTTTGTTTAATCGGCTGGACCAGCTACGCGCGTCTTGTGCGCGGCGAGATTCTTTCCCTGCGAGAACGTGAATTTGTCCAAGCCGCGCGCGCCCTGGGATGCCAGCCGAAAAGAATTATTTTACGCCATTTGCTTCCCAATCTGCTGCCACCGCTGTTGATTCAAGCGACATTCGGCTTGGCAGCAGCGATCGTCGCCGAGGGCAGCCTGAGCTTTCTCGGCCTGGGCGTCGAGTCGCCGACGCCATCGTGGGGATCGATGCTGAACGATGGCAGACAATTTCTGTTGGTCGCGCCTCATCTGACCACCTATCCCGGATTGGCGCTCATGGTCACGGTTCTTGCGCTGAATCTTGTCGGAGACGCACTGCAGGATCGAATGGATGTACGAAATCGAATGGATGTACGAAGATATTAGTTAGGCCAAAGGCGGTGTTCCAATAGTTCCAATCGTTCCAACCGTTCCATTAGGAATCGTCAGCCACTGTCCCAAATCATTGAACGATTGGAACGACTGGAACCGCTGGAACGATTGGAACCTAGGAGCGACATTGCCTAAACCATTTGAGGATGTTAATTAAGCACAAAACAGGGAGGGCACCTTTATGAAGCTCTACTCCAGCCATGGCTGACCTTACGCGCACAGGACAAGGATTGTCCTAGCGGAAAAGAAACTTCCCTATGAGCTGATCGAGGTCGATCTCAAGAACAAACCCGAGGATCTGCTGGCGCGAAATCCTTATGGCAAAGTGCCGGTGCTGGTGGACGACGGCGGAGTAATTTATGAGTCGGCGATCATCAACGAATACCTCGAGGAAAGATTTCCCGAGCTTCGCCTGATGCCCAGCAACCCCCTGCTTCGATCGAAAGCGCGCATCTGGATCGACTTCATGAATAGCCGGGTCCATCCGGCCGCTTCCGATCTTGCGCATAACAGAGAACCGGACAAGGCCAATGAACGGATGAAACAACATCTCCAGACTCTGGACAAAGAAATGGCCGGCCGGAAATACATCGTCGGCGATTACTCGCTGGCGGACATCACGTTTATTCCGCTTTACACCCGGCGCGAGCGCTATCGCATAGTGATCGACGATAAGTATCCCAATCTCAAACG
>DASPXM010000402.1:0-4703 GCA_035637295.1 Verrucomicrobiia bacterium
CGAGGGCCTTTTCGATGAGGGCGATGCGCCAGCGTAGCTCTTCTGCCGAGGGCAGCTCGGGCTGTCCGACCGGATAGTGAAACTTGTTTCCTGCCATGATCCTGCCGATTCCAACTTGGGACGCGACGTTGGCGAGACACGTGATCAATACCACGGGAATTCCCTTCTTCTCGATTTCTTTGGCGATCGTAGCGCCGCTACGAGTACCGGTTCCTCACGTGGCGGTTAAAATGACCGCGTTGATGCCGGAGCCGGCGAGCTCGTCAGCGATTCCGGCGCCGATCTCCGCCATCTTGCTCGGCATGGCACCTGTGCCGGTGGTGACGAAATAGTGATCGTGGAGTTTTTTGAATCGTTCGGCTTTCTCCAGCAGACGCATGGCGTCGAGGGGGACGATACGATCGGGATCTTCATCGACCGTGGAGGTGTCGTAGCCGGTGTGCATCGCTTGAAATTCACCGCGCTTGAGATCGTCACGATCGCCGATCGCGTATTTGAAATATTTGGTGCCTCGAGAACTTTCCAAACGATCGGGGTTTCCTTTCGGCACCAAACCGCCTTCAGTGACCAGCGCGACGGTGGCGTCTTTCAACCTGCCGGTCAAATTGGGAATAGGGTCCTGTTGCGCTTCGATGCGCGGGATCTCGCTTTCGTACGGTTGGCCATTGAGCTTGGCAAGCAAGAGATCCACGGCACGGACATAATCCGGGGTGTCGGTTTTAACGGTGAACCGCCTCGGAATCGGTAAACAGTGCTCGGCGCGGAAATCTTCGATGGCCTTTGTGTCTCCCGATATCAATCTTTCGATGAGCAGCGAAAAACGCTTTAAGGTTTCTGGCATCGACGCGGCGGAGGCGCCGGTTTGAATAACGAACAGCCGCCGGCCGACCTCCCGGATTCCCGGATTATCTTCGTGCATTCCGGTGATTGCTGGTATCCGCCAGTTATCCTGCACCCAGCTGCACAGCTTGGCGCAGGCGAGAC
Organism: Verrucomicrobiia bacterium; assembly: GCA_035637295.1. GTDB lineage: Bacteria > Desulfobacterota > Binatia > UBA9968 > UBA9968 > DP-20. The sequence goes on from DASPXM010000402.1 coordinate 985, forward strand.
CGTATCTGCCGGCGTTGAAGGCTGGGCCTGCAAGGAAAATGTCAGGTTGAAATTGATCGATCAACGCGCGAATCGCTTGCAAAGCTTTTTCTTCCTCTTCGTGAAAATAGTTGTCGCCGCAGGCGATCGTTGCATATTCTACGTCGTGAACTTTGACTGCATTTTCGATCACCGCTCCTACGCCCACGGCGTGGGGCAGGAACAGCACTTCGTGGCCGGCCTTGTCTTCACCGCCGATACCCGCAAAAAACTGGTTCAAATAGTGGAGCACTTTGATCATGTCGGTGTCTCCTTAATTCTCATATTCGGCACGAAAGCCACTGCTGCCCATTTTGCCGTAAGAGCCGAAAAAGATCGTCGGGTCAAAGAGGAATGGCAGGCGTGGATCGTGACTTGCCTTTAAGTGGAGATCGATCTCAGACCCGCCGATCACCGTCGCGAGCGGTGGAATATATATTCTTTCCGATACGTTGCCCCGGCTGATCATGCCATCGGCCTCTTTGGGATGGTCAACGAGGGGTCGCTCATAGCCTTTGGGGCCGTTGGATTCATGCAGCACGGCAACGGTCTTGATACCTTCGTCTTCGCATGCCTTCACCGTCTGCATGAAGTCGACGGTGCCGTTGCCTGTCCCTTCCATGATTGCGACGGCTCCCTGGGCGCCGAGATTGCGCGCCAAGCGCGCCACCCATAGACCCATCTTTTTTTTCTGTTCGAAACTGTCGTTGTAGCCGCGCGATAGAATCACGCCGAGGAAGTTTATGCTTTTGCCGTGGCGCTCAAGCAGCTCCGCGATGAAAGGGTTGGCGCAGTGCTGGGAGGTCGGGATCTTCCGCTCGCTTTTATAGTTGCCGCTAACCACGGCGCCGTCAAAGAATTCGGCGGGGTGCACGAAGGTCGGCAAAGTTTTCGAGACTTCTTCAGCGTAATAGAAGGTTCGCGCGCAACAGAGCTGGCTCTGCACCTGATAGATCAGCACCACTGTGGGCAAGTGTTCGCTGACCGGCTTCAAAGAAATGACCTGCTTTTCGGATTCGATGTTCGCCTTCTCCACCTGCGCCAGATAGCGCGCACAGCGGAGGGCGATATTTCTAAGCGACTGGTCGAAGGTGGCGTTGGAGAGCGATGAATCGGGTGTGAGCGAAAGGATGAGGTGGAAACAGTCCGAGCCATAGGAAAACGGCGCGCCGACGCCCCTCATGTCGAGGATGCCTTCCCGCGGTTTTTCGATCGGGGTCAGCGCTTCAACGTTGGGGAAACGCCCGGCAACGGTCACAAGAAGATTTCTGATACGAATTGTTTTCCCAGTGCCAACGAGTTGCGCGGGACCGTCAAACCCCGGGAAGGTTGTAGCGTGGCCGGATAGCTTTGCGATCGGCAGCACCGTATCCAAAACGTGCACGATGCGTTTCGACTCGCCGGGACGCGCGATCTCGTAATCGACGTGAATGCCGTGGGATAAGTCTTCCAGCAATTCCCGGAGATCGGGCGCATAGATCGATAAAGACTTGCCGGTGAGGGCGGTGCGCTCACCCCAGCGAAGCTCGTCGATCGAGTAATCGAACAGTTCCAGTTCCATCGAAAAATCCTTTAAGCGATCAGGCTCCGTTTATCGCGGGGTTGCTTCAGGTGTCAAGCAATCCTGGTGAAGCTCCAGAAGTCCATGGTGGGATCCGGGTAAGACATCTCAATCTTGATAAAACTAAACTTCGGCGATTGTGGGGCCTGGCTGGATTTCTCGACAATCTTTTCGATCCTGACTTGTGGACGGGTCATGGGCTCTTTTTTGCCTGCGCCCGGGCGATGGCTCGGGTTACCATAGGACTCGATATCGCTTCGTCTTCCGGGACGTCCAGCCGGGTAAGAAGTTGCTTGAGCGTACCGATATAATCCTTGAGGAGCGCGTCATCCAACGACAGATGAAAAGCTAAGCGTGCATTTGCACCGATTAGATCAGCAAAGCGAACGATAGCGTCGTCGAATGCGCGCGAATCGTTTCGACCATAGACGAGAATATCGACGGGGACGCTGGTTAGCGGCTTTACATCAGTGGAAAGAATGTTAGCCAATGCAATCGCAACTGAACCGGATACGGTCAACTGACCGCGCAATGCATCGAAACCAAACAAGTCCCTGCACAGCAATGGTTTACGTTGTTCGAGGTCGCGAACCAGTTCGTCGAATGTGACAAGCGTCCAAGCGACCACGACCACGCAATGGCCCTCTTTAGCGAGTCGCTCAACCTCGCGACCAATTCCCTTCAGCCTGGCGGCACCGGACATCCAGACGGAATCCTCTCCGCGTGGCGCTTGATCCTTTTTGTTACCGAACAGCCAACTTAACATCGAGAAGCATGGTAACGAAGAGTGGACAGCATGACAACGAGTTTCGGGGCACGAGCAAACGCAAGCAGATAAATGGTCGCCAAGAGACTTCTATCCTGCGTGATCAAACTTCAGTCCAACAGACCATCACACCTGAATTCGTATTTTGACCCTCCCCTTTTTAGCTCGATCTTAACAGGCGCTGTGCAATGAGTTCATTCGTCTGGTGAGTCTGCTGTCGCATCGACTCGGGCATAGACACGCACCTTTATTGACCTGCGAGGTTGCTATCGGCTAGTCTCCTGACGGACTTACTTTCGTGCTTTTTGACTCGATCGAGGAAAGAATCATGATGATGAGATTTTGGTCCCCATGTTTTGTCTACACTGTCATGCTGGTGTTCATGTTGGCCGATGTCGCGTTTTCAGCCGAGCTTCGCTCTTCTACTTCTCAAGAATGGGATGCGGTTGTTAAAAAAGCCGAAGAAGAAGGGCAGGTTAGTGTTTATGCCACCGATTCTATCGGCAATGCCCAGATGATCTGGGCCGCCTTTCAAAAGCGTTACCCTAAAATCAAGCTCATAGGCACTTCGATGGGTCGCGGCAGCGACCTTTTCCCAAAGCTCTTCGCCGAACGTCGAGCCGGCAAGTTTCTCACCGACGTGTTCTTAGGCGCGCCCACCGCGATCTATCAAAACCTTTATCGCGCCAAAATCATCGAACCAATTCCGCCGATGTTAGTTCACCCGGGCGTGACCGACGTGTCGAAATGGTGGATGGGCAAGCACCACTATATCGAGCCCGAGAATCAGTTCATTTTCATGTACGAGAGCGCTCTGTATGGCCCGCCGATCTCCTTCAACACGAACCTCATCAATGAGAAAGAAATCAAATCGGCGTGGGATCTAGTCCAGCCGCAATGGAAGGGAAAGTATGCGGCACTCCAAGTAGGCGCGAACCAGGGCTCAACCGCGCTGACCTACGTTTACTATCATCCTCAGCTGGGGCCAAAATTTATTGAGCGGGTTTACCGCGACATGGAGCCCACGATGTTTCGCGAACTGCGTCAGGGCACCGATTGGTTATCTCAGGGAAAGTTTCCGCTCTGTTTCATGTGCCGGCGAATCGACCGGGCCGCCATGCAGGCCCTTCCCGTAGCTGAGCTAAACCCCTACCAAGTCGAAGAGAAACCCGGGCTCGGGTCCGGTTCCGGAGCGTTGGCTTTGATGAACCGTCATCCAAATCCCAATGGCGCAAAAGTTTTCCTTAACTGGTTTCTCTCTTTGGAGGGACAAATTGCCTTTCGTCAAGCGAATACAGACGAGCTGAGGGTCGGCTCACTCAGGGAGGATTTGCCCCAGGAAATTCTGCCGCCCCTTGCAAAGAGGAGAAAGGA
>DASPXM010000403.1:0-5596 GCA_035637295.1 Verrucomicrobiia bacterium
CCTGTCGAGCAAATTGAAACGCACGCCGCGAATGCCGCCTTCGTGTAAACGCCGCAGTTCGCTCTTTGGCGTTTTGTCGTCGATCCGTCCGACGCCACGGAATTTTCCAGCGGAATTTTTGATCGCGTCGAGCGTCGCCGAGTTGTCGAGCCCATGCACGCTCGGCTGAACGACCACGGCGCGTTCGATACCGATGACGGTGATCATTTTTAGATAATGTTCCAGTGGAGCTGCCGGCGGCGTGTACTCGTGCGTCGACACAAACGGAAATTGTTCCGGCGGACCGAAGACGTGAAAGTGCGTATCGCAGGATTGTAGCGGTGGTGTAAATTTAGGCTTACGCGTATTGGGATCGGGCGGATAGCAGTAGGGCATAGCTCATATCTCCAGGGCAATCTTTTAGCCTAGTTGACGTCCCGGTGTCCACTTACTCGGACACCAAATGCTCCTCGAAATTCCTACTTGATAATGACGGTCTTTTGGGAGTAAGAATTGCTGAGACAAGATCGATTCTAGCGCGACAAAACGCTAACGTAGGAGCGTGAGCATGGCAAAATTTCGTATTCTGTCCCATGGACGCCTACAAGAGTGGGTGGCGGAGGAAAAAGGCTACTTTAAGGACGAAGGACTCGATTACGAATTCCTCGTCAAGCCGATTATCACGTGGGCTGCCGACGTCGAAACCGTCGATTCAACCCCGGCAGACATTCAACGCGGCGCATTCGAATCCTATGAGGACGGGCGCGGTTGTAACCTGAGCGCAGCTTGCCACTGGACAGTCAACATGGCGGCGTCCGCCGGACACGGCAAGATGTGGGGGCATGCCTACTCCGTTTCGCCGTCAGGAATTTTCGTGCCGCCGGAATCGCCCGTGCACAGCCCCGAGGAATTGGTTAACATCCCGGTAACGGTCGGCTATCATTCCGGCAGCCACTTCTCCACATTGCAGGGGCTCGAACGCTTCTTAAAGCGCGAAGAAATCAAATTGCACTTCGGCGGCCTGCTGCTCGATCGCTTGGCGTTGCTCGTGGATCGCCAAGTTCCTGTGGTAAGCCTTTTCGGCTCTCCTTTTTACGTCGCGGAACAGCTAGGTTTCAGGAAAATCGTCGATACGACGTTCATGATCGGTCACCTGGTTACGCAGCAAGCCGACCGCGAAGACGTGGAACGTTACTTCAACGCGTTGCGCCACGCGCAGCGCGACATCGACTTCGAACCGGAAGCTTATAAACATTATTTTCTGAGAGAGCTGCCCGAGCGATATCACTCGAAGGTGGATGTCCGGCGGTTCGGACCTGGCGAGCGCATCATCTTTGAGCCCTATCCGCGCGCGGCCTTTGAACGCGCGCGCCGATGGATGGAATCATGGAATCTTTTCCCACCTGAACAGACGGGCAATGGAGGATACGAAGCTTCGGTCGTTTAGTGTGAACTCGGGCCCACTATCCCGTGCATGATTTCCGCTGTGCCGGAAGCACGCGAACCTAGAGTGATCTTGATTCATTGGGCAGCCTGCCGCTTCACCCAATCCAAAATCACCTGATTGGTTTCTTCCGGCGCTTGCCAGAAAAATCCATGTGATTGACCCTTCAAAACCTTCAGCTCGGCTCCCGGAATTCGGTTTTTTAACGTTTCGGCTTGAGCCAAGTGATTGCTTCGGGCTGAATCATTATCGCCGATGAGCACCAGCGTCGGACACTTAACGTCGCCGAGCCGGTGCGTCGCTTCCCAGTTGTGGCGGGCAATGATCAAGTGAATGTATTCCGGCAGCTTCGAGTGGGTGCCCCAAGCAAGTTGGAAAAATTCTTCAACCTTGTCCGGATGTTGTTCGCGAAATTCCTGGGTGAAAAACGCGCTGGTATCGCAGAACTCTTCGCGCAGCGCTTTCTCGAAACCTTTCTCGACAAGGCGAATGACGAGCCAGTGGGGCAAGCCGGGTATGCAGTCTGGCCCCGGCCGCGCCGCTTGACCGGAACCGCTGGCAGCCATGATGAGACTTTTTACCCGCCCCGGAAAGTTTAGCGCCATCTCCAACGCGATGCGCCCACCCATGGAATGGCCGAGCAAATGCGCCGACGAAATTTTTAGATGATCTAAGAGAGCAACAACATCGTTGGCCATTTGATTGATCGTGTAAACCTGCTGGTTCGCCGTCGAACGTCCCGTGCCGCGCGGATCGTGAACGATCAGGTTCATCGATTTCGATAGACCGGGCACTTGATACGGTTTCCAAACTTCGCCGGAGAATGCTGTCGACGGAATCAAAACCAGCGGCTCTCCTGAGCCGTGCGATTCGTAGTAAAGATTTGCACCGGTGGGTAGATTCACATTGGGCATGTCACCGTGTCTCCTTCCGAAAGGTTAGACCTACAGCCCCATCTGCTTGATCATCGCCCGCGTCAGTGGACGCGCGTCGTCGAGTAAATGTTCCGACATGGTGTAGTGATTCGCGTCGGGCTCGATGAGATATTCGACCGGCATTCCATGCTGCTTGCAATAATTAGAATAATCTTCCGACATCTGTTGCCAGCCTTTGGGTTCGGCGCCGCCTACGGCAACAACGAGGAGGCATTTGACCCGCGGCGGATTGAGCAACGGGCTGTTCTGTTTGGCGATCTCCGGCGTCATGCGTACTTGCTCTTGCACGCTGATCTCCATCACCATGTCGAGATCATAGACGCCCGAGGTAGCGACCGCGCCTTTGATCAGATCAGCCGGCATTCCTTCTTTCGCCCAGTCGTGCGCGAGCGCCATAGCCGTGAGATGGCCGCCGGCGGAATGTCCGGCGACGAAGACCTTCGAGGGGTTTGCGCCATAGCGGACAATATTTTTGTAGACCCAGGCGATTGCGGAACGAGTTTGCCTGACGATGTCCGCAACCGTAACCTCCGGACAGAGATCATATTCGACGAGCACGACCGTTGCGCCGCGCTTGGTGAACGTCGGCACGAAATTGCAGTTGTCTTCTTTGCTGCCGCTGCGCCAGTAGCCGCCGTGAATATAGACCAGCACCGGCCCGCCTTGTTTGTCGGCTGCGTAAATGTCCAGTATTTCGCGCGGCGAGTTGCCGTAAGGAACATTCAACCACGACTTGGCACTGTCGCGCACCTTGCGCGCCTGCGCCGACCTGATCCTGGCAAGCTCAGGAAACTCGGGGACGGAAACCCGCGGGTTGTATTGAAACTCCATCTCATCTTGGCGAAAACCTTTGTAAGCCGGTTCACTCATGATCAATATCCTTTCTCGTTTTCATAGAGCCGCGGGATTGCTAGCCAGCAAGGCGTGCATTGAGGTCAACGTAATTCTGTAAGCTCAACTGCCTTTTCCCGGTCTCCAGTTCATGAATCATTTCCAACACTTTACGGCAGAGCGGTGTCGGAATTTTTAGGTTCTCTCCTTCGCGAACGACGTACGCCAAGGTAAAGTCCACTTCGGTTTTGATGCCTTGCTGAATCTGCCGCAACGGACCTTTGCGGTCGTCGAGCTTCCACAATTTGGCGAATTCACTGACTGCCGCGAGCCGGTTCTCGAACGAGTTGCTGGGATGGAAATCCGGCGGATTGTATTCCGCGAGCCGAATCCAGCGCACGCCGGCCGCCTGGCCAACTGCGACGACTTCGCCAAAGAATTCTGTTAGCGTGCGACGGCTCACTTCGTCGGCACAGCTGGTCACTAGTGACGCATCCGCAAGCGAGCCGTAATATCCGAGGCAAGTATAAGTTAGTTTGCTCCACAGGACTCCGAGTATGTTGTCAGAAATCTCGGTTTCCATAACCGTATTGAGCAGCTTGTTGAGACTTTCGAGTTGCGGCGTCGTTCGTCCGTGCAGGTGACCAATGTAAAGATGTCCGCGGGTGGCCGTGTGCAAATGTCCTGCCGCAACTTTCCGGCTACCCATGCGGATCCCCATACCCACGGTGCGATCAGGCCCGACCTGGTCCTGGAGCAATGGCGGATTGATCCCGTTTTGCATGGACACAAGCAAACCATTCTCGGCGAGGTGCGGCATCACGGTGCGAAGTGCATCAGGTGTGTAGTTCGAACGCACAGCGATGAAGCCGATGTCGAATCTACCCTGAATTTCGCTGGGATAAACAATGTTGACTCTGACATTGAAAGAACCATCGGGCACGTCGACTTGCAAGCCTTGCTCGCGGATGGCGGCGACGTGTTCTTTGTCGATATCAACAAACGTGATGTCGTGGCCGTCACGGGCGAGTCTGCCACCGATGATGCCGCCGATTGGACCGGCGCCGATGACGATCATGCGGTTGTTCATGGTCCCTCCTGGATTGCTGGCTGTAACGCGGTCACGATATTCGATGGTCTAATGATGGTCAAACGATTTTGCTCAACGACGGACGGCCCTCAATACACGAACTGTCGCTGTTCAGCAGGTAGGGGCCGTGGCATACCGTGCGCGCTACTTGAAGAACCGGGAAGGGTGGAATAAGTACGTCGGAGCGACAAGTGACACTTATTTGCCCTGAAAGGACGGCGCATGAAACGAATTTTACTGGGGTTTTTTGTTTTTCTTATTTGGCCCAATCAACTTTACGCCGCTGATCGTGTTCGTATCGGTTACAGTTCCATCAGTGGTGCTTACACGCCGATTTGGGTGGCGCACGACGCCGGCTACTTTTCGAAAGAAGGTCTCCAGGATGACATCATTCTGATTCCCAGTGGCACGCAGCTCGCCCAGGTGACTGTTGCAGGTGAGATCGAAATCGGCTCGCTCAACGGCAGCTCGGCGATTGCCGCGGCGTTGCAAGGCGCCGATCTCAAGATAATCGGCAACTCCGGCAACAAGATGGTCTTTTCGCTCTACGTGCGGCCGGAGATCAAAAGCGTCGAGGGATTAAAGGACAAAAAAATCGGCATTACGCGCTTCGGTTCGGCGCCGGACATTTCAATTCGTTACGCGCTCAGAAAGTACAACATCAATCCCGACAAGGATCTCACGCTGATTCAACTCGGGTTCATGGCGACGGTAGCCGCCGGATTGCAAGGCGGATCAATCGAGGGCGGGGTGGTATCGCCGCCGACGCAATTCGCGATAGATAAAGCCGGCTTCAAAGAATTGATCAGTATTACCGACATGGATTTCGCTTTTCCCAATCCCGCATTGGTGGCAGTGGGATCGATCATTCGCGGCAAGCCAGACGTGATTAACCGGTTCATCCGCGCCTACACCCGAGGCATTCATCGAGCGCGCAACGATCGCGAGTTCACTTATAAATCGATGGCCAAGTACACGAAGATCCAAGATGTCGAAGTCCTGCGCAAAGCCTACGATTTCTATATGAGCAAGGTTTTAGAAAAAGCGCCCTACGTCAACATGGTCGGTGTGCAGAACGTGTTGGACGATCTGGCCAAGTCGGTTCCCGCCGCAAAAAATGCCAAGCCCGAGCAATTTGTCGATCTTCGTTTCCTCGACGCGCTGGAAAAAATCGGTCTGTTGAAGGAGTTGTATCCGTAGATTTGTCGCCGTAACAGGGCGACCGGCGGGTCGCCCCTACACGTAAGATGGAACACGATCGCGTGAATAACCACCGACGTTCTCTCCGACTAAAAGATTACAATTATGCAAACCCCG
>DASPXM010000404.1:0-12157 GCA_035637295.1 Verrucomicrobiia bacterium
GCCGGCGTCTTCGAGCGGCATCCCAAGCTTCAGATGATCTTTCCGCATCTGGGCGGGCTGGCGCCGTATCTCATGGGACGGATTCAGTGGGGGTATGAGCGATTTCCGGCGTGTAACGAGAATTTAAGCGCGCCCCCGGAATCTTACTTCAAGCGCTTTTACTACGATACGGTGTGTCGCAACGTTCCGGCTTTGCGCATGGCGCTCTCGATGTTCGGCGTCGAGCACGTGCTTTTCGGCACCGATATTCCCTTTCGCGAGGACATCGACTTGCAACTGCAAGACCTAGAGGCGCTGCAGCTGAGCGATGCCGAGCGGCGGGCCATCGACGCCGGCAACGCAGCGCGGCTGCTCGGTATCAAGATCGAATCGAACAACTAACCTGCGACCACCCGCGATTTGGCTGCGAGAATCAGAGGAAATGCTCTTCCTCACCTCAAGCGGGCATGAGCATTTGCAGGCATTCGCAATCGAGCTTTATTTCGATGGTGGTCGAAGCGGGCAGAGGCCAACCCTCATCCGGCCAGAGGTCATCATCGATGTGGACGGGCACTTCTTTGAATTCGATACGAACGTGTCGTCCTTTGCGGACGGTAAGTCCGGGTGATGTCGATTTTCCTTCTATGCGATCCGATAAATATCTGTCGATCTGATCTTGTTCGTGTTTCGAGGCCACAACGATATCGAGGAGACCATCGCCTGGATCGGCATCGGGCGCGAGACAGAGATTAGGTCCGACGCAACGAATATTCATTGCTTCCAGCAAAACATATTCGCCGGAGAGGTCTTGGCCATCGAGCGTTACGTTCAGCCAATTGGCGGGGTACTTTTCCAAACGACTTCTTATGATCTCCAGTACCGACATGATCTTTTCGGAAGTGTCATCGAGGTGAGCAATCGGAAAATTGCTCTTGGCGTTCAGCCTGGACATGGTGTCAACGAAAAGCCCTACGCCCAATCCCTCTATGAAAGAGGTCGAACCCCAGGGTCCGCTTGCGATGCCGACGTCGTATTTCATTCGGCGCGCGGTGGCCCACCCGGCGATCAAATGCTCGATGGGTGGATCGGTTAGGTTCAGTGCAGTGGCGATATTATTGGCTGTTCCCAGCGGCAGAACGGCGATGGGAGTATGGTTGCCGATCAGGCGCTTGGCGACTTTGCCGACGGTACCGTCGCCGCCGGCCACCGCGACGATGTCGGCGGCTTCTTCGAGCGCTTTCTCCCACCCCGGTTCTTTTGACGACTGGTAAACAGCCGAATGTCCGGCGCTGCGAATGAGGCTGAGAATCTCGTCACCGGAAGGTTGGTCGGCGTCACCGGCGTACGGATTGTGTAGGAGCGTTACTTTCATTTATTTTGTGGGGTGGACTGAGTGATTATTTGTGAAATACTGATCGTATCTCCAGCCGTCAACTCGATCCTCGCAAGGCTCTATTTTCTAAGGAGGCCTGGGTTCAATGCGTATTTTAATCGCAAATGACGATGGTATCTACAGCCCCGGCATTCTGGCTCTGGCCGAAGTCGCATCAAAGTTCGCTGACGTACGTATCGTCGCACCCGACGTCGAGCAGTCTTCGGCCGGTCATTCGATCACAGCCTGGCGACCACTTACATACAAGCGCACGCCGATCAAGGATTTTGAAGCTTTCCGCGTTAATGGGACTCCAGCAGATTGCGTCGTCATTGGCGCTCACAACTGGGAGAAAGTGGACGTGGTTCTGTCGGGCATCAACTTCGGCAGCAATTTAGGCAACTCCATCTGGCATTCCGGCACGGTGGCGGCCGCCAAGCAGGCGACGTTGTTGGGATTGCGCGGCATCGCTTTGAGCATGCCCGCAAGTCGAGACGAGCCGAATTTTGAAATCTTAAAGCCCTCGGTTCAGCGAGTATTGGACATTCTACTCAAGGATCCTGAGTTGACTCTCATCAACGTCAATTTTCCCGACGATAGGCCGAAGGGCTTGCGCTGGACGCGCCAATCGGTCAGGCACTACGACGGTAAGATCGTGCCAGGCGAAGATCCAATGGGTCGTAAGCACTTTTGGTTCACCGTCATTCCGATTGAAGGAACCGAAGAGGGAACTGACCGCTGGGCTGTCGAGCAGGGTTTTGTGTCCATCACACCGTTGCGTCTCGATTTGACGAACGAAAAGGAACTCGCGGCGGCGCAGGTGCGGCATCCGGTCGACTGATGATCACCGGATTAAGCCATTCGGAACAACGGAATCGACGATCCTCCGCTGATAGGCTCTTCAATCACTGCGGTTTGATTCCCCGCAGCTTGCTGCGGAAATCACATTCCCAGACCTCCTAGATCCGTCATTCCGAACGCTTCTATCTGGAATCCAGGCGAGACCGGAACTGGACTCCCGATTAAAACATTCGGCGGTGACGGCTTAGGGATGAATTCTTCATCGCTATGTTCTGATACCGGTCCGCTTGCTGCGGCGAGTTCATTACATTGTCTGCTTTTTTCTCCACCTGTGAGCCTAAAGGCTTTCGGGTTTTTCGTTGTCGCCGCTCAGCACTAACGAATCATAACGAAAAATTGCTGGCATGTTATTTGCGCCAAAATTCTTACGAACGACATGTGTTGAGCAACACGCGGACAGGCATGAGTGGAATGTGAATCGCTCGTCGTACGGCTAGCATATCGATGCTCGCGACGGAAAATGCCCAATTTACGTCAGTGATGCGATGAAAGTTTCGGTACACGAAAAAAAACTTTTGGAATGGCGATGAGAGAAGTCCATTTTCCATTCGGCTGGATCGTGACCGTAGCCTGGATTACATTCGGCGCTTGCGCCGTAACGTTATCTTCTACTGGTTATGCCTTTGAAACCGGAAAAGTATATTCAGCCCGATATTCGGCGCATCAATACAAAAACGAAGACGACAATGTGCTGGTCTTTGACAATGATCTCCTAGATAGACTATTTGGCAAGGATCGTGCGGCGGAGAAAGAGAGCAACAACGTCGATCGGCCATCGAGGGATGCCACCCCCCCGAAAATTCCCAGCTGGACTGATTTTCCGAGGGTACTGCCGAATCAGTCCCTCCTGGCTGGTATTTCGGCGAACACCAATTCCCGACGAGCGGCAGCTCTACGCTTCGCCGAAATAGGCCGGACGCTAATCCAACAAAGAGACTATCTCAAGGCTTTATCTTATTTAGAGAAGGCTCTTGACCTTGATGGTAGCCCTTTCGTTTACTTCTATCTTGCTCGAGTTCATTATTATCTCGGTGATTATCCAAGGGCATTAGGTTTTGTCGAAGTCGCGGAATCAAGGCTTTATCAGCAACCGGAATGGACGGAGGAACTCGCTGCGCTCCGATCAGCAGTGTCTGCTCCCCCGATGAAGCAAACAATCACCAAGCAAAATATCGCCTGGAACTACACAGAATACTGAACTCCGTCGAATCTCCTCAAGAGCCTCCCGGAGCAATGGCGATGGCATCGACAAAGAAAAAAAGGACTCCGAACAAGAAGAACCGTTGGTCTCAACGCGTGACGGCGACCAGCGATGCGCTCGATCTGGACAAGGGGGTCTTCTCGTTGGAGAGTCCCCGCGCCATCGCGCGCTCGCTGAAGCGCTCCGCCGACCAAAGCCGTCGCCGGAAAAGCGAGCCCTTTCGCTCGGCGATGTCGATGCTGAATTTTTACCTCAATCGTGCCGGTCGCAAGCTTTCGAAGACTCGACGCGCCCGGCTTGACGCGGCTAAGGATGAGCTGCGCGCGCTATACCATCGAAGACCGGCCAGCTGATGGTCTTTGCATCACGATCCACGCGGATGCAACGATTAGATTTGGTCTATGAATTGTGGTCACGCTGTTGGCAACCCCGCCAGAGCTAGACTCTCAGGGCCTCATTCCCGAAAAACTATTCACCGTGGCGTGCAGGTTGCGCGCGAAGTCGGTCGCGGCCTGCGTGCTGATGCTAAACGCCGTGCGTGCGTACTCCTTGACCGCGAGCACCGCGGCCAGCGGCATTTTCTTAAAATGGTCGACGAGGGTTGTGACCGCGCTATCCAGGTCTGTCGCCGGCACAACATTGCTCGCGAGGCCAAATGTAAGCGCTTGGTGCGCGTCGATTTCTTGAGCGGAGTAGATCATGAAGGTTGCGGCCTTGCGCGGCATGCGGTCGACCAGCGCGGAAAAGGCGATAGTCGGCATAATGCGATGCGCCGTCTCGGGAAACTGAAATCGTGCTTTATCGCTCACGATGGTAATGTCGCAGAGCGCGGCCAGCGCGCAGCCGAGGCCGACGGCGCGGCCGTGAACGACACCGATGATCGGCGCTTTTGAGTTTCGAAACGCGCCGTAGAGATTGAAAATCGTCTCGCTCCGATCGCGCACGGCGTAAGCTTCGGGTGCCGGGCCAGGTTGAGCTTGTCCCATCGCTTCGCGGCCCAAGCAGAAATCATCGCCTGCGCCTTTGAATAAAACCAGCCGCGACTCTTTCGAGGCGGCGTCGAGCATCTCAGTCATTTGAGCCCAGGTAGCATCCGTTTGTCGGTTGCCGGCTTCCGGCCGGTTCAAAGTGATCGTCGTGATATCGCCGTCTTTTTGTTGCAGAATTGGCTCGGCCATCGAAGTGTCCTCCTCCTAATTTTCCCGACTGTAGAAAAGCCGCTTGCGGTTTGTCAACGGGAGCGGGAATTTATTGGATATTTTTTTTTCTTCCATTGAATTCTACAAATGTATGCCGCTATTCTTTGGTTTATTCTGTCGGGGTAACGCGTAGCGTCGACCAACTCGCCGCGAGGCTCAACTGGCGGCGGGTCCCACGCCATCATCAAGATATTGCAACGGGTCCGACGGTAATGTAAAAACACCTAAGGCTATTATTTCTCTTCGTTGTCTTGCCTGCCTGGGCCGAGCCGAAAGCTGACGAACTCACTCCGCAGGCCGTCCGTTCCGTATGGCACGACTGAAAATTAAATCTGCTTGGTCGTCTCTCAGAAGTAATTTGCGGCAGAAGTTTCACCGGGCGCGAGGAAAGCAAATCTTGCATTTCCTTCACGTTAGTAAAACCGGCGGCACCGCTATCAAACATGTATTAAAGGCCTACCGAGTGACTTCCGGGCATGCGATCGTCCTGCACGGCCACCGTTTTACGCTCAGAGAGATGCCGAACGGGGACAAGGCCGTTTTTTGCTTGCGCAACCCCACAAGCCGATTTGTGAGTGGATTTTATAGCCGGCAGCGGCAGGGTCAGCCGCGGTACTTCAAGCCGTGGACGCCTGATGAAAAAATCGCCTTCGCGCAATTCCAGACACCGAACCACCTGGCTCTGGCGCTTTCCTCGGCAGATAATGCGGAACGACTGCAGGCCGAAAAAGCGATGCGCACTATCGAACACGTAAAGAAAGGCTACGCCAAATGGTTCGAAAGCGAAGAGTACCTGCTATCCAGGTTGCCGGACATTTTTTTTATCGGATTTCAGGAAACTCTGGCGGAGGACTTCGAAACACTGAAATCAAAGCTCGGCCTGCCGTCTAACCTCAAGCTTCCGACGGATGACATCACCGCCCATCGCAATCCGGAGCATATTGATAAGAACCTTGACGAGCGAGCGATCGAGAATCTCAACCGCTGGTATGCTGACGATTTTAGGTTCTTCGCGCTTTGTCAGAAAATCCGCGGTCTCAGCTCGCAACGAGGAATTTCTCAGGATGACTTGGCCGCCGCTGCCGACGAGCTCTTTTCGCCAACCTGATATATCCGAGTTGCTCGCCTATGTTTTGGTGATGCGAAACCGCGCTATTCTATGAACTCATCGCCCCAGACCTATATTCGGCGTCTCTCATGTGATTATCGTGAGTGGCTGTGAGCCGAGCATTCTCTAGCTCCAGGTCATGGATTCGCCGCTCGAGGGCCGCAACAGTCTCCCGGCTCTCTGTCATTGGGTGATGCCGCATGCCGTGAATCGTCATGTTTGCCGAAACTACTCGCGCAAAGTAGAAAATCGAAGAAATCAGAATTCCCAAAATCAACGATCCTACCGCGACCAAGTATAGCGGAACGTCCTGGAAAACCCATTCACCCATTTGAATGGTAACCGGCGCGGCATTTTGGAGGGCAAAGTAGCCGATCGCCAAACCAAATATCGCCGACAATAGTATCGACAGCATAAACTATTCTCCTTCCTGTACTAAGTACTAAGACCGATTCAATTGCACGGCGGCAACTAATTTTGCTAACTTGGGTGTGCGACAGAGCAATCGCCGCTGGATAATCCTGGTAGGGGCAAGGCACGTGCCAGTGCAGAATTTTAAACATTTCAAAATGTTAGAAATTGGCTGGCAAAAAAAACCGTCGGAAATTTTATAATTGTGAGGAAAACGGCTCACTAGGCGTAGCCGATTCAAAAGTCTAGATATTCGGCACAGCTGACCTTGCTAACGCCAAAGCCGAGCAATAGAATGCCGAACAATTCTTGACGGAGGCGCTATGATGAAAAGACTTATTCTGTTTTCAGCGATGATAGTTGTATTGGCCTCTGCTCGTCCGGCCCGTAGTCAAGAGACCTTGCCGGGGGGCAATGGCAAAAAAACCGTTCAGGCTTACTGCGTACAGTGTCATGAGCTCAGCACGGTAACCCGCGGCGGGTATAGTGCGGAGGGATGGAGGAATAACCTACATATGATGATAAATGTCGGCGCCGCCGTGCCGAAGGAAGAAGTTGAACCCTTGGTGCAATATTTAGCGAAGAATTTTCCCGAACGCCGGCGGCCGGATGCCGTCGTCGTTCCGGGTAGTGCCAAGATCACTATCAAGGAGTGGCTTGTGCCGACACCTGGCTCAAGGCCGCATGATCCGCTGGCGACTGGAGACGGCGCGATTTGGTACACCGGGCAGTTCGCCAACACATTGGGCCGATTGGATCCAAAGACACGCAAAACTAAGGAATTTCATTTGCCAGCGAAGTCGGGTCCGCATGGTTTGACCGCGGACAAAGAGGGAAACATCTGGTACACGGGCAATTTTAAGTCGACCGTCGGCAAGCTCAATCCAAAGACGGGTGAGGTAACCGAGTACTATATGCCGAATCCGGCGGCGCGCGATCCGCACACGCCGATATTCGACAAGAGTGGAACCCTCTGGTTCACGGTGCAGGGCGGCAATATGGTCGGACGGCTCAATCCACAGACGGGCGATCTGAAGTTGGTGCCGTCGCCGACACCGAAGTCGCGGCCCTATGGTATGGTGATAAGTTCGAAGAATATTCCTTTCTTCGTCGAATTCGGCGTCAACAAGTTCGCCAGCATCGATCCGAGCACGATGGCGATTAAGGAATATGTGTTGCCAAATCCAGAATCCCGGCCAAGACGCGTCGCCATTACGAGCGACGATGTGATCTGGTATTCCGATTATTCGCGCGGCTATCTGGGCCGTTATGATCCGGCGACCGGCAAGGCCAGCGAATGGGCATCTCCGGGCGGGCCGCAATCACAGCCCTACGGGATCATCGCCATCAACGACATCATCTGGTACAGCGAAGCCGGGGTCAGTCCGAACACGTTTGTGCGATTTGATCCCAAGACCGAAAAATTCCAGACCTGGAAAATTCCTTCAGGTGGGGGCGTCGTGCGCAACGTGGATGTCACGAAGGATGGCAATATCGCAATCGCCTGTAGCGGCGTGAATCGAGTTGGTTTGGTGGAAATAAGTAAATAGAAATAAGGATAGAGCGGGATAGGGTTAGAGAGGGGGAGGAACCCATGTCCGAACAAACAGTTCGAGGAAGTTGCCTTTGCAAATCGGTTGGCTACGAGGTGAGCACGCCGTTTATGCGCTTTGGCCATTGCTACTGCTCACGCTGCCGCAAGGCGACGGGCGGCGTGCGCTCGACGAACATTGCCGTGCCCATTAGCCAATTCCGCTGGACGCGAGGCGAGGATCTGATCAAGCGGTTCGATTTGCCGGAGGCGAAAAGCTTCGCACGGCAGATCTGTGGCAACTGCAACTGCCCGGTGCCGCACGCGTCGCGCGACCGCCAGCGGGTAATCGTTCCCGCCGGGACGCTGGACGAGGCGCCTCCAGGAAAACCTTCCGTCCATGGTCATTGGAGCAGCCGCGTAAACTGGGTTGAGACCAACGAGTCGGAATTGCCGTGCACGGATTAATTTGGGTGGACGCTGTATTCATCGGATTTCACATTGAAATAACATCAATCACTAAAGCTGCAATTCGAATCGGCGGGAGTTTGATTGTTCGCGTTACAGAACCGTGATTTTTCGATGAGGTATATGAGATGTCAGAACATTATCACGACGAAAACGATTTGAAACTCATGCGCGAGATGCGCAAATTGGCGCCGGAAGATTTCAACGCATGGCTGGGACTCAACAATATCGTTGGCCGTGAGAACGGCGCGATCCCGAAAAAGTATCGGGAATTGATCGCGATTGCGGTGTCATGTAAAACTCAGTGCCCGTATTGCTTGGAAGCGCATGCGAGCGCAGCCCATGCAGCGGGGGCGACGCGCGAAGAAGTCGTCGAAGCTTCGCTGATAGCAGCGGCATTGCGCGCCGGCGGCGCGGCGACGCACGGCGCGATGGCGCTCAAGTTTTTCGATCAACGAACGGAACGAGTCAAATGACGAGTTAGCCTTCCGCAATCGTGCGCAGCAGTGAAACAAAGGCGCAGCCGAGTCATTGCGGCAATTTTGATCCTTATGCCTCTGTTTTCTTGTGCCGGTCCAAGGCCGACTAACCTAGGCGTTCGTAACGGCAGGCTTGCGCCATGTCCTTCGTCGCCAAACTGCTTGTCGAGTGATGCAAACGATAACACCCACGCGATTCGCCCATTCGAGCTCGCGGTGCCGCCGGCTGAGGCTTGGCGCGTGGCGCGTTCCTTGATCGCGGATCTTCCTCGTACGCATCTCGTGACGGCGACCAGTGATTACATTCACGCGGAGTGCTCCAGCGCCGTCTTCGGATTCGTCGACGATCTCGAGCTTCACCTACGCGCCGCACAAAACCTAATTGCCGTACGCTCGGCAGCGCGCGGCGGCTACGGCGATTTCGGTGTCAATCGCAAGCGAGTGGAGAATCTGCGCTCGCTTCTATTAAAGCAAGGTGTGGTGCGGTGAGTGGAGCGAAAAAATATGTCGCTGCGGGCGGTTCGAAGGGTTGAGGAACATGCTGAGCTACGATGTGATTGAGTGGCGAAAGCCGCTGAAACCAAGCAAGCGCGCAACGCCTACGCCGAATGGTACGGAGGTATTGCTTCGGCTCAAATACTGCGGCGTATGCCACAGTGACGTGCACATCCGCGACGGCTATTTCGATCTCGGAGGCGGCAAGCGCCTTGAGATGAGCGAGCGCGGCATGCGCCTGCCGGCAACGCTCGGACACGAGCCGTTTGGGACAGTAATCGCGGCGGGGCTGGAGGCCGGCGACGTGCCGATTGGCGCCGACCGTTTGGTTTATCCGTGGACCGGCTGCGGCGAATGTGTGCGCTGTCGTGGCAGCTTGGACAATTACTGCATGGCAGCAAGGATGATCGGCATCCAACGCCCCGGCGGTTACGCCGATCACCTGATCGTGCCGCATCCACGTTATCTCATCGACGCCAGCGGCATCGATCCGGTCTGGGCGGCGATGTTGTCTTGCTCCGGGCTTTCGACTTATTCCGCTGTGTCGAAATTGAAGCCCATTCCGGGCGACGAGTGGGTGGCCGTAATGGGCGCCGGCGGTCTCGGCCTTTCCGCGATCGGCATGTTGCGCGTGCTCGGCCATGAGAGAATTGTTGCTGTGGACGTCGACGGGACGAAATTAGCAGAAGCGGAAAAGGCCGGGGCCGCTGTGACGCTGAACAGCTGCGACGAAAATAGCGCCGAGAAACTCAAGCAATCAACCCAAGGCGCGCTTTACGGCGCAGTCGACTTTGTCGGCATCGCCGCTACGGCTAATTTAGTGCTCGGTGCGCTTCGTAAGGGTGGAAAATTAATTCTCGTCGGACTATTCGGCGGCGAGATTTCGCTATCGATCGCGAGCACGATCCTGCGCGCGATTACGATCCAAGGCTCTCACGTTGGCAGCGTGGATGAATTGAAAGCCGTCGTTGCATTGGCACGGCAAGGAAAGATCAAGCCGATTCCGTTTGAGAAGCGACCGCTGTCGGAAGTGAGCCGAACATTGGATGAGCTGAAGGCGGGTAGTGTCGTTGGGAGAGTGGTGGTGGAGATCTAGTTGAACAGCAGACTCAGGGAACATGAATAATATTCGTGTAATTGATGCCCTGCTTTTACCTTTTTCAAAATATCTTTCCGACCAGCGTTCGCCGAAGGAGTTGTCCTTCGGATTAGCGTGCTTAGTTCGGGAAGGATTCTATTAGAAGGAAAGAAAGCGACCCTTGCAAAAGTTAAGAAAGCGCTCGCAAAAGCCCAGTCTGCCAGAAGCCCTGTTTGGTACTACCGTGAAAGTGGCAAAGGCGAGCCGCCAATCGAGGCAATCGAAATTGTAAAACTTGTCGTTGAGCACAAATTGCCGATCAGCCTATCCAGTAAACCGGATTTTTCAGACTATATTGACGACGAGGGCCACTCCCGCCCCAGGAAATAGACGATTTGGGGTGACTAGCCCGGGATGGAGATAACACGGAATCCGGGGGCAAGTTTCCCGGATTGCGTTCCACTTCATCAGGCTACGAAATTCATCATGACCGATAAAAACAACGGCTCCTGGCTTTTTAGCACCCTCGCCGCCGCGGCCGTTTTGACGGTGACCATGGGGGCGCGGCAATCGTTGGGTTTGTTCATTTTCCCGCTCAATAATTCGACCGGCCTCGGCCTGGTAACCATCAGTTTCGCGCTTGCGGTGGGACAATTCGTCTGGGGCGCGGTACAGCCGCTTGCGGGTGCCGCCGCAGATCGCTTCGGTCCGGCGCGTGTGCTGGTCGGCGGCGTGCTTATCCTTGCCCTGGGTAGCGCGCTCACGCCGTTTATGACATCCGCGTTGGGACTCGTTATTTCGCTGGGCTTGCTTTCAGCGATCGGTGCGGGTGCCGGCAGTTTCTCGGTTTTGATCGGCGCGGTGGCCGGGCGAGTTCCGGCAAACCAGCGCGGTTCGGCGGCCGGAATAATCAACGCGGGCGGCTCGTTCGGACAATTTGTCTTTGCGCCGTTGCTGCAATTGCTTATTTCAACGCTGGGTTGGATGGGTGCGATGTGGTCGTTGGCGATTATCACGCTCGCGGCACTGCCGCTCGTGCGCATGATGCACCGATCGTCGCCTGTTGCCGTTTGGTCAACGCACGAGAGATTGGTAGGAACTTTGCGCAGGGCCGTCAAAAATGCCCTCGCGGACCGCAACTATTTATTGCTGCATGCGGGTTTCTTTACCTGCGGCTTTCACATCGCGTTGATTGTGACGCACTTGCCAGGTGAGGTGAACCTCCATGGATTGACGGCGTCGGTGGCGAGTTGGTCGCTTGCCGTCATCGGATTGTCGAACATTGCCGGCAGTCTTGTCGCCGGCTGGTGCGTCAATCACTATCGCGGCAAGTACGTGTTGTTCTCCATATACGGTTCGCGCGCCATGCTTGTGCTTTTGTATCTCGCCGCGCCGAAGAGCGCGTGGACGTTTTATCTCTACGCCATCGGATTGGGCTTTACGTGGCTAGCTACGGTGCCGCCAACGGCGGGGGTGATCGGCAAACTGTTCGGCACTCGTTATCTCGCGACGCTGTTCGGGTTGACGCTGCTGTCGCATCAGAACGGCGGATTCCTGGGTTGCATGGCTGGGGGGACTCGCGGTCTCTCACTATGGCGACTATCTGTGGATGTGGTACGCCGACGCTGTGCTGGCCGCTGGAGCGGCTCTCTGCAACCTGCCGATTCGCGAGCCGCGGGCCGAACCGATCGCCGTGCCCGCCTAGATCGAAAAATAGGTACCGCCCGCATCACAGGTGGACTTTAACAGTCAATTGTTGCTGATTGTTCGGACTTGTCGCAACATGTCAGACTGTGTGAAAACCCCGCTCATGATTCACTGGTCAAATATGCATAAGACAGCTACAATCACGTCTGATGGCTACTCCAATAACTTTACTGCTTGCCCTAGTGCTGCTTCTGATGACCTTTGGGCGAGTAATTCGGCGTCCGCTGCCGAAAGGTGTCGATTGGGCGCTGGAGGTGGCTTTTATTCG
>DASPXM010000405.1:0-7502 GCA_035637295.1 Verrucomicrobiia bacterium
CTCTTACTGGCCGGGACAGTCTCTCCCTGATCCTCGAAAATGGGATCGGATGAAGGTGGTCCTCAACCAGCAAGCTCTTGAAATCGGTGTCACATAAACATGAACTCCTCTATGTCAATCTGCAACGATGTTAATATAAGGATGAAGGAGGGGGCTCCAAGTTTTCGTACGGTGCGCTGCGCCCACCGATTCGTTATAGCGCAGCTGAATGCGGGGTGTTTCTATCAAACGTAGGAGATTTTTATGATGGAGCAAGTACGCGGCATCGTTCTACCGAGTCCGACGGTTTTTCTTGAAGATGGGCGGGTCGACGAGAAGCTCATGCGCGAGTTGACGGATTGGTTCATCGACTGTGGCGTCCATGCGTTTTTCGTCTTGGGTTCCTATGGCCAAGGGCCGGCGATGACGCCTGACGAGCGAAAAAAAGTTGCCGAAATCGTCGTGCAGCAGGTGAAACACCGCGTGCCCGTCGTCGTCCATATCGGCGCCGTCGATCCGTTCACGGCCATCGATCTTGGCAAGCATGCCAAGTCCATCGGCGCCGACGCAATCGGCCAGGTGGGGCCTTATTACTACGCCGACCGTTCGGAGTATGAGATCATCGAGCACTTCAAAATGGTCGATCGCGCGCTAGGCATGCCGATTCTCGTCTATAACAATCCTCGTTACTCCGGTTACAACATCCATCCGGCTTTCATGGCGCGGTTAGTGGAGACGGTGCCGAATATCTTCGGCGCCAAGCTGGCGATGGGCAGCGTCGATGAAGCGATGGCGTATATGAAAATGGTTAAGGCGCCGTTTGCGCCGTACGCGCTGGCGAGCAACTTGGTATCCGCGATGTCCGTGGGTGTTGCCGGTACGATCAGTCCGCCGCTCGCGGTGACTCCGGAAATCGGCGTCGAATTAATCCGCGCCATCGATGCCGGCAAATTGGAGGAAGCGCTCGCGCTGCAAAAGTCCGTCATTCGGATTCACGATATTTTTCTCCGTCTCGCAGGGCCGTTCGGTCGGACAATTTTCTGCGAAGCCATGCGGCTTAGAGGTTTCGACGTCAAGATGTATCCGCGCTGGCCGTCGAAGCCGCTCAGCCGCGAGGCGTATGAGGAGTTGAGAGATTTGTTCACCGAGTTAAAAATTATCAGCACGCGGGCTAGGGCGAAGAGCGCATAGCTCGGTTTTATAATTCATGCGTGGCGCGACGAAAATTCCGCTCTCACCTTTTTCTCTCCGAGAGGCGATTCCGTCGCAAACACGAAAACGGCAGGGATGTCATTCTGAACGGAGTGAAGAATCTCGACCGGTCAGATGGTCGCGTAAGACGAGATCCTTCGGCTTGCGCCTCAGGATGACATTGCGAGACGGTCTCCAGGGGGAGGGTAGGTCGTGGTGAAGGAGGATTGTAGCTTGCCGCGTTTTGTGCGGCGGGTACTCGCGCTCGTCGTGATGCTTTTCGTCGCCGTCACAACTTTACCGGTGTCAGCGCAAGACCGCGTCCGCGTCGCGCTTTCCGTGCGTAACGTCGTTTTCCTCCCTTTTTATTACGCCAAGGATACCAAAATTTACGATCGATACGGCCTCGATGTTGAACTGATCCAAATGCGCAGCGACCTTCAGCTTGCCGGTTTGGTATCGGGCGAGATCGATTTCACGCCGTCTGTCGGACCTGCCGGCGCTGCGATTGCAAATTCTCTTCCTCTGAGGGCACTGGCGATCCTTTATCGCGCGCCGCTATTTTCTTTGGTCAGTCCGTCCGGCGTGTCGAACGTCAAAGAACTCGAGGGCAAAAAAGTGGCTGTGTCGCGCATTGGTTCGGAAAGTCACCGGTATGGTTCGCTTATGCTCGAAAGCGGCGGCGCGGACCCTAAAAAAGTTACGTTCATACAAACCGGCAGCACAACGGTGAGCCTGGCCGCGATACAGCAGGGTTCGGTAAACGCAGCGGTGCTCAGTCCACCGTTTACTGGGACTATGGCCGAAAAGGGCTACAAGATCCTGGCGCGAAGCCGCCCTCTGGCTGAAGCGCCCTGGCTTGGTCTGGTTGCCAATCGCAACAAGATGGACAGACATCCGGAGCAGGTGAAAAATATATTGCGTTCCATGCGAGATGTAACGGCGGCGATCCGGCGCGACAAGGCGGCGGTTGTCTCCTACATCGAGAAAATCTTCAAGGTGAGCACGGCCAACGCCAATGAGTCCTACGAAGACATCACCGGGGTCATGGTGGATGGGCTGATGTTGCGCGACGACCAAATCCAAAAATATCTAGACACGTCTCACGCGCGCGGAGAGATTCCGAAGCGTTTGACGGTTGCCGAAATGTTCGATTTTGCGCCGCTGCGTAGTCTCAGGTAGGGCCACCGCTAATGGTTACGTTGAGGAGTCAAAGATGAGCGACAGACCGATTCTATCTCTTGCCGCTGGCTATCATCTGCGCGCCAAGCCGCTTTGCGACGGCCGGGTTCGGATGAAGAACTTCGAGCTCAAAGCAGTGGCGTTCGAAGAGGACGGCGTCGGCCATGATGAGTTTCAGGCGGGCAAGTATGACACCGGCGAATTTTCCCTTGCGATGTACGTCGCGCTAAAGAGCCGCGGCGCGCCGTTCATGGCCATCCCGGTCTTTCCGAATCGGAAGTTTCGTCACTCCTACATTTTCGTGCCGGAGAATTCTCCTCTGAAAGAGCCGGCCCAGCTTAAAGGCAAGAAAGTCGGGATTCTCGGCTGGCTCAACACGGCTGGCCTTTGGGCGCGGGGAGTACTCAGCGACGAGTATGGCGTGAAGCCGCAGGATATTCACTGGATCGCGCCGCGCAAAGCGAAACTAGATCTGTCTCTGCCGCCTGGAACACGCATCGACGTTGTTCCAGGAGAGGGATCGCTTGCGGCCCGCATGCTGAATGGCGAATTCGACGCGATCATCGTGCCGGATTTTCCCTTGGAGAAGGGTTGGCGCCGGTTGTTCGCCGATTCCAAGACGGTGGAGCAAGACTATTACCGCCGCACGCAGATCTTTCCGACCAGTCACGCGATTACTTTTCACTCGTCGTATTTGGAGAAGTATCCCGGGGCCGCCCAGGAAATGTTCACCGTTTGTGTGGCAGCAAAGAACCTAGCCGTGCGCGACGATGGCGACGCTACTTACTCCAATTTCGTTTGGAACCGCCAAGTCTGGGAAGAGCAGCAGTCGGTGATGGGTTCCGATCCTTGGAAATTCGGCATCAAAGGCAACGAGAAGGTGCTCAATACGTTGATTCGTTACGCCGACGAGCAAGGATTGTTGGCGAAGAAGATGACAATTGCAGATCTGTTTATTCAAATCGACGAACCACAGAATAATCAAGGAAACATTCTCGACATGGCGATCATCAGGCACGAACACCAGGGGCACGGCGACCATGGACATGATCACGAGGGCGCTGTCGGCCCGCACACGCACTTGACCAGCGTCGGCATCGATATCGGTTCCTCCACGTCGCATTTAATGTTTTCTCGGTTATTGATCGGCTATCCGTCCGTGCTGCAGCGAAAGCCGATTGTGCTCGAGCGCAATGTCATTGCCCGCTCAGCGATTTTGCTAACGCCGTTCAGCGGCGATTGGAACATCGAAGCCGATCCGCTCAAAGAGCTCGTCGACGCCACGTTCCAAGATGCGGGATTGACGCGCGAGGATATCGACACGGGCGCGGTGATTATCACCGGCGAGGCCGCGCGGCGGGACAACGCGCAGAAGATCGCCGAGCTGTTTTCCGACGATGCCGGTCGATTTGTCTGCGCCACCGCCGGACCGGCGCTGGAGACGATAATGGCAGCGCATGGCTCGGGCGCCGTTAGGCAGAGTCGTGATGAGGGCCTGGTTCTGCTGAATATCGACGTCGGCGGCGGCACGACGAAAGTTAGCCTGATTGACAACGGCAAGATTCGTGCGACGGCCGCGCTGAACATTGGGGCGCGGCTGGTGGCGCATGACGACGCGGCTGCGATGGTCCGATTGGAAAAAGGCGGCCGGCGTTTTCTCCGCGATCTAGGTGAGCATCTCGACTTTGGCGCCAAGGTCTCTGACGATTTACGCGCGCGCCTTGCGACCCGGATGGCTCAGACTCTTTTCGACGCGCTCACGACGAACGTGCCACCGTGGGAGGATTTTTACGTCACGCAAGGGCTAGGTCAATTACCGTCCATAGACGGCATTCTTTTTTCCGGTGGCGTTTCTGAATACATCTACTCGCGCGAAGCCAAAGCTTTTGGTGATCTAGGTCCATGTTTGGGTCGAGCGATTCGTCATGAAGCGGAAAAACGCGGCTTCAATATTCTCGAAGCCGACGAGGGCATCCGCGCGACCGTAATTGGCGCCTCACAGTATACCGTGCAGTTGAGCGGCGAGACGATTTTCATTCCCGAAAGTATCAATCTGCCCGTGCGCAATCTGCGCGTGTTTGTCGTCGACGTCGATTGGGAGGCTCCGGTTGCCGATAAGACGGCAGCGGCGGTGGGTAACATTCTTGGCGGCCGCGACATGGAAGTCCGCGGAGTTCCATTTGTGTTGGCGTTTTCGACGCCGCCTTTTGCCGGTTATGGCGCCGTGCAAGATATGGCGAAGGGCATCGATCGTGCGCTGGAAATGCTGCCAGCCGAGGATCGGCCCATGGCATTGGTTTTCGTCTCGAACGTAGGACAAGTGGTCGGTGGCATACTATCGGCCAAGTGGAACATGCCGTGTATTGACGAGGTGAGTTTGTCCGAGTTGGATTTCATCGATATCGGCGAAGTCGTGCCCGGGGAAGGCTTCGTCCCCGTGGTGATCAAGAGTCTCGCCTTCGGCGTGTGAGGTCCTAGTGAATCCGTTGTTGGACAGCGCAAACTTTCATGTGTTAAGAACGAAGGTGAATCGAACCGTTGCAGGAAGGTGTGCAACGAAGTCTTCGGCATCCGATGGACCGCAGGGAGGTTTTGACCGATGGGCGCTGGCATAAATAGCACGGAAGCCATGTGGGAAGAATTGGTTCGGCTTTGCAATGCGCAATTCAATACACCGCCGTTTCGGCGCTTGCTCGGCGCAACGTTTACCGAGGAAAGAGCACAGCAGTATTCCATTCAAATGGCCTATTACGTGCAAAACCGGCGTGACTGTTGGGGTTACGTTCAAGGCTCGGCGCCGTTCGAAATCAAGAAACTGATTTGGCAGCACGAGGAAGACGAGCTGATCGGGAGAAAAACCGAAGGCAAAGTAGACCATATGACTTTGGCGATCAAGGAGGGCGAAGTGTTCGGCCTGTGCGCCGATGCCTTTGAGCATACGGCGCGTCTCGAGGGCGGCGAAGTCTGCTTCAGTGCCTGGATTCGCTTGGCGCAGAGGTCCTGGTTGGAAGCGATCGCCGGATCGGCAATACTCGAGATGCGCAATTCCGGGGAGCTGATCAAAGGCGGCTCTTTGTCACGTCGCATCGCCGAATTGTTTGAGCGCGATCTCGGTGTTCCGATGAAAAAACAGATTAATAATGCCGAGCACGTGGTCATGGATGTGGAACATGCGCACCTGTTGATGCAGGTGGCAAGCAAGTATGCCAATACGGAATCAGCGCGCCGAGCGATTCTGCGCGGCGCCGAAGAGAGCCTGATGATCGACCGAGTTTACCGCGGCCACTTGGCGGATATGCTGGCGGCATTGCCGTAATGCTTTGGCGCACCATCGTTAAAAAGGCGATGTAAGGGCGACCGGCCGGTCGCCACTACCTTATTGGGAGGAGTCATGAATCTGGGAGACGATTTGTTGACGACGCTGGACCAAATGGTCAACGAGCAGTTTGACAGCATCGAGTTCAAGAATTTTCTCGCCGTGCCGCTGACGATGGAGCGCGGGCGCTTTTACGTGGTGCAGAACGCGCTTTACACCAGCAATCGGCGCGATTGCTGGGCTTATGTTCAAGGCGGCGCGCCGTTGGAAGTGAAGCGCGTCATTTGGGAACACGAGAGCGACGAGCTGATCAACGACCCACGCTGCGGCATGGATCATTACGCGCTCACAGTCAAACAAGGCGAAGTGATCGGACTTAAGCCGGAAGATTTCGAAAACGCGGAAATCCCGTCGATGGTGCGGGCTTGCTTTTATGCATGGCATCATATCGCCATGCATAACCATTGGCTGACGGCTTATACGGCGTCGCACATGCTCGAGCGCCGTAACAACGGCAAGATCGTGAAAGGCGGGGGGATGTCGTTTCGGGTCGGCAAGAAATTCGAGAATGAGCTGGGGATCAATCTGAAGAAAATGATATCGCTCGACGTGCACGTGGTGGCGGATACCGAGCATTCGGAAAATATTTCCGAGATGTTTGAGCGCTACGTGAAGAGCGCCGAGGATCGCGATCTGGTGCTCAAAGGAGCACAAGAATCTATGTCGATCGACCGTGCTTATCGCGGCGCGCTGGGTTATTACATGGAGCAGATCAAGTAGAAGCGAAAGGAAACACAATGAAAAATCTCAATGAAGCTTCGGCGTACTCGCAGAAGAGTCCGTATGAAATTTATCAGGAACGGGAAGAGATTCCGGTTTATAAAGATTTCATTATCCCGGATCTGTTGGAGCTGAAACTCGGCGGCTGGGCGCGAAGCGGCGGCAAAGCGGCGTTCGTCAACATGGAGGGTGCGGGAGGCACTTGCGACACCGTTGTCGAGGAGGTCGCGCCGGGTGGGCAACTCAAGCCCATGCGCCATATGTTTGAGAAGGCGATTTTCGTCCTGGAGGGGCAAGGAGCGACGACGATCTGGAACGAAGGCGGCAAAAAACACACGCTCGAATGGTAAAAGGGAAGTCTGTTTTCGACACCCCTCAATACCTGGCATCAGCACTTCAACGCGCAGGGAAGCGCGCCGGTGCGAATGATCTCCCTGACGGATGCGCCGGTGATCATCAACCGGTACCGCAATCTGGATTACATCTTCAATAACAATTTCGTGTTCGCCGATCGCTATAGCGGCGGCGCCGATGAATGGGGCAAAGGGGGGCGCTATATTCCCGAAGTGAAAAGAGGTCGAATCTGGGAGTCCAACTTCATCGCCGACCTCTGGGGCTTTCAGCCGATCGATTACAAAGAGCGGGGAGGAGACAATCGCACCACACTGTTCGAATTTGTCGATAATACGATGAGCGCGCATCTCACGGAATTTCCCGTCGGCAAATACAAAAAAGCCCATCGCCATGGCGCCGGCGCCCATATCGTCATGTTGACCGGGGCGGGCTATTCGTTCTTGTGGCCTGAAGGTGAATATGGAACGAAGAAACGGGTGGAGTGGGGGCGGATGAGCATGTTCGTGCCGCCGATGCAGTGGTGGCACCAGCATTTCAATCCTGGACCCGAAGCCGCCCGATATCTCGCGCTCAAGCCCTGGGGATTCAAGTTCGCGGTCGAGGACCTCAAGGATACTGGCGAGGACGTGAAGAAGGGCGGAGCGCAGATCGAGTACGAAGATCAAAATCCCGAAATCCACAGGATCTTCGAGGCCGAATG
>DASPXM010000406.1:0-13657 GCA_035637295.1 Verrucomicrobiia bacterium
GCTCCCTATGGAAATGACATGGCTGAAGGTTAAGCAATGGGAATCCCATAAGGATCTGCTCCACGGCTTCATCGGACGGCGTGGCGGGAAGAGCATAGGACCCTACGCAGAGTTGAATATGTCCTACCGCGTCAGCGACGACCCGAAGGTGGTCAGTCAAAACGTCTGCGACATGAAGCTGGCGGTGGGAATTCACGACGGACGCATTGTGACGATGCGCCAGGTCCACGGCGACAACATCGTCGAGGTGAAAGACAAAAAGCTCAAGGGAGCCGGCGAAGCTGACGGCATGCTAACTACGGAAGGCGAAATTTTTCTTGGGGTGTTGATCGCCGATTGCGTGCCGATCCTCATAATCGCGCCGCAACTAAAGCTGGTGGCGGCAATTCACGCGGGCTGGCGTGGCACGTTGGCGGGGATTGCTGCAAAGGCGGCCCACCTTTTTATCGAACGAGGCGTTTCCGCCGCTGAAATCGAAGTAGCCTTGGGACCGTCTATTGGTGGCTGCTGCTATGAGATCAAGGAAGATGTATCGGGGGCCTCTGATCGATAATTGGGGAGAACTGGCCAAGGGCAACCTAAACCATAGGGGTGCGAAGTGTTTTCTTGAGTTACGGCGGTTGAATCGAAATATTCTCGAGCAAGCTGGCATACCCGCAACGCAGATCTTCGAAGTCGGTCCATACACGAGTTGCGCTTCCGAAGATTTTTTCTCCTACCGTCGAGAACGTAAAGAAACGGGCCGGCAAATCAGTTTCGTTGGCTGGCATTCCTAGAGTCCTGCTGCGCACCATTATAGGGAATTCAGTCCGGGTTCTCTTCAACGCGCAACTATCTACCATCGGGCAGAACGAGGAAATCTTCTTTGACCCCAGCATGACTTCGGGCGCTGGTGGGGCCGGCAAGAAAATAATTTCCAAAGCTTCGCTGCAACGATCGGCTACCTGAGCTCGTAGATATCCCTCTCGCTTATTGATTATGTAAAGCAGATTTACATCTGCTCCCGCCAAATTCTTGTAGAAAATTGTAAAGTCTTACGGTCTTCATTATGCAATTCAGCCCCTTGTAAGATCTCTTTACAGATCCGTGATGGACAATTTTCGAAGCACTCGCAAAGTGAGAGCGTTACTATTTGGCTTGCGTTTTGCTCCTAACGTGTGATTTACATGCCGGAATTCAGTAGCGACCGCAGAAACAAGCAGCTGGTGCAAACATTTATATCGCTATACGGCAGCATCCTTCGGCCGTGGCTTTGCGTCGTCGTATATCTGTGGCTGTTGGAGCTCCAAGCGGTATTCGTCACGCCCTACGGACCGATCTTGGATTCGTTGGCGGACTCGGGGGCCATTCTTTGGACGTTAATTTTCTGGGCCGCTCTATTTTGCATCGTGCCATCACTTGGTGGCTTGGTGGTCGCCCACTCCCGGCTGACACGCGCCAATGAGCGCGTGTCTAGAGCGGCTTGTGTCATTGTTAGCGCATTTTTTTTGATGCGTTGGCTCGATGCGTGGTGGCCGGCAAATCCTGAGCGCCAGCCAAGTTTTTGGCTCTCCGTAACCGCAGTTACCGCGATATATCTTCTCGCCCGGAGGCGGCGAAAACGTGCCCCGGGTCCATCGCCCTCGTTCATTCCTTCGTGGAATGATTGTTTTTCTTTCGGTGTTTTGCCGCTCCTGTTCCTAAGCTTTGTCGGTTTAACAATTAAAAGCGTCAGTTATGCCATTCCACGGGCACATTTGGCCTTAACGCCCACCGAGGCGTCGGCGGGAAATCAAAACAGCCCGCCGTTACCGAACGTTATTCTTATAGTTGCGGACTCGATGCGGGCTCAGAGCATGTCGTTATACGGGAAACCAGCTGTAGCGACGCCCTCTCTGGAACGTTTTGCGGCGGCCGCCAGCGTCTATCTCGAATCGCACTCCAACAGCACGACGACGGGCCCCAGCATGACGACGCTACTCACCGGCAAGCATCCGTTCACACATGGCAGACTGACCCGTGAGATTGCGCCGCGCCCCGATGAAAATAATCTGCTAAGCATACTCCGAAATCGTGGTTACAGTACGGCCGCGGTAACGAGCAACTTGGATGCTGCGTTTAGCTCCTTGGCGCTTAACTCAGAGCTCACTTATCCGGAACGTTTCGCGTTTAGGTTTCTCCCCGTATCTTGGTTGCGTGACCTAGGCTTTTATCCGACGCTTCAAGGTGATCGCATGTATCGGGAACTGAGCTTGATCCTCCCGTTTCTCGGCTTTCCGCAGCGCACGTCCGTAGAGGGTTATGTCGAAAATACTTTGAATCAGAGTAGAGACGTGATTTTCCACCTGCCCCAGCCTTTCTTTTTGGTCATTCATATTCACGAGCCACACGCATACTCCCCGACACTTTTTAAGGTTGTTAAAGGAGTTGGAAAGAACTTGCCTGGCTTTTACGCATATTACGATAGCGCTACTCAACCCGTAGTCGACGTTCACCGAGCGGAATACGAGGACTCGGTTCGGAACGTTGACTCAGAATTGGGAAAATTCTTCGATTTTCTCGAACGCGATTCATCGCTAAATAATTCCCTGATTATAGTTACAGCGGACCATGGAGAGTCGTTTGAGCGCAGTTATCTTGGCCACGGCGAAGACTTGCACGAAAACTCGAGTCGGGTGCCATTAATAATTCGATTTCCGCGGCAAAAGACCGGGGAAAGAGTGGCTGGGCTGACCCAGTCGATAGATATCGCACCTACAATTCTGCACGCCCTGGGGATTCCACCACCGGATTGGATGGAAGGACAACCGCTCATACCAGGTGTTCTTCCGAAAGACCGCGCCACAGTGACGATCAATTTCAAACACCCGAACGAGGGAGTTTTTTATCCACTTCCGACGAAGTTGGCGGTCTGGTGGAATCGATACAAACTGATCATTTCTTGTGGGCAGGGTAGCACGGAGGTTTACGACCTGAGTACCGATCCGGACGAGCGGAGTAACTTGGCCGAAAAAGAAGGTGCGGTTATAGAACTCTTGAAACAGCGATTGAAGCTCCAGTTAGTAAAACAATCGCGCGAGCCCAAATTGGTCTGTCCCAATATCTAACTTTCATCACATCGCGCCGACTGTGACATTAACAGGCCGGCATCACTTCGAAAGCTTCCATTATTTGAGTACTTGTATTAATTAAGTATGCGTCCATTGCTGCCGTTGTCTCATTGGTCATCTTGATATCCGCTGGTCGTGCCGCGACCTTAACCACGGCAAGATCAACCAACTACTCTCAAAAATCAGAGGAGCAGATCCTATGAAAATGACCCGTCGCAGGTTTTTGACTGAGGTGAGTGTGAGTATTGCCGGCTTGGCGCTTGCTCGTGGCATAAGCCGGGCGCAGGCGAAAAGCAAGTTAGGTTACATGAAGATCGTCGACAACGCGGCGATGTTCGTCGCGATGGAAAAGGGATTTTTCAAAGCCGAGGGTTTGGATCTCGAAACCCTGCCTCTGGCGGGCGGAGCTCCCATCATCAACGGCGTTACTTCCGGCGATCTTCAGTTCGGTTGGAGTAACGTGATCTCGCTGTACCAGGCGCATGTGGAAGGATTCGATTTCAAGCTTATTGCCGGCGGCGCGACCAATGTGAAAGCGAAAAATGAAAGCCACGCGATCCAGGTAGGAAAAAGCTCATCGATAAAAACTGCGAAGGATCTCGAAGGCAAAACGGTTGCGGTCAACACGCTTAATAACATCGTGCACCTGATGGCGATGGCGTGGATCGACAAGAATGGCGGCAGCTCGGCCAAGGTCAAGTTCGTCGAGGTGCCGTTTCCACAGATGGAAGCCACGTTGAACGCTGGCAAGATCGATGCGATCAGCGTTCACGAGCCATTCGCCACAGCGGCGATCGAAAAGGGCAACACTCGCCTGCTAGCGTACCCTTGGGGCGACGTGCTGCCGAAGTTTTTGATCGCCAGTTGGTTCGCCTCGGAGAAATGGATCGCGAAAAACAAAGAGACGGCGCAGGCTTTCGTGCGCGCGATCAATCGCGGCATCGATGCGATTCAAGCCGACCCTGAGGCAAGCCGGGCCGCGATGATCAAATGGGCCGGTTTGAATCCTGATCTCGCCGCAAAAATCGGCTTGCCGGGATTCGAAAAAACCATTTCGGAAAAAGATCTCCAAGCGACCATCGATCTCACGCAAAAGTACAAGCTGATCGCGAAAGGGATCAAAGCCCGGGACGTGATCAGCGACCTAGCGCCGAAGGCGTGAAACAATGCCTGGAGTGTTGGAGTAATGGGTTCTTAATTCACCCAACACTCCAGTACTCCATCATTCCAATACTCCAGTATTCCAACCTCCCGTGCCCATCCTAGAAGTTCAAGATCTTTCCAAAAGCTATCGTCAGGCCGGCGGAGAGACGACGGTCGCGATCGGCAATATTTCCTGTCAGGTTGAGGCGGGGGAGTTTGTTTCTTTCGTCGGGCCATCCGGCTGCGGTAAAACCACCCTGTTGATGTCCATCGCAGGCTTGTTGCCGCCGACTTCAGGGCGCGTGCTCGTCAAGGGCAGCGAAGTCGCTGGACCGCCAGCCGATTTGGTGCTGCTGTTTCAGGAGTACAATAAATCGCTCTTTGCGTGGCGTTCCGTTCTCGGCAACGTCCGCTTTGGTCTTGAAGCGCGCGGCGATCACTCCGCCGGCGCGGCAAAGAAGGCCGGTGACTTGATCGAGCTCGTCGGGCTCAAAGGATTCGAAAACCATTATCCGTGGGAGCTTTCCGGCGGTATGCAGCAGCGCGTTGCGATTGCCCGCGCGCTGGCCTACGAACCGGAAGTTTTGTTGATGGACGAACCTTTCGGCTCACTCGACGCGCTGACGCGGTTGGAGCTTGAAGACACGCTACTTCGCCTCTGGCAAGAACTCAGGACGACGATTCTTTTCATTACCCATGATATCGAAGAAGCGATCTATCTGTCAGATCGGATCTGGGTCTTGAGCCGGCGGCCGTCGCGAATCATTCAAGAGCTAAAAATCGCCTTCCCCCGTCCGCGCGATCAAGTGACGACCCGTGCCGACACCCGCTTCATGAAAATCCGAAACGACATTTACCGCCAGATCAGCCATCGAGGCGCGGAATGAATGCGCCGAACAAATTCAACTGGCCGGGTTGGCTCGTGTTTGGCGCCATACTCGTTTTTTGGGAGATCACTTCTCGCGGGCTTCCCAAGTTGCAGCTCTATATTCCGCCGATCAGTCAGATTTTCTGGGCGCTCGGCCAATTGCTCCTGTCGGGAACGATTGCTAAACATCTCAGCGTTAGTCTCGCGAGGTTTTTAGAAGGATATCTGCTTGCCGCCGCGATTGCCGTAGCGCTCGGGATTGTTCTCGGCTATTTTCGTTCCTTGCACAGCTGGCTCGAGATGTTGATCGAATTTCTGCGGCCGATGCCTTCGGTGGCGATTATTCCCGTCGCCGTTTTGATCCTCGGTATCGGTGATTCGATGATCGTCGCCGTCACTGTGTACGCAAGCATGTGGCCGGTTCTGGTCAATACCATCGAGGGTGTAAGACACATTGAGAGTACGCTGATTGACACCGCTCGGACATTCGGACTCAGCCGCCGGCGAATCCTGTGGCAAATTATCTTGCCCGGCGCCTCGTCCTATATCGTGACCGGCCTGCGCATCGGCTTGTCGATTGCGCTGATTCTCGTCACCACCGCGGAGATGGTTGTCGGCAGCAAAGGCCTTGGGTTCTTTATTCTTGACGAAGAACGCTCGATGAACAGCGCCAATATGTATGCGGGTATCGTTCTCGTTGCGGTCTTGGGATACGCGCTCAACCGAGGATTTTTGACTTTGGAAGGTAAGGCGATGAAATGGCATCACAGCATGATCGCTCGGGAGGCGGCGTGACCGGGCGCTCCTCGAAGCTTAACGGCTTGCTGTTTGTGCTCGGCCTCGCCGTCGTCTGGGAACTGACCGCTCAGGCGCAGCTGATCAATCCGCTCGTCGTGCCACCGCTCAGCAAAATTTTGCGAATATTTTGGGAGCTTTCTTGGTCCGGCCAGATCCCTTGGCAAATCATCGTCAGCATGAAGCGAGCGGCGGTGGGTTATTTTCTCGCCGCAGCGGTGTTTATTCCCTTGGGTATTTTCATGGGACTCTCACCACGCATCCACCGTATGTTGGAAGTCGTCGTCGAGATGCTGCGGCCGGTGCCGCCGCCGGTGGTGATTCCCGTGGCCATGCTGCTTTTCGGGTTGGAAGACGAGATGAAGATCTTCGTGATATTTTTCTCGTGCGCCTGGCCGATCCTGCTCAATACGATTGACGGCGTGCGCAATCTCGATTGGGTGCTGTTGAATACGGCGAAGACTTTCGGTCTATCTCGTCGAAGAATTATCCGGCAAGTGATCTTACCTGCTTGCTCACCGCAGATCGTGACCGGCTTGCGCGTCAGCCTGCCGATCATGCTGATTTTGGTGGTGATTTCCGAAATGGTCGGCAGCACCGATGGAATCGGCTACTTTATTCTCGATTCACAGCGAAGATTTAGAGTTCCCCAGATGTATGCCGGCATGCTCGCTTTAGCGATTCTCGGCTACACCCTCAATCAAATCTTTAATCTCTTGCAGCGCGCGCTATTACCATGGCACGGGGGAATGATGCGAAGAAGGGAAGAGGGGTGAACGGAAAAGGGGTAGTGGAATGATGGAGTACTGGAGTGTTGGGATTCCGGAATACCCATTACTCCATTATTCCAACACTCCATCACTCCATTCTCTCAGACCTTGTGGATGCCGCCGCCTTCCGGAGGTTTAGGTTGGTCTCTGCCCGGGAGCCAGTCGACGTCCTTTCTCGGGCTATTGCCTGTTACTCGAAACTTTGCACGGCCCATGTTCGCAAACTCGATTTCGATGGTGTCGCCGGAATTCACCGGCTTCAAGCCTTCGTGGAATGTTCCCGTGGCGACGATGTCGCCGGGGCTGAGCCGAGCAAATTTCGACAACCAGGCGATCTGATCCGGAATCTTGTGCGCCATCGCGCTGGTATTGTAGTTCTGCCTCGGCTCGCCGTTGTTCCACGACTTGACGACGACGTTGTGCGGATCGGGAATTTCGTCCTTTGTGATAATCCATGGCCCGCAGCAACCGTGGGTGTCTTGACCTTTGCCAATGAAGTGCGTGCGGCGCACGAGCCCGCGGGTGGAAATGTCGAAGAACGGGACATAGCCGAAAACATAATCGAGCGCCTTGGATTCGGCGACATTCTTGGCGGTCTTTCCGATGACGTAGGCGAACTCAGCTTCAGGTTGGTAGACCACGGCTGCCGGAATGTCTCTCAGTTCGACGGCTTCGCCCGGGCCCACCAGATCAGGAGACTTGTAGAAATATTCGTGTGGAAAATTATCCGCGGTGCGTCCGGGTCGGTCGATATAGTTGCTGAAGGCGGCGATGCACTTGCCGGGACGGGCAAGGGGAGAGCGCAGCTCGACGCTGCTTAGCGGGACTCCCTCTTGTTGCGCGAGAATTTTTTCGAATCGCCTGCGGTACTTGCGCCATCCTTCAATGATTTCTTCCATCACGCGCTGCGGCCCCTTGGCCTTGCGCGCGCTCACGCTGTCGCTCACATCGACAACCATGTTTTCGTTCTTGATGACGCCGATTCTGTCGTCGTTGAATCGTAGGATCTTCAATGTTCGCGCCCTCCCTGATCAAACTGCGCCTATCTTTCCTATATGCGCTGGGTAATGTCAAACCAAAATCTCCCCGTCGCGCTCCTGTTAAATGGGCGATCGTCTTTCAAAATCCGGTCCGTTGTTGTAATTCAATCTCAGGAGGTTACCCATGCTCTTGATCAACAACCAGGAAGTCGAAAAGCTCTTCACGATGAAAGATTGTCTGGAAGCGTTGGAAGACGGATACGATGATCTTCTGAAGGGTGACGCGGTGTATCGGCCGCGCTTGGATCTGTGGATGCCGTGCGATCGACCCGACGGTTATTACCGGTGGGGAACGATGGAAGGCGCGAGCCGAAAGATCGGCGTTTTTGCCATCCGAATGAAATCCGACGTGGTTTATTGGCCGAATGGCGAGACGGAAGAAAAATATTGCATTCAGCCCGGAACCTGGTGCGGCTTGGTGATGGTCTTCAGCGTACGCAACGGCGAGCCCTTGGCGATCATCAATGACGGTCTCATCCAGCATATGCGGGTCGGTGGCTGCGCCGGCTTGGGAGCTAAATACCTGGCGTGCGAAGACGCGTGCGATGTTGGCATCTTCGGCTCCGGCGGCATGGCGCGCAGTTACCTGGAAGCGTTTTACGAGGTACGTAAGCTCCGCCGCGTGAAAGTCTACAGTCCGACGAAGTCAAACCGCGAGCGGTTTGCCAGGGAGATGACCGGCAAATTGGATATCGAAGTGACTGCCGTCGATAAACCGGAACAAGTGGTCAAAGAAGCCGATATTGTCGCGACCTGTACGGACTCCACACGAACAGTCTTTGACGAACCGGAGTGGTTAAAGGCCGGCGCGCATATTACCTGTGTGCGCGCGTGCGAGATGGGGCCAAAGGTGATTCAGAAGTGCGATCTATCGGTCAAGTTGGGCAAAAACACGATCGAGGCTATGGACGAAGGTATGATTCGGTTGCATGGCAATGTCGGCTACATCGCTGGCCAACCTGAAGAACGCGCTCGTATTCCCAATCCGACTGTGGACAATTACAAAGGTGATTATTTCAAATACTTCATGGATGTCCGGGCGGGAAGGGTTCCGGGCCGAACGAATAATAAACAAGTGACTTTTTTTATCAATGCTGGCACGCAAGGTCTTCAGTTCGCCGCATGCGCGGGAAAGGTTGTCGAATTAGCCAAGCAGAAAAAAATCGGACGGGAATTACCGACGGAGTGGTTTTTACAGGATATTAGAGACTGAAGCCGTTTCGGGTTTTGTATCTCGGGTTTCGGGTCGTCCGGAGGAAAGCGAGACTCGAACTCGGAACCCGAAACAGACTAGTAGCCCAGCTCATCGATCTCGTCTTCTTCCATGCCGAAGTAGTGGGCGATTTCATGAAGCACTGTTAGGCGGATCTCTTGACGGAGCTCGTCAGGACCGGGAAAGTCCTGCAGCAGGGGCTCGGCGAAAATGGTGATTTTGTCCGGGAGGAGCGGCGGGTCGAGAGCCGATCTTTCCGGAAGAGGAACACCTTGGTAGATGCCGTACAAAGTGTCTCGGCGAGGATCGAGTCCTTCGGCACGCAAGAGAGCCGGGGAAGGCCGCTCTTCCACAACGAACTCTACATTGCGCAACTGATCGCGAAATCGGCGCGGCAGGCTATCGACGACTCGGCTGACTTCTTTTCTGAGTTGAGCGTAGTTCAAGGCCCGTAAGTTTCTCGCAAATGGCTCGACGCTTCAAGCTATTTACGTTGCTCGGTTCAACGCTCGTCATAGCCCTACTTGGTTGTCTTCAGGCGACGCCGACAAGTTGGGGCCAATCGTCACCAGCTATCAGCGATGACCTTGATCCAGAGTCGCTAAGCATCGCGATCCGCCGCAGCAGCGCTTTCTTGCAGAAGCTGCCGCCCGATCGGATCGTCGGAGAGCACCCCCGTCGATTGACTGCCAAAGATGTCCTTGATTCATTGATCGTCTTCGAAAAGGTATTGCTCGATCATTGGCGTTGCGCGCATTGTTTTGCGCGTGAAATTAACGCGCGCTTCGATGTCGTGCCATCGAGCGCAGATCCCGCGTTGTCGGATGTTCTTTTCACCGGTTACTACCAACCCGTCATCGAAGGCAGTTTGACGCCGACAGCAGAGTTTCGCTATCCGCTTTACCGCACGCCACCCGATTTGATAGCGGCGGAGCAGGTGACGCTGGAGCCGAAATTGGCCGTCGAAAGAGTGATCGGTCGGGCCGAAGGTGAACAATTTGTGCCTTACTATACGCGCCGCGAGATCGACGAAGTCGGCGCACTTCGCGGGCACGGTCTCGAGATTGCCTGGGTGAAGGATCCCATCGAACTTTTCTTTCTGCATATTCAAGGCTCCGGAATCGTCCGTTTCTCTGATGGGCATCGCTTGAACGTAGGGTACGCTGCGCAAAATGGCTGGCCTTATCGTAGCATTGGCCGGCTGTTGATCGACAGCGGCAAAGTTGCCAAAGAAGAAATGTCGATGCAACGATTGCGCCGTTACTTCACCGAGAACCCGCGCGAGCAGCGCGAGATTTTTGCCTACAACGAAAGTTACGTGTTCTTTCGCGTGAATTCGGAAGGCGCGCTGGGAAGTCTCGAAGTGCCGGTGACCGCCGGTCGTTCCCTCGCCACAGATGCTCGGCTGTTTCCAAAAGGAGCGATCGCCTTCATTCAAACGGACATCCCGGTCATCGACACGGAGGGTCAACTGGCTGGTTGGCGTCCAATCGCGCGATTCGTGATCAATCAAGACACCGGCGGCGCCATTCGCGGCTTGCAGCGAGCCGATCTCTATTTCGGTACCGGCGACGAGGCCGCTGGACTGGCAGGATACATGAATCGCTCGGGGAAGATGTTCTTTCTGCTGCTAAAGCAGCAGGGTACGGGCAACAAGAACACCGGGGGAGAATGAAGAAACCAACCGGGTCATAGAGTGTCGGCATAGAAGCACGCCCCAACATGGATTGATGAACCGATTGCTCTTCTTTAGATGGGGCCACTTGAGCCAAGCCTGGGCGCGGAGTACCTTAGTCAAAACAGATAATCCGCATGGAACGACACACTGAGACGCGACGACTTCTATGGGCCTTGGCGATCAGCGCGGTCTATTTTATTGCTGAATTGGTCGCCGGGTTTGCAACCAATAGCTTGGCACTGTTATCCGACGCGGGCCACATGCTTTCCGATATCGGCGCGATGGCGCTGAGTCTGTTTGCGTTTCGCATGGCGAGACGGCCGGCGACGCATCAGAGCACCTACGGATTCCATCGGGTGGAAATTCTCGCCGCGCTTTTTAACGGCCTCACGTTGTGGCTCATCGTCGGGGTCATTTTTGCTGCAGCTTACAATCGCTTTGCCCAGCCCCCCGTGGTGGAAAGTTTCGGCATGGTGATCGTCGCCCTCTTTGGCTTATTGGTGAACATCGCCGCGGCGGCAATACTCCACGGCGGCCATCGTCACAACTTGAATCTGCGCGGCGCCTTTCTACACGTCATCAGCGACGCCGTCGGCTCCGTGGGTGCGATCGCGGCAGGTGTCATCATGCTGACAACAGGCTGGTATCTCGCCGATCCGCTCATCAGCATTTTCATCGGTGGCTTAATTCTCTTTTCGTCTTGGAGCTTGGTGAAAGACTCGTTTAGCGTGCTCATGCAGTCTGTGCCGAAGGGCATTCGACTGGAAGAGGTGCGCCTTACCATCGAAGCCGTGAATGGTGTCAGCAAAGTTCATGATCTTCATATCTGGGCGGTCACCTCCGATATGTTTACGCTTAGCGCGCACGCCGTTGTGGCAAACGGCGAGGACTTTCATCAGGTCCTCAACAATATCGAAGACACGCTCAAAGAGCGTTTCAATATCGAGCATACAACCATCCAGCTCGAAACTGAGAGTCGAGAAGAAAAGGAGTTTAAGGCCTTTTAGCCGCGCGGGGTCTCCTGTATTCTCCATAACCGCTCATGAAGCGAAGTACGGTCATTCTCATTATCCTCGCCGGCATTTTAGTTGTTGGCACCGGCTATGCGCTCTGGAACATCACCGCCACGAGAGATGCTTTCGTCATTTCCGGCGTTATCGAAGCCGACGATATTCACGTCGGGTCAAAGATCGGAGGACGCGTGCTCAAGGTCGTGGCAAAGGAAGGACAGACCGTCAAAGAGGGCGAGACGCTCGTGTTATTGGAGCCGCACGACCTCGATACGTCGTTGGCCGAGGCTCAAGCTGCTTTGCGCCAAGTCGAAGCCAAGTATTCGCTGTTGACTGCCGGTTTCCGTCAGGAAGAGATCGAGCGGGTGGATGCGGCGGCGAAATATGCTCAAGCGGAGTTGGATCAGCTCATTTCCGAGCCGCGCCAACAGATGATCGACCAAGCGGCCGCGGATTGGATGGCCGCCAAATCCCAGGTGAAAAATGCGCGCAAGTTTCTAAAGCGAGTGGAGGATCTGGCGCAGCGCGAACTGATTGCCAAACAAGAGTACGACGATGCCCAGATCAAGGCCGACGAGGCCGAGCATAGGATGAAATCCGCGCGCGAGCGGTACGATCTGGTCCTCGCCGGCACGCGCAAGGAAGAAATCGAGCGCGCCAGAGAACGCGTCGCCGAAAACAACGCCAAGCTTCGCCAGTTGCGCAGCGGCTATCGCAGGGAAGAGATCGCCCAGGCAAAGTCGGAGATCGAAGCTGCCCGCGCCAGGGTGGAACTGATCCGCGCGCAGTTGTATGAAACTGTGATCAGGGCTCCGGTAGACGCGTTGGTGGAAAGCTTGGATCTCGAACGCGGCGACTTGGTCGCCGCAGGCAAGCCGGTGGTGACATTGCTGCGCACGGGAAGCTTGTGGGTGCGCGCCTATCTGCCTGAAGCGCGATTGGGCCTCGCGCGGCCGGGCCTAAAAGTAAAAATTCGCGTCGCTTCTTTTCCAGAAAAAGATTTCATTGGGATTATCCGGCGCATCCACCGCCAAGGCGAGATTACCCCGCACAACGTACAGACCCGCGAAGAGGGCGCGTTGCAGGTGTTCCAAACCGAGGTGGTAATCGACGATCCCGATAACGACTTGCGGCCGGGCATGAACGCC
Source organism: Verrucomicrobiia bacterium (assembly GCA_035637295.1). Classification (GTDB taxonomy): domain Bacteria; phylum Desulfobacterota; class Binatia; order UBA9968; family UBA9968; genus DP-20. The sequence continues at coordinate 12,755 of DASPXM010000406.1, forward strand.
GACATAACCATCACCAAAAGCTAGCGGCCATGCTTCAAGAGCCGAGTTGAACTTGTGGCGGAGCTCGCCCGAAATCGGATTGCCTCGTGCAAAGGCGGAAAGACCACCAAGGGATAGACGGCTAAAATCGAAGCACGAAATCTGAAGCTCGAAACAATATCAAATAACAAAAAGATCCAATGTTCCAAACAACCTCGACTCGGACTTGAGTTCGGGATTTTCAATATTTCGAGTTTTGAAATTGTTTCGAATGCGGATTTTAGCCGCAAAGGCATGTCCTGAGCCCTTCGACGTCGCTCAGGATAAACTCCGTCGAAAGAACGCAAATGGCGCAAAGTAGAGAATCAAAGAAATCGCTTGTCATTTCGACCTAAGGGTGAAATCTTTCTCCGATCCCTCACATTCGTTCGGGATGACGGGGCTTGGCCCGTCAGTTTGCCTTCTTGGCGTCTTGGCGCGAGAATATTCCGAAGCACCCGATAGACTGCCCGAAAACTTGCGCCGGTGAAGAAATGTTTCAGCGATTACGCGATTCAAGAAACAGTTGGACTGGAAATGGCGCGCTGCGTTCGTGGCAGCAAACACGCCATTAAACCTACGCTGGCAAAGGAAAGAATCCCGAGCAGCCAAAAGATTGTCGGCAGCTCCGTGCTGACCAGAAGCAATCCGACGATAGAAGTCGACGTTGTCTTCGAGACCTGCTGGATCAGACGGTCGAAGGAGACGATGCCGCCGCGCAGCTCTGCCGGAGCGTTCTGGGTCAGCAGACTCTTTTGCATCGGCGAAATTACGCCGTTGGCGAGGCCGTAGAAAAACAGCGCGCCGCCGACCAGACCGATGCCGGGCAGGAAAGGGACCGCTAGCACGGCGGCGCCGCTAATGGCAAAGGCAACGAACAGTATA
>DASPXM010000407.1:0-8817 GCA_035637295.1 Verrucomicrobiia bacterium
TGTTTCAGACGTGATGGATGAGCTCGGCATTACCGGTATCATCGGCGCTTCAGTGTTGAAGCCGACGATACCGGGCTCGTGTGTTGTCGGGCCAGCGCTCACGGTGCGCAACATCATGCAGCGCGATCATGTCTATGAAACAGCGCGCCGGCACGTGAACAAGATGGCCGAATTCGAGGCCCACAACCTGGCTCGACCCGGCGATGTCGTGGTCATCGACGGGGCGGCCGGTATCTCGAACATGGGTGGCATCTCGGCGCAAACGGGCAAGCGCCAAGGCGAGGTTGGCGCCATAGTATTCGGCGGGATCCGCGATGTCGGTCACTCCCGCCGGCTCGGATATCCAATTTGGGCCACAGAGGTAACACCCGTTACCGGCAAATGGCGCATAGAGACCGTCGAGATCAATGGGGAGATAGTCATTGCTGGCATTCGGGTCGCCGCCGGTGATGTCGTGCTCGCCGATGACACCGGAGTGTGCTTCATCCCGAGAGCGAGAGCCAGAGAAGTGTTGGAGCTAGCGAAGCAGAAATCCGTCCCCGAAGAAGCCAAATGTAAAGCGATTGACGCGGGGGTTCCCGTCGCCGATCTTCCAGCCTAGTTACCGGACCTGTGAGGCTTGACTTGGCAACTATCCAGACCAATTTTCTGCTGCATTTCGCCGCTGAAGAAGCCCAGAGGCTCGGCGTATATTTTCTATTCCGCCACGGTCACAAAGCGACCTGGGGATAACTTGAGATGAGCTCGTCAAGCGGATGCGGTTTACGTAGGTGTCATCGGCGCATCGGGCAAACCGTCCCAATTCCAGGAAAAGGCGTATCCTTGCAACATATTAATATTTAGCAATTTTTTTTGCCGCTTACGTAGGCGATTCGCTGAGACCTGCACTGGTGGCTGATCCGCCCTACACCAAGGCGAGTAATCAACAAAGTTATCAACAGTTGCTGTGGAAAAGTTTTCTGTTAAATGAAAATTGTTAGATTTTTTTTGGTCTGCGCCTTTGAATTATTTACCGGCCAAAATTCTTCCAGCAAGGAATGATGCGGTTGAACAGTCAGTTGCTGACAGCTCAGTCTCGAAGCGAAATTAGTCAACAAACAATTTGGCTCGTTTCATTCCGCTTTGGTTCTTAGTCTTCAAGTTTTGCTGCCCACGCCATACCCCACCGGGTTCCAAGCCAACCGCATCCAATAACGACGACGAACGCCGCCGCAGCCATGATTAGTTCACTCACTGAGGCGGAGTGAAGAGGCATACCTAACGCTCGTTCAAGTTGGTTCCAAAGGCCGCTTATATAAATGGCTAACGCGCCTATACCCAAGCCGACGAGCAAACCGGCAACGCAAAGTAGCGTTTGAAAGACGGGTTTAAACACGTCGCCGAAGGAAACTCTTTTTCTCCGGGCCATAGTCTTTTCTAGAACTTTTCTAAGCCATCGGCTTGAAAAACCGTTACCCAGTGTTTTGTTGACGATTGAACATTTCGTTGCTACGGAACCAGAACCTGCTTCATCCGCGCAATAAACGCAGGCTCGATATTGAACAGCCCCTGCACAACTCCTTCGGTCTCTTCTCCGGAGACGTAGTGGATATCTAGACTGGCCCTTTTTCGCTTCGGCGAGGAGGTCTGGATCTTTGAGCGCATCGGCGAAGGCTCTACGCAATAGTTGAACGCGCGACTTCGGTGTGCCGGGAGAAAGAAAATAGGGCCGCGTAATGATGGCCGTATCGTAAATGCCGTGCTTCAGGAGCCGCCGTCCTTCGTCCGTCTTCACATAGTCGTTGGCCAGCGGCACATTGGGCAGCTCCGGATGCTTCTTCGGCATCGCCTGCACGATGACATTGAAATCGCCTGACTCGAGTCCCTTGCGCCACGTGGTCTTAAACGATTCCCAGGCAAAGCATGCGCCAGCAAGCTCGCCGCTTTCGGCGGCCAGGCGAATGTCCGCGGTGCCTTTGTAACCGTCTATGACCTTGATCGGCAAACCCAGGGCGGCTTGCAAAACTCTTGCGTTATCGGAAGCCCCTCCTCCGGGGCCGACCCCGCCGAACTTGATCGGCTCTTTTGCCGCAAACCATTTTTCCATCGAGGTGATCCCGCTCGCTTTGCTGAGCGTGCAAACGTGGTGATCTGAACCGGGAGCGCCGAGGAACTCGAACTTTTTGCCGTCGAACTCAATGCCCTTCGCGCCCATAATCTGTTGTAAGATCAGTCCGCCGGCATTATTGCCGATAATCAGCCCATCCGGTTTCGCCTGGTACATGAAATTGGCGTGAATGATGCCGCCGGCGCCGGTCATGTTTTCAACCACGATACTTGGATTGCCGGGGATCTCTTTACTCAAATGGCGTCCGATCGTGCGTGAATAGGCGTCGTAGCCTCCGCCCGCTGAAAACGCGACAATCAAGCGGATCGTCTTACCTTTATAGAAATTGTCATCCGCAGCCGTGTAACCAAATCGCGCGCCGCAAAGACAAGCGATTGCCGTAATGGTCACAATGCACTGTTTGATCATGACGATCTCCTAGATGGCGCCAATCGGTTCAAATCATTACTCGGCAATTGTATTTCTTGATTAACCTTTCGTAAACAAATAGCAACAAGCGTTTGATCATAAAACCGGCATTGCACCGTGTCAGATATTAACTTGTTTAATCCTGGCGCTTCGATCATGACGTTGCACGATCAAGTGCTTTCTAGAATTGCTTCAGCATCGATCGTGATTTCAACTGTATTGCCGACAACGACCCCGTGCTTTTCCAAAGGGGCGTTCCAGCTGACGCCGAAATCGAGCCGATTGATTGTCGTGGTCGCCATAAAACCTGCTCGGGTTTTTGGACCTCTGTCGATGCCGCCTTCCCACCAGGGAGTTTGCCACTGGCCCAAATAACGAATGCTAAGCGTCACTCTCCGGGTGACGCCGCGAATCGTCAGCGCGCCGATCAGAGTGGCATCATTTGCGCCGATAAGCTCGACTTCATTCCCTTTGAAAACAATCTGAGAATGGTTCTCGGCGTCCAGAAAATCCGCACTTCGCAGGTGAGCGTCCCGGTCCGGCTCCCCCGACCAGATCCCGTTCGCATCGATGGTAACTTCGACCGAGGTAGCGCCCGGGTTCGCCGGATCAAAAAATAAGGTGCCTTGAATATTTTTGAAATGGCCGCGGACCCACGTCACCATCATGTGACGCGCACAGAACTCAGCCGCAGTATGCCCCGGCTCCAAAATCCATTTAGCCACTGCCGAAATCTCCGGACGAGAAAGCTCGTCTTCCTCGGGAGTTTATAGCTCGGAGCAGCGGATGCAATCAATCAGTCCCGAGCTGTCAGGCTCGTATAGAAATGGATTGATACGTTTCTCCTTCCCTGAGTGTCCTTAATCCGAGGAGGACGTTTCAAAGACGCGCCGTAGCACGAAGTGGGTGGGCAGGTAGATCGCAATCACGGTGACGGCCATGATGAACAGCAACCACAGCCAAGGCGCCATCATCGTCTGAGGATGCTGGTCATCGAGTCCGTACACGTAATTGATGTTGACCGCCCAGTTGGGATGACTGGCCGAGGGTGGTGGGGCCGGGGCGAACAGATAGGAAATGAGCAAAACCATGATCGCGACCACGGACTGTATGCCAAGCGCTCGCCGCTCATAGCCCAACCGCGAGAGCAACCACAACAGGAAGAAGGGTAACCAGCCGTGAAATAGCGAGAGCGCCCGCAGAAACAGAGGGATGCTCGAATCGAGCATGTAACCGGTGACGCCGGTTATGTGCACGCCTGCAATGAGCCGAAACAGAAAATCGACCACCCACAGCAGCTGAGGGATTGTAATGGCGACCGCTTGCATACTGACCAGAAGCGGGCTTTCAATCCAGATCGCCACGCCGGTGATGAGCAACGCGATGTCGCAAAAATAGAGAAAGTTCCATGGGGTGTAAGTCACCCAATAGCTCGGCACAACGATCGCCACAAAAGCGAAGTACGCCACCTTTACCCAGATCGGAATGCGTCGGCTCGTTACCGTTGTCATGATGGATGATTGCCTGCCGACTGTGGAAGAACTTGCCACCTAGATGACGCTAATTGGCTATCCCGGCTCACTCAGAGTCGCGGTCGCGCCCGTGCCGCACTGGGCGCGGTCCAAAGGGGTTGTGCAGCGTTCCGCTGCAAAGTAAGTATATATAGGCAGTGATGCGCAGCAACCGCTATCTCGTCACTAACTCGTAGCCACGCTTCTGGGGAAACCTAACGGAAACGATGCAAAAGGCCCATAGGATTTTCTTCATGATGCGTATTCATTTCATGGTATTTATTACGTTGTGCCTTTCATGGAGTTCTGTCGACGCCGCGGACTACAAGTATCCCTATCACGACCCGTATTTAGCGACGGCCACGACGGCGATTCTGAATGACGATGGCCCCGCTCCCCGGCTCAAATCGGAGATGGTCCATGTGCCGGGGCTCTCCAACAGAAATCAGCTGCCTTCTCTCGAAGCACGCGGCGAGTTGAGTGTCGCCCTCTATCGCCAAAACCATCGAGCACCGTTGCTCTTCATTCTCTCTGGCATCGGATCCAATCCTTACTTTGGAGTTGGCACCTATTTAGCTCGTCTCTTCTATCAGGAGGGCTTTCATATCGTCATTTTGCCCTCACCAATGAGCTGGAATTTTGCGTTGTCGGCCAGCCGCAGCGGCGCGCCAGGTTACGCTCCAGCAGACGCCCGTGATCTATATGAAGCCATGCAGAAATGCCTTTCTGTCCTAAGAGATCGACATAACGTCGAGATCACGAGAATCAACTTCATGGGGGTAAGCCTGGGGGCGCTTGAAGGTGCTTACCTGAGCGTGATCGATGCTGCAGAGCGGAAGGTAGGGATAGAAAATTATCTTCTAGTGAACCCGCCCCTGGATCTCTCTTATGCGCTCAAAAAAGTCGATGAATGGGATGCGTTACAAGAAAAATTCGGCACAGACAAATCCCAGGACATCATGGCGAAAGCCGTTGCCATCGTCGAGTCCTTTTCCGAAGACAGGCGAGATGATCCAGCGGTCTTTAACAGATTGGCAAAAAAGTTCGCTAGTTTCACGACAGAAGAACTCCAGTTTCTCATTGCTGAGGAGTTGCAAACTCTGCTTCCCGAGCTCGTTTATGTCTCGCAAGCCATTCGCGACCAAAAGGTTCTTAGAGCTGCCAAAGACCAGGTCCGAAAACGTCTCCAAGAAGCGAAGGGTTTGACGTTCATGGATTACAACGAAAAAATTGGCCTACCATTATGGAGAATCCAGGAGGGAGAGCTACAAGGTGATTTAGAGAGCTTTATCAAGCGAGGATCTTTGGCGCGAATTCTTGATCGGCTGCGTGGCAATTCAAAAGTGCATATCATGCATAACTCCGACGATTTTTTGTCCGATAGGAAATCAATCGAAGAACTCAAAGAAACATTGGGCGATCAAGTGGCGCTCTATCCCTACGGTGGACACCTTGGTAATCTCTGGTTCCCGGAAAATAAAGAATATGTTTTGCGGCAATTCAAGACGTTCCCCTAATTGACATTTTCTTTGTCAGGCCGACTCTAGTCGGCATGGTCAGGCGAAAGCGGAAGACAAAAGATTCGCCTGTCTCAGCGCGCTCCGCACCGACGCGACAACAACATCTGCAGCTGTTCGGCGCGACCGATCCCCGCGGCTTCGAGGCTGGCGGCGAACGCCGAATTTGCGCTCACGAGCGGCGCGACGTCGCATTCGAGAAAACGCAGGCGGTCGTTTTCCATCTCGTGAATCAGGTCAATGCGTGCTGCCCAGTCAACTCCGAAGATCTTGGCAATCTCCAATGCCGTACGGCGCACCCGCTCGGCGAGGGCGATGTCAGCGAGCGGCGCGCGGGGCGCTGGCCGCAGATACTTGCGGAAGAAAGAATAAGGCGTTGCCGCGGGCAGGAGAATGCGTAGCGGCATTCCGGCCCGCTCGCGAAATACGGCCACCGTCAGCTCCACGCCGCGCACGTATTGCTGCGTGATGTAGCGGTCGGTTCGGGCGTGCGCGGGAATCCGACCGTCTCTCAACAGCCGTACGCCGATCGAATCGGACCCGCGCCGCGGTTTGAGCACCATCGGAATCGGCGGCATACGCGCCTCGCTGGCGAGCGCGGTTGCCGGGCAATCCACGCCGCGCGCAGTCGCGATACGGTATGCCTCGTACTTATCGTAACAGCGTTCCATCACTGCAGCGCTGGGCCCGAGAAAAGGCCTCGCGGCGCGCGTGAGCGTCTGCACGGCGGCGAGCATCACGGGGTCGGAAAGGCGCAGTACAAGCAGCCCGGAAGGTAGATCGGAAACCGAATCATCGCGGAATCGGACGAGCCGCGCCGTGTGCCCCGCGCGTCGCAATTCCTCGGCGAAGAAGCGCGCTTCAGCGCGATGGATCCAGGTAAGTGGATGCGGCTGCCAGGATTCGCGCAGGACGATGACGTTCATCGATCACCTATTCTCGATCACTGCAAATGCCACGAAGGCACTTGCCAGAGCCAGGCCGGCGGCCGTCAGCATGACTAGGCGAAAGCCGAAGACAAAATATTCGTTGATCGCTTGTTTCAGCGCGATCCGTGTTCGCTCGTCGATACTAGAAGGTAATTCGGCACCGGCCAGGCGGGCACGTTGCTCGTCAATGGAAAGCCGCACCTGAGCGGATAAATCCATCCGCGCTAACCGTCGATCAAGCTCGCGGTTAAATGAGTGCACAACCACAATACCCAGCACCGCAATTCCCAGGAGCCCGCCGATGCGTGACACGGCATTGTTGACAGCCGAGGCGACACCCGCCCGGTTTGCCGGTACAGCATTCATGACAGTCGTCGTGAGCGGCGCAACACTTACCGCCATGCCCAATCCCAGCACTACCATCGCGGGGAAAAACGTCGTCCAGTAACTCCCGCCCACTCCTGGAACCATAAATAGGCCATACCCGAGAGCGGCAATCCCGGGGCCGATTACCAGCGGCCCCTTCCCGCCGTAGCTTTTCACCAATCCCCCCGACCAGCGCGAGAGCAAAAATAGAATGAGAATGAAAGGAAGCCAGGCGGCGCCCGCGGCTGTCGCCGAGTATCCTTGGACCTGAATCAGGTTGAGTGGAAAAAAGAACATGCCTCCGCCCAAGGCCGTGTACAAAAAGAGCGTCAGTAGATTGGTGCCGCTAAAGTTGCGCGAGCGAAACAGAGCGAGCGGCAGCATCGGGTTCGGCGAACGCGCTTCATTGAGAAAAAAACCCGCCAGTGAGATCACGCCGCCAAAAAGCGCGCCAAGTACGATCGGATGGCCGAAGCCTAAACGTGAGGACTCGATCAGGCCATAAACAAGCGCACCCAAGCCCAGAGTCGCGAGCGCAACGCCGCACCAATCCAGGGCCGTATTGGCATCGACATCCCTGCTCTCAGGCACGTGCAACAAAGATATCAGCAGCACGATAAGCGCGAGCGGCACGTTGATGAAAAAAACCACGCGCCAGGAGACGTGCTCGATCAGCCAGCCGCCGATGACCGGCCCAACGCCGGCGGTTATCGCGGTAAATCCCGACCAGGTGCCGATCGCCTGTCCACGCTTCTGTTCATCAAAGGAAGCGCTGATGATGGCGAGGCTTCCCGGCACGAGCAGCGCGCCGGCCATGCCTTGTACTGCGCGCGCGACAATCAGTTGATTAACGCTTTGTGCTATCCCGCCACCGATCGAAGCGAGCGCGAAGAGCACAACGCCTGAGCAGAAGATACGCCGTCTGCCAAAGCGGTCGCCCATCGACCCTCCGGTCAAAAGCAATGCGGCGAGAAATAGCGCGTAGGATTCGACCACCCACTGCACGTCGAGAACCGTCGCGTTGAGGCGCTTCTGCAACGCGGGCAGCGCGACGTTGACGACTGTGCCGTCGATGAAAGCCATGCTCGATCCCAAAATGGTCGCCGCCAAAATCCAAGGCTCGGATAACGCCGCGCATGGAACAGCGCTCGGCCCCGCTCGAATCACGCCTTCATCGCACGGCTGGGTAAAAATATTCGCCATTTAGATCAGTTCCAGCCGATCCACAACTTAGAACTGTTCAAATAGTTCGAGAACGTTCAAGTCGTTCAAACGTCTAAAAATTTAAACCGCTTGCCGGCTCCTTCCACCCTTCCGCGGGATGTTTGATAAATGTTTGCATTGTGCTATCAGAGCATGCGACTGAGTCGAGTTAAATTTGCGCCATGCCGCCGTCGACGAACTGCTCGATGCCGTTGACGTTGCTGCTGTCATCCAACGCGATGAACACGACCGCCTTAGCGATCTCATTGAGTGTGCCTGCGCGACCCAAAGGTGTAGTACCAGCGACCTGCGCCTCGAATTGCTCGATCTGCTCGTCGATCAACCCAACTCCGTCTTGAAACCTGGCGTGATGACCGTTCCCGGACTGACGACGTTAACGCGAATTCTCCTGTCTTTCAGATCGACTGACCACATTCATGCGAACGACGCAAGGCACCTTGCTTGCGGCGTGGAAGCTGAAGGCCGAGAGTGCCTTGCTCGAAGTCATCGGCACGTTAATCACGATTGACGCGCAGGACGAGGACTACGGGAGGATGCGCTTCATTAGAGTCAATAGGAATGCCGGGCACAAAATCGCCAACGGGGAGGAATACCATGAAATATGTACTATTGTTGGCCATCGCCATGATCACCATGGGGAGTTGTGAAGTCGCGCGCGCGGTCGAGGTCACTCTTGTTGCTCCCGGCGGCATCAGAGCCGCCGTGGAACAGATGATCCCGGACTTTGAACGAGCGACCGGGCACAAGGTCAAGAC
>DASPXM010000408.1:0-4412 GCA_035637295.1 Verrucomicrobiia bacterium
TCTTCGAGCGAATACTTTTCGTCGAGGTAGGTTTTTTTGAACTTCTGCTCCACGGTGCCAATATCCTGGCGCGGCGACCAGAGGCCGCCCTTCATGATGAGTTGTTGTCCTTCCTTAGAATGAATAAAGTCGATGAAAAGCAGCGCAGCGTGAGGGTTTGGCGCTTTTGCCGATAATCCGGAGGAGCCGACGGTTGCAACCACCGGTTCCAGGGGGCGCCATTCGATGGGCGCGCCCTTTTGTTTTGCAACGGTCACATCGGCGTCGAAGATCGTCGGCGACAAGGGAACTTCGCCCGACGCCACCAAACCGGATAAGGCGGCTCCGGACATATCCTGAACTTTTAATTCCTGTTCGGCCATTTTGTCGAGGAACTCGCGGCCCATCGTGTTCAGTGTGTTGCCGATCCATCTCACGCCCGTGGATGTGCTGACGATCGACATTTTGCCTTTCCATTTGGGATCGAGCAGTTCCTTAAGCATTCGCGGCGCTTCGTTCGGCCCGATCACGTTGGTGTTGAATCCAAGGCTATTGTAAGTCTCCCGGTCGCCGAGATAATAGAGCCCGTTTTTCCCTTTTGATTTGACGTCGTCGGGATAGTAACGCGCTTCAGGGGAATAATATTCCTGGAACATTGCGTCGCGTTTCATGAGACCCATCCCTTCGGCGGTTGTCTCGATGACGTCGGCCAGATTGCGCGACGATTTGAATTCTTCCATCGCTCTGCGGATAACGTTTTTGGAATCATTGCGCCATTCGGAAACTTTGATGAAGGGATATTTTTTCTCGAACTCTTTTACGAACGTGCGAAACCACGTGTGTGAGTCGTAGAGAGTCAGCTGGCCTTCCTTCTTTGCTCCTTCGGTTAGGATTTTTTCCCGGTCGGCGCCTTGATACAGGGCCAATTGCGCCGGCGACATCGGCGCGTTGGCGGCAAGCGCGATCGCCGTTTTAAGGAGAGTCAACAATAGGATCGCAATGCTTGGACCCGCTCGATGGCTGCGCTTAGTAAACATTGTCTCCCTCCTTGGATCTCCGAATCATCTCGTTATGACCTAACGTTTTCGAATGAACAGCTGCCGCAACAAAGTTTCCCACTGGGCGATTTTTGCTTCGATCTCTTCCGACGAATACTTTTCGTCCATATAGTTCTTCTTGAATTTTTGCTGCAAAGAGCCAACATCGTCGCGCGGCGACCACAATCCGCCCTTCATGATGAGTTGCTGGCCTTCCTTGGAAAGCAGAAAGTCGATGAAAAGAAGCGCTGTATGCGGGTTCGACGCTTTGGCTAACAGGGCCGCTGAGCCGACGGTCGTGACCACGGGCTCGAGAGGACGCCATTCCACCGGCGCGCCTTTCTGCTTGGCCAAGGTGACGTTGGCATCGAAGATTGTCGGCGATAGAGGAATCTCGCCGGAGACGACCAAATTGATCAAAGCCGCGGGAGCCATATCCTGAACGCTCACATCCTGGTCGGCCAGCTTATCCAAAAACTCGCGTCCGAGAGACTCCAGAATATTGCCGATCCAACGCGCTCCGGTGGTGGTGCTGGTGATCGCCATCTTGCCCTTCCATTTGGGATCCAGGAGGTCTTTCAGGCTTCGTGGCGCAATCGCCGGCGGGATCAGTTTCGTATTGAAACCCAAGCTGTTGTAGGTTTCCCGGTTCGGCAGATAGAAGAAGCCGCTTTTACCTTTGGGCTTGAGTTCGTTCGGATAGTAGCGTGCTTCCGGAGAATAGTACTCCTGGAACAAACCTTCGCGTTTCATAACGCCCATGCCGTCGGCGGTAGTTTCAACGACGTCCGCCAGTATGCGGCCCGCTTTCACTTCCTCGAGGACTTTGCGGATGACGTTTTTGGAGTCGTTGCGCCATTCGGAAGCTCTGACGAACGGATACTTTTTTTCGAACTCTTTTACGAAGGTTTTAAACCAGGTGTGCGATGTGTACAGCGTAAATTGGCCCTCACGTTTCGCGCCCTCGATGAGAATCTTTTCCCGATCAGTGCCTTGGTATAGAGCCAATTGAGCAGAGGAAGTCGGCGCACTTGCAGGAAGCGCGTTTGTCGCGGTGAATATTAGGATCGCGATGCTGAATGTGAGGCAGCTCTTAGGAAGAATTCGCGATGTAAACATGGTCGACTCTCCACTATGAATTTTTCCGACAACCGGATGCTATGAAGAGCGCGAGTTACTGTCAAATGAAAACTGATTGGATCGAATTTGCACTGCCGAAGTGACGTAACCCGCTTGACATCTTGACCCTTCGATGAGGTATGTTGTCACTGCAGTTGGGCGATCGAATGTAAGTCGCAAAGATCCGAGGAGGACAAAATGAAAAAACCATTTATGTTTGTCGGAGCGGCGACGATCGGTCTTTGTCTCTACGCACTTGCGTGGTCAGCGGAACTATCTCCCGATAACCAAACTAAGCTGCTGAAGAACGTCGATGCCTACGCGTCACGTATGTCGGATGTCGCGTTGAAAATTTGGTCAGCGCCAGAACTCGGTTATCAAGAAACCAAGACTTCGGCGCTGCTCCAGGATGAGCTCAAGAGCTCCGGTTTCAAGGTCGAGGCCGGCGTTGCGGGCATACCCACGGCGTTTGTCGCGCGGGCGGGGACGAGCGACGGCCCGGTGATCGCCATCCTTGCTGAGATCGACGCGTTGCCGGGCATGTCGCAAGCGGCACTGCCGGAACGCAAGCCGATCGCAGATCAGCTCGCAGGTCATGCTTGCGGTCATCATTTATTCGGCTCCGGTTCGGTGGCCGCGGCCATCGCGATAAAAAATTGGCTGCAAGAGAGTGGGACGAAGGGCCAGATCCGCGTCTATGGGACGCCGGCGGAGGAAGGAGGAGGCGGCAAGGTCTACATGGTGCGGGCCGGACTTTTCAAGGATGTGGATGTGACTCTATATTGGCATCCCGGCGACGCGAACAACGCTTCGCAGGATCGTAATCTCGCTAACACCAGCGCCAAGTTCCGCTTCCGCGGCCAAGCCGCTCACGCGGCGGTCGCGCCGGACCGTGGCCGTTCCGCGCTCGATGGCGTGGAGGCGATGAACTTCATGGTGAATTATATGCGCGAGCATGTTCCCCAGGACGCGCGCATTCACTACGTAATCACCAACGGCGGCGCCGCCCCGAATATCGTGCCCGAGTTCGCTGAATCTTATTATTACGTGCGTCATCCGGACCCGCGCGTGGTCGCCGATATATTCGAGCGCGTTAAGAAGGCAGCCGAGGGTGCAGCGCTGGGCACGGGAACGACTTTCGATTACGAAATCATCAACGGCGTTTACAGTGCGTTGCCCAACGATGTGCTCGGGCGCCTCATGGACGCCAATCTGCGCCGCGTCGGCGCGCCCACGTGGACGGCGGAGGAGACGGCTTTCGCGGAGAAGCTTCAGAAGACTCTTCCAGGTAAGAATCTGCCGGCGCTGACGACCGCGCGGGAGATCCGCAGATATCAATTCAACGGCCAGAAGTATTCATCGACGGATTCGGGCGATGTGAGCTGGGTGACGCCGCTGGCAACACTCAATACGGCAACTTGGGTTCCCGGAACATCAGCACACACCTGGCAGGCCGTGGCCGCGGGCGGCATGAGCATCGGCGTCAAGGGCGCTGTTGTCGCCGCCAAGACGCTCGCCCTCACGGTCGGGCAACTGTACACGAGTCCCGAACTAATTGCGGCAGCCAAGGCAGAGTTCGACAAGAGCCGCGGTCCCGGTTTCGTCTATAAACCGCTCATCGGTGACCAGCTGCCGCCGTTGGATTATCGGAAGGCATCAAACGCGGCGATGGCTGATCCGGGATAAGTCAGCGCATTCGGCAAAGAATGTTTCGCGCTTCGCTGACAGACACTCGGGTCAATTGTGACAATCATAACGATAGATATCGTGTTGGTCCTGCTACAAATTGCTTGCCCGATCCGACGACGCTCACACCCGCAGCCTGGCTTTATTCTCTTCCAACCACTTCGCGAGCTTGGCGATACCTTCTTCTAGATAAATTTTCGGTGCCCAACCGAGGTCCTTTTTTGCCAGAGAAATATCCAGCGGGCTGCGCATCCGATGTGGGGCCACTTCTGCGGCGTTGGGGTGTTGGCCGATTTCGAATTTCAGATCCGGCAGCGCTTTCTGAATCGCGCGTGTTAGATCTTCGTTGACGTAGGTTTTATCGAGGCCGATATTGTAGGCGCGACTAAGAGGCTTATCGGCGAACAACGCGCGGCTGACCGCGTCGACGACGTCGTCAATATAAATCAGATCGTCGAGCGGGCGAGTAAGAAAGGGTTGGCATGGTTGACCGAGGATGCCCTTCTTCAATTCTAGCGGGATGCTTCGATAAAGACCGGGGCCATAAACTGAAGAATATCTGAGCGCGACGAAGTCTACTCCGTGTTTCTC
>DASPXM010000409.1:0-33064 GCA_035637295.1 Verrucomicrobiia bacterium
CCCGCATTCAGGATAAAACCTGTACATTTCAATTCAATTTGTGGGCTAACGCTGGGCGTCAGCTGCACCCGGAAGCCGGAGGGTAGCGGAGACCATCTACGACTATAGTCAGGGTGCGTGACGGGGCCGAGTTGAATTTAATTTAACCGAGCCAATAATTGTAATCGTGAATTGTAATCGTGCTTGACCGACTAACCCACCTACGACTATAGTCTGAGCGCGTGACAGGGCCCGTGTTGAATTTAAGCGAGCCAATAACCGGTCACTGCTCCGCCGGTCCAATGGATGACATAGAAAAACGGATCTTGATAGCAGTTCTGATGATTATCCTTGTGATTCTATCTATCGCCGCAATGATCTGGCTTAGCATTCCCAGTTCAAATCTAGGACACCCCCAGTTGGAAGGGTCAATGCTTACGCTTGGCTTTTTGACGTTTGTACTTGTCGAGCTTTTTCTGTAGCTCTTCGCGGGGGACGGATAGCAGGTCTTTCGTGAGTTTTTGAAAGCGTTCGAATGGGGTCCTGCAGTTCCGGAAAACCCGTCCTGACGCTGCAACGGCTACGTCGGAATCGTCGTTCGTGAGCCAGGACGCAACACGTCGCTCCAAGCCGTGAATGGCCATTGCTTGGGGTGCGGCTATCGTATGCCGTGAATTGTGATTCAAAGCAAAGGTCGTTCTGCCGTTCGTGCGGATAGATTGTCTATTCGATCTAATCTCCACGCGGTCACGTGGATCACCTTGTCCGCCCTCGCCAGTACTCTCTGCGGAATCGTCAGGCCGATCTGCTTCGCAGTTTTCAGATTGATGATCAGCTCGAACTTTGTTGGCTGCTCTACAGGCAGATCAGCCGGCCTCGTGCCCTTGAGAATCTTGTCGACATAGGCGGCGGCGCGCCGATACATGTCGTAGGGAGACTCGCTCCATAGAACATAAGTCCGCCTACGTCCACGAACTCACCGATTCTACAAACAAGATTGATGAGACACCAGCTTTCCTCATTGCACACACCATTTGTTATGTATCAGGCGGACGCCGAGAGTGCCGCGTTACGATTTCAAGCTTGACTCTTGGGAATCTGGTCTCCCACTCGAGCAAATAGCACCTACTATCTCGGACCTGATGAAGGCGGTGAAAAGCCCTATAGGTTACTTACTGACGCGCTGGCTAAGACGCAAAAAGTAGCTGTGGCTGAGCTTGTGAGTCGAGGAAAAGAACAACTCGTCGTCATTCGACCATATCGCATGGGCTAGTGCTTCATGGCCTTTACTACCAGAACGAGATCAGGGACTTTAATCAAATTTGACGGGCAGAATCGGAGCGTGTAACACAGGACGAAACAAAACTCGCTAATGGACTGATTGAACGAATGTCCAATGATGAATTTGAGCCGAATAACTATGAGGATGAGTACCATTTAAGAGTCTTGGCGCTGATCGACAACAAGGTAAAAGGCGGCGCGATTACGGCGCCACCGAAAACCATCGTTAAGCGGGGCGCCGTGATCGACTTGATGGAAGCGTTGCGGCAAAGCATGAAAAAAATCCCAGAGAAAAAAGCTGCTGCTCCGAAGACGCGAAAGAAAGCTTAAATGGAATTATGTCCTGCTGCCTTGCAATAAAATGACGATAACTGCGTGTTTCTCTTTCTCGTCCCTCTCTATACGCCGGGCGGGTGTGGAACCTGGCGTAGCCGGCCGAACAGTAAGAGAGTAGAGGGTTCCGGGATGGGGGTCGCGAGGAAGCCGTGGCGTGTGCCGTCCGATGAAGCCAAGCGTGCCGACGTCCAGGAGGATGAGGCTCAGAGAGACCAAACCGCAAAGCACCGACTTCATCGCCTGACCTCCTTTGAAATTGAAGAGTAGCCTACCGCGGCTTTGTAAGCGCATGAAACAAATATCCTACGGGAAACAACGTGAGACCAAGAACAGCACTTCAGAAATCGAGGTAATGACCAACGCCACAACTCGAGCTCGGGCGCGTCTTGGGAAGGTTGGCGAGTCAAGACTAACCGGCGCGGCATACATAAAGCTTGACTAGCCGTTTAGCACAACCCGCGCGAGTTACTCAATAAGATTTATCCAAAGTGAAACCACGGGCGGGTGAAAGTATCGAAGCCCCGGCGTGGGACCCTACTTCGCTAAACCTTAACCTACGACAACACGGGCGTAGGGCTTGACGCCAAAGACCATAATCAAAGACAATATCAAAAGGAGGATCGGTGAATGGAAGAATGGAACTATAGGGGCATCTCGATCCGGCAAACTTCTCGCAAGACCGAATCAAGTCGATGGCTTTCAACTGCCCGTTTCCGAACTCCCCAATGCGGCTTTGATCTAACGGCGTATCCGGCGCGAGAGTTTGATGGTTTTGGGGATCCAAAAAACGCCGAGCAGGCGACCGAAATATTTGCCAAGGAACAGATTGATAAACTCTAGGTTGCCGGGGCGCCGTTCACTCAAAAGTGAGCTCTAAGCCCGCTGGCAGATGCTCAACGTCGAGCTAAACGACCAAGCGAAAGATCGAACGCTATTAGTACTCACGGCGATAAGCCCGCCGACCGCCCTTGACACCCTAACCCCACACAGAAAGGCCCGCCCATGAAAAAGCTACTCGCCGCCCTTATTTTTTTAGTGGCCATCGCCAGCGGAGCAGAAGCAACGCTGATCGACCTCCACAATGGTCTCGTCTTGGACACCTTCAATGGGATCTACTGGACACAGAACGCGAACATGCGAGGGCCGGACACCTGGCCAAATCAGCTGGCTTGGGCAGCCGATCTGAATTTTGCGGGCCTAAGTGATTTTCACCTGCCATCGCTAGCCGCCTTGCGAAATCTTTACAATGAATTGATAGCTGAAGGGTTGTGTAAGCCAAACGCATTTTCGACCGGCGTTTCAGATTGTACCGGCAGTATAGGACCTTTCACGGAGATCCAAGTTGAGTACTGGTCAGGAACGACGTTTCCGCCTCCGCTTCCTCCCCTTCCTTTCTTCATCTCGTTTGCCAACGGACAATCGACTACTGAATTTTCAACATTTCCCCTTTGGGCTTGGGCGGTTCACGCTGTAGTCCCTGAGCCGCCCGCCTGGCTGCTGGTCGGCCTTAGCTTGATCGCACTGGTATTACTCACCGAACATCATGCCCGTATCAGGTAATCTTTTCCGTAAACGGCTCGCCCGGGCTTCCACCAGACCGGATTCAGCCCACGTTTGAACGTGGTCAGGAAAGTCCCGGAGAAAAAAGCCGGTGCCAAGCGGCAAATGAACGAGGGCCGGATCGCGGGCAAGATAGTTCGCCGCCCGGATGAGGTCGGGGGGTTTTACATTGAATAGGGTTCGACGACAGGGAAAAACCAAAAACCGGTGGATCTTTAGCAGTCGTGTGGTGCTTCTGCGTTACCAACGCGTAACTATTTTGGGTTCAGTGTGTCCTTCACAGATTTGTATGTCAACTCCTGCATCCCAAAATGGCTCGAGACTGTAACACGCTGAACTGAAATCTCTTTTCGTTCATCGGTGACATTGGCACCTCACTTGCTCAGCGTCGTGGTGACCAATTAGACGAAACGATCTCTGAAAAAAGGCAAACCAATCGAAAGGTTGGGACGCAAAACTTCTGACCTAACTCCTGAAATTTCAGGACAAGGTAGCAGGGTCGCCGGAAGAGCGCACACTGCCTGCTCGGCTGTGCAATTTCGGCTCGCGCAGAACTCAAATTTGTAGGAAGTAGTGTGCGTTATAGAGTCCCACTCGCATTTTTGTTGTGCCTCGTCTCATTAATCGCGTCGCCGGCATTCTCCAACAGTGCAATAGCGGCAACTTTTGAACTAATATGGGCCGACAATTCGTCGGACGAAACAGGCTTTCATGTAGAGAGAAAACTTGGAGCAACCGGAGCTTATGGCGTCATCGTAACGACCGACGCGAATGTCACGTCCTACAACGATTCGAATTTGGCAGACAGTACGACTTATTGTTATCGCGTCAACGCGTTCAATAACGCCGGCAACTCTCCCTATTCCCCGGAGGTATGCGGCACTACTCCTGCCGCAATGACGCCGCCGCCACCGCCGCAAGAGTTCACGCTCACCGTAAACGTCGTAAAAACAACCACGAGCAGCGGCACGGGGAATGGAACGGTGGCGAGCAGTCCGGCAGGCATCAATTGCGGCGGCACGTGCTCGGCTTCTTTCTCCAGCGGCACCATGGTCACTCTGATCGCCACACCAGCATCCGGCTCAACCTTCGCGGGTTGGAGCGGCACGGGTTGCAGCAGCAGCGTAAGCATGACTGTCGCCCGGACCTGCACGGCAACCTTCACTCTCCAGCTAGCTCAGACGCCGACGGCATACATTCTGTCAGTCGCCAAAACGGGCAACGGCAACGGAACCGTTACAAGCACTCCCACAGGTATAAATTGCGGCAGCACATGCTCGGCGGCCTACGCGAGCGGCACACTCGTCACTCTGAAAGCCACAGCGGCGACCGGCTCCAGTTTTAATGGTTGGAGCGGCAGTGGCTGCAGCGTTGGTGTCATGACCATGAACGCGAGCAATAACTGCACGGCGACATTTCAGAGCACGACTGTTCAACTCACGACTAAGCTTGGCGTCTTTCGCCCGGACACCGGTGAGTGGTTTTTGGATCGCAACGGCAATGGCGAATGGGATGGATGCACCGTCGACAAGTGTATCGGCTCTTTCGGTCAATCCGGTGACCTGCCCGTCACCGGCAACTGGAGTGGAAATGGCGTCACCAACGTAGGCACGTTTACCCCCAGCACAGGCTCATGGCGGCTCGATACCAATGGAGATGGTGTCTTGGATTGTGCCGTGGACACCTGCGGAGATTCCTCCGGCCAAGCCGGTGACTTTCCAGTGACCCGTGAACTTGGTAACGGGAACGGAAGTATCGTCGGCATCTTCACGCCGCAAACTCTTACAACGGACCAAAAGCAACGGAAAACCATCAAGCGCGGACAGTGGAATTTCGATGTGAACGGTAAAAGCACAGTCGATGGTTGTGAAGTCGACGAATGCACGACCTTTCGCACCGTCGGCGAGTTGCCTATCGTAGGTGACTGGAACGGCACAGGAACGCAGGACATTGGTCTCTTCTTGCCGAGAAAAGGGTCGTGGCACCTCGACCGCAACGGCAATGGAAAATGGGATGGTTGCGAGAAGGACAAATGCTTCGGACCTTTTGGCGCTGAAGGCGATCTGCCAATCATCGGTGATTGGGACGGTACAGGAACAGTGAGGATTGGCGTCTTCAGGCCGAGCACGGGCATGTGGTATCTCGATCTCAACGGCAACGGTAAAATGGACAGTTGCACCATTGATGGCTGCTTCGGTCCTTTTGGACAACCGGGAGATCTGCCGGTCGTCGGAAAGTGGTAGACCCACCGCTCGTGGCAACTTCCGCGTTAATGTGGAAAATGGGGTCAGAGAACTTTTTCGTCGAGCCCATCACACTTTTCCTCGGTGTCGATGGAATCGATGACTCAGCTAACACATTATTTTCCTAATGCTCATCGAAAACATTGAATGCAATCTCACCCGTCTTTTTACATCTTCTTACAGACCGTCTTTCTCGCAAGTGCAGCCAACGCGATTAGTCCAAAGCCAAGCAAAAGCAGCGCAGGGGGCTCGGGTATCACAGACGGAGTAAAGATATGGATCTCGTTGCCCGAAAGGTCCCGCTCGATGCAAAGCGACCGTGCTGCGCCTGTGACACATGGAAAAAAATTTCCGGCGGGAAACAGCGCATTGTGTGGATCGCCAACGGGCGCTGTATGTGACCACGGAATCCCGTTTCCAACTAGCGTGTCGATGAAACGCTGAGTGAATGTGTTGGCCGGGTTGTTGACAGCGGTGAAAATCAAATCCACATCGATTGGCAAAATCGAATCGAAAGTTCCGCCAACGGGATCATTATGAGTGAGGTTTGTTATTGACCCATCAGGAGACGATCGGGTGATTAGAAAGTCGCCACCTAAAACACGGAGAAAGAAGTCGGTTCCAGATATCGGTCTTTCGCTCTGTAGAGATAGGGCCACCATTTCAATTGGAATTGGTGAATTGGGGGGAATTGTTCCGCCCGGAGGAATGGGGATCGTATTCTTCCCGTTAGCGAGGTCATGGAAGATTGGCTCTTTACCACTCCGAAGAGAGCTCGGCTCGAGCCAAGCAACCTACGCAAGGTGTTTAACAAACTTCTCACCGATGCGAAACTCAGGCGGGTTCGCTTCCACGATCTCAGACACACCTTCGCGACCATGCTGATCGAACAGGGCGAGGGCTTGGCCTACGTTCGGGACCAGATGAGGCACAGCTCGATCAAGGTAACCGTCGACATCTACGGGCATCTAGTCCCAGGCAGTAACCGCCAGGCGGTCGATAAGCTGGACGAACGGGTAACCGTGAAGTCGGACAAAGAAGCGGCGAATACCTAATCAAGGGCAGTTGGAAACAAAAAGTGGAAACAATTCGACAGAAGACCGGATTACAGGCGCGCAAGCTATTGAATTCATTGGCGCGCCCGGAGGGATTCGAACCCCCAACCCCCAGATCCGTAGTCTGGTGCTCTGTCCAATTGAGCTACGGGCGCGCTGACAGATACGAGACCTCAATTCATTAGAAATTTGCCACCGGCAGTTTGCGTTAAAAAAAATCAATGGCGGAGAGAGAGGGATTTGAACCCTCGGTACCCTTTTGGGGTACACACGCTTAGCAGGCGTGCGCCTTAGACCACTCGGCCATCTCTCCGTAACGGTCTGATTTGTCCAATTCCGGCTTAAAGCCGGAGATCTACGCATCAGAGCTTCGCGCTCTCAATGTGTAGGCCAAATTGCTCTGACGGGTTCGACAAAATTAGCACAGGAATCTATCATTTTCTACAATTGTCGGTTGCGAAAAACGCCGAAGGTTGAAATCGATACGTGAGCAACCCTAACCAAAGAAAAGAGGGCAGGCCCTGCAACGACCCGCCCCCTAATCAACACAGACTTGAAGAGACTAGTGCTCTTACCCTTCCCAGATAGGTTTCACATAGGTATCGAGCCATTTCTTCGGATCTTCGAGGAACAGTTGGTCGGTTACTGGGAGCGGCTTCGCACCTTTTCCGAAGGCCGCATCGATCGATGTCTTCGATTTGAAGTCATTGCGAGAGGACTCTCGCCCGACGGAATCAATCGTTTTCTGACCCTCTTCCGAAATCAGCCATTCGGCGAAAAGCTTGCCGGCGTTTGGATTCGGCGCCTTAGCGTAAATACCTGCTTGGCGCGGAAACAAGACCGGCGGTATCGTCTTGACGTAACCCACCGGCGTGCCCTTATGGATCTCTTCCATGACGTCATGAAGCAGAGCCGGCATACAGATGGAATATTCACCGGAAATGACCAAACGAAACATCGCGCTTGTGCTCTTGTGCACCGGCACGTTCAACGCTTTTAGCCCCTTCACAAAGTTGTTGAAACGCGCGTCGTCCTTCCATTGAGTTTTCAAACCGGAAAGCATCGAGCTTAAAGGACCGGCCCGCATGGGATCATCTAGCGCGACCATTCCCTTGTATTTCGGGTTAGCGACTTCTTCCCAGCTTTTCGGCAAATCCGCCGGCTTAATCTTTTTCGTGTTGTAGGAAAGCGCTTGAATTTGCAGGCTCACGGTCGGCATGGTCGGATCGTGCAAAACCAAGACATCGCGCTGCACTGTATCGTAATTCATGATCGCCCCGGCGGCGCGAATCACGGGCGGGGCGTTGTCCGAAAGCACGACATCGAAACTCGCCTGCCCACCCTGAAATTCCGTCAATGCGCGCGTGACGATTTCCGGGTTTCTACCCTGCCAGTAGGTAGCTTTGATGCCGGGATAGCGTTTCATGAACGCCTCAGTGATCACCTTGAGGTGTTCCACGTCCCAGACGGAATAGACGATTAAATTCCCTTCTTGCTTGGCCTTCGGATAAAGCTCGGCGCTCGCTTTCTCAAAGGCCTTGGCCGCCGAGGCGGTTGCAGCGGCGCTGCCCCCTTCCCTCTTGACCTGCTTAGGAATCACTTTCTGCGCCGCCGCTTTTGGATCTTTCGCGGCCTCTTTGATCGCTTCCTTTACAGCAGCTTTCTCGGCGGCCATGGCTGTTGTGGCGAGAAAGAACATGGATAGGGCAACCACGATCACCTTCGTCGATTTGTTTAGCATTCTTGCCTCCCCTTTGGTTGATGACTTAATTTGACGCTCGATCACAGACTGAACTTCATTTTGAACGCGAATTTAGCCACTGACACGGCGACAATCAAGATAATTAGATAAATCACACCGCCCGCCGCGGCTTCGGCCCATTGTCCGACTCGGAAGTACTCGAACAAGGTTACCGGGCCATACTCCTTACCCGGAGCCGTCAGCAGCACCGCCACGTCAACATTACGAATCGCCTCGATAAATATATAGAACAGCGCTCCGCCGACCGACGGTTTAAGGATCGGCAGCGTGATCTTGAAAAAAACATGCCGCCATCTCGCCCCGTGGACCCAGGCCGCCTCGTCCAGCTCTTTGTGGATGTTGACAATCGAGCCCGAGGCATTCCTGAACGCATAAGGCAAATAAGCGACAAATAGACCGATCCCTAAAGCCCACAGGCTATTGTACAGAGGTGTGCCGATAAAAATGATCAATAGGCCGACGGAGAGAACCAATGGTGGAAATGCCAAGGGCAGAGTGCCGATAAACTCAAACACTTTCGCTCCTGCCGCTCTCGTTCGGTAAATCGTAAACGCCATCACGATCCCCGCGAGCACGGTCACAATGGCGATCGTTACCGACAGAATGAGAGAATTATAGAGTCCGGTCACGAAGCTTGGATGCCTCATGACCGTATAATAATTGGTCAACACGGCATTCGACGGGAACTGCATAAAGGTGTCGTAGTCGAAATAAGGGATCATCGAAACGACGATTAAAACAATGAACGGGAGGACGATCCCAGCCAAGAAGTAGAGGAATACGGCCAAGAAAGTCAGGTACTTCCACGGTCCGATATCGATCACTTTCACGCGATACCCTTTCCCCGTGATCGTCGCATAGCGCTCGGAGAAGCGCGTCGCGCGGATGTAGAAGTAAAGTGTGATGACCGACAGCACCACCAAGACGACGCTGTACGCCGTCGCTAAACCGGTATTGAACTCCAGAGCCATAGAATCGTAAACGCGGCTGACGAACACTTTGATGTTGCCCGGTGTTCCTTGCAACACCGGCGTCTCAAACGAGCGCAGTCCCCTGAGGAAGTTAAGCACCAGCGCCGAAGTAAACGCCGGGATGGCCAGCGGAAAAGTAATCTTGAACATCGTATTGACCGGCTTGCTGCCGGCGATGTAAGCGCTTTCTTCGAGCGAGGGATCGAACGACAGAAACACCGGTAACAAGAAAAGATAACCTAACGGCACGCAGGCAAGACCGAACACCCACACCATGCCGGCCATGGTGAAAGCGTTAAAGACCAGCGTCTCGATGCCAAAGAAATGTTGCAGCATGCCGTTGAGAATGCCCGACCTGGGAGCCAGGAGTAAGATCCAGGCGATGTTTTTCATGATCGGCGGCATCAGGATCGGATAGAGCGGCAACAATTCCACCAAAGCCTTACCCGGCGTGTTGGTGCGCGCGACGATCCATGCGAGGAACGCGCCTAAAACCGTCCCCAACAGCGCCGAACCGGCAGCGTAGACTACCGAGTTTGATAGCATCGGCAAGATGTCTTTGTCGCCAAACACACGGAGATAGTTGGTCAAGTTTAGGCCGACGGTGAAACCCAATTTACCGCTGGTGAAGCTGCGCCACATCACGACCAGGACCGGCGTCATGATCGCCGCGCCCGCAAGGGCGCTCGCGATGAGCGGCACGAGAGTCCCCTGTCGAAAGGCAATTTTTATTGAATTACCTGTAAGCGTATTTCCTGCTCCTCTAACGATTAGCGATGGCTACACAGGCGCGAGCTTAATGGGTGACGATCACACTGATCGAAGAGCGGTCGATGGACACGAAGGTCTTACCGCCATCGCCATTGACGCGAATCATCGGGCAGAGCTTATGCGAAGTCACGACCAGCTCCTTCGATCCGATTTGGACGCGGTGATCGGTCAAACCGCCGCGATACTCCCGGCTGGTCATGAGTCCTTCGAGCACGTTATCCGTGCCCTTGGGAAAACCGTCATGGCTGAGCTTGACCTCCGTGGTACGGATGACGACCTTGCAGGTATCACCCGCCGCCACGACCTTTGGCGCGAGCGATATCAGATCGGCGCCGTTAAAATCCGGCACATTAACCAAACAGTTGTCGCCTTCAATTCGAACGACTCTGCCATCCACCAGCGCCGCGTGCCCGACAAACGCTGCGACAAACGGATGCAGCGGACGGTTGTAGATTTCGTCCGGCGTGCCGTATTGGAGGATTTTCCCGCCGTCCATCACCACGACCGCATCGGAGATCGTAAAAGCCTCGTCTTGATCATGAGTCACGTAGAGCGCGCTGATGCCGACTTTTTTAATTAATTTTTTCAGCTCGACGCGCATTTCTTCGCGCAACTTAGCATCAAGGTTACTGAGCGGTTCGTCGAGAAGAATGAGCCGCGGCTCAAGCGCCAAGCTCCGCGCCAGGGCAACGCGCTGCTGCTGGCCACCGCTCAATTGCGACGGGTAGCGCAGTTCACGACCTTGCAGCCCAACAAGATCCAGGGTCGACATCACCTTGCGTTTGATCTCCTCTTCGGACTTCTTGCGCAACTTGAGCCCGAAGGCAACGTTGCCGAAAACCGTCATGTGGGGCCAGAGCGCGTAGCTCTGGAAAACAAAACCAATGGCGCGAGAATATGGCGGTACGAGAATGCCCCGCTCGATGGAAGTCTGAATTTTATCGGCGATCGAAATCGACCCGGTATCTGGGACTTCGAGGCCGGCGATTGACCGCAGCAACGTGGTCTTGCCGCAACCCGATGGACCTAAAAAGGAGAGAATACCCTGATCGAATTCGAAGCTGACGTTATCTAGCGCCTTGACGTCTTTGTAAAATTTTGACAGGCCTTCTACTTTTAGTATCGCCATGATTTATGTCCGAAAAGTCACGCGCAAAAAACACGCCACGACCTTTCCGTATCACTGCCTGGCAGTGTACTTACTCTAATCACTGGAAAAATGGAAACATTTAACGAGTAAGTAGTTAGATGACGGGCGTCAAGGATAGCGCGTCGGAAGCTGGCCACGCTTGCCAAACTGGGACGACCAAGCCATTTCTTAAGCAGTTCGGTGCCGCAAAATTGGGCCGCCCTTAGCCTGCCGTGGTTGACGACGTTCGCCGCAACGATGTCACTCTGAGCAGAGCCAAGATCTTCATCTTTTCGGTCACCATGCGCCGGTCGTTTTCCCAATTTCTAAACTTTGCACTGTTCGCCCATTTGCGCGAGACAATGAATTCGCGGTGAAAATCACCCCACTATGCCAACGCCACCTTCTGCTGATACTTGGCAACTTCAACCTTCCATTTGAGGCGCTCGCGGATCACGTCCGCCGGCGCAGTGGCCGCCGGCGGCTCGCCGTGCACGATGTACGTCATGCGCGGCGCTTTTTTGAATGTGCCGAGCCAACGCAAAATCTCTCCTTGATCCGCATGGGCGGAAAACCCATCGAGGACTTTGATCTGGGCGCGCACCGGCACGACTTCGCCGAGGAGTTTGACTTCCTTGGCACCGTCCTGCAGCAGCCGGCCGCGAGTCCCCTCGGCCTGGTAGCCGGCCAGGAGCACCGTCGTTTCCGGGTTGGGTAGTCTGTGCCTCAAATGGTGCAACACTCGCCCGCCGGTCGCCATGCCGCTTGCTGAGATAATAATCAGCGGCCCTTTGAGACTAGTGATCGCCTTCGACTGCTCCGGTGTTTTATCTATGACCATATGCCGCGAGCTGATCGGGCAGCGCTCTTGATCGCGCAATTTCGCCATTTCAAAATTGTGCTCATCGGTATGACGGCCGTAAATCTCCGTCGCTTCCAATCCCATCGGACTATCGACATGCACGGGGATTAGCGGAATCTCGCCGTCGTCTTCCATCTTGCGAATGGTGTACAGCAGATCTTGGGTTCGACCGATGGCGAATGCGGGAATGACTAAACAGCCGCGCCGTTGAGCGGTTTCTTTAATCAAGTCACGCAACTCTATTTCCGAATCCTTGGCATGCAAGCGATTGCCGTAAGTCGACTCGATCAGCAGCCAATCGGCCATTCCCGCGGGCTCAGGATCTTTCAGAATCGGCCTGTCGTAGCGGCCGAGATCACCAGAATCCACCAAGGTTCTTTTCTGCCCGTTCACTTCAAACGACAATCGCGCCGAGCCGGCTCCGAGAATATGACCGACTCGGCCAAATTCCAAAAGCACCCCCTTTATCACCTCGACCGATTCGCCGACCTTGGTTGGGCGCAAGAGCTTGAGCGATTGTTCGGCGTCTTCGACGGTGTAGAGCGGCAAGGCAGGCGCGGCCGGCCGCACCGAGGAATTGCCATGAAGCCATCGGGCCGCTCGCCATGTAGAATATCCTTTCGCCGAAGTGGCTAACCCAAGTAATCAAACCCGAGCGAGATCTGCCATGGATCCGGTTCGCTCATCCCGCACGACTTCCTGACTCCAGCACTCCAATACTCCAAAGACACTTCAGAAGACTTCGAAGGTCGCGCTTCTTGATGGCGGAGGGGGCGAGATTCGAACTCGCGGTCCACGAAGTGGACGCCGGTTTTCAAGACCGGTGGTTTCAACCGCTCACCCACCCCTCCGAAAATTTGGCAGGATTACTCAGAATGTGACGCTGAACATGTACGGCGAATTAATGAACCTTACAATAACGGCTCACAGATCGGGTTACAAGATAGAGGGTGAGCCTTGCCCCGAGCCACGGTGCGGGACGCAGAACGCCGGGCCCTTGCGATTTTCACGAATGACCATTCTTTGGGCAGAGAGTTGAATACAATGCGGGCAGATAGCCGCTGAAATAGCCATCGAGAGAAAATTATTGCTGCAATCACGACCCAACAAGGTGGCATAATGATTGCTCAAAACAACAATAAAAATATTCTGAAGGCAGCGTTGCCTTCGAACCGGGCAAAGACGCTTGGCCGTTTTTTCGGCATGCGCCTTTTTGTTTTGGGCAATCGTAAAATCGAACAGGGCGAGAAAGTGAGCGAGCCACAATGAAGCAAGCTTCGAAAATCACCCGTCAATCGCCTATCGGGACCGATTCATGGAAGCGTATCAGACGCGAACGCGAACGTGCCTTTCGTTTCCTGGTTGCCATTTTTGCTACCACATCATTGCTCGCTTTCGTGCATTCGCGGATCTGGGCCCACGAGGTTGGCGAACCGCTTCTGGAGCAGCTACCGATCTGGAGCCGCTGTTGCAATCAACACGATTGCATCCCGCAACCGGTGAGCATTCTTCGAAAGGAAGAGAAGACACTGACGGTGGATATTGCGGGATCGCAAGCTTCCGTGGACAAATCTAAGTTTTCGCCCGTGCCATCGACTCGCACCTGGGTTTGCTACGTGACTCC
This sequence comes from Verrucomicrobiia bacterium, assembly GCA_035637295.1. Lineage (GTDB taxonomy): Bacteria > Desulfobacterota > Binatia > UBA9968 > UBA9968 > DP-20. The sequence goes on from DASPXM010000409.1 coordinate 13,574, forward strand.
GAACGGGGTCGTCAGCAACGATAACATCCGCTGCATTCTTCATCCCCAACATAGCGGGACGATTTAGCTATTCTCGTCAATCCGAGCTATACCGCCGCGTCGTGGGTCGCGGTTCAAGCTCCGCGCCCTGGGCCGTGTCTACCCGATCCGCTCCAACCCACCCATATATGATCGAAGCGCATCAGGGATGACGACGCTACCGTCTTTCTGCTGGTAATTTTCCAGTACGGCGACGAGCGTGCGACCGACGGCTAAACCGGAACCGTTGAGGGTATGGACGAAGATCGGTCTCCCCTTGTTTTCTTTGCGGTAGCGGATATTGGCGCGACGGGCTTGGAAATCTTCGCAGTTGGAACAGGAACTTATTTCCCGGTAAGTATTTTGTCCCGGCACCCAGACTTCGAGATCATAGGTTTTTGCCGATCCGAACCCGAGGTCTCCAGTACAGAGTTCGACAACACGATATGGAATCTTTAGGCGTTTTAGAACTTCCTCGGCGTTCCGAACCATGCTCTCCAACTCGTCATAAGAAGTTTCCGGCTCCGTGAATTTCACCATCTCGACTTTGTTGAATTGGTGCAGGCGTATCAGGCCGCGCACGTCTTTGCCGTAGGAGCCCGCTTCGCTGCGAAAACATGGTGTGTAGGCAACATATTTGATCGGCAGATCCTCGCGCTCGATCATCTCGTCACGATGGAGATTGGTAAGCGGAACTTCAGCGGTCGGAATAAGAAAGTACTCTCCTTGAGCCAAACGAAACAAATCTTCTTCGAATTTCGGCAGCTGACCCGTACCGACCAAGGCGGTACGATTCACCAGGGCGGGCGGGATCATTTCCTTGTAACCGTGCTCTTGGGTGTGCAAATCCAGCATGAAATTAATGAGCGCTCGCTCCAGCCTCGCCCCAGCATCGCGATAAACAGCGAAGCGAGCGCCGGCGATCTTAGCGGCGCGCTCGAAATCAAGAATACCGAGCTCCTCGCCGATATCCCAGTGATTCTTGGGCTCGAAGTCGAACTTAGGAAGGTCACCCCACCGGCGAATCTCCTTATTGTCATCCGCGTTTTTTCCGACTGGCACGCCGGGATTGGGAAGGTTCGGCAGCGTCAACATGAATTGCTCGAACCTCGCCTCGATCTCTGCCAGCGGCCCTTCGGCGGTTCGAATGTCTTCGCTCACTTCTTCGACATCGCGCATGAGCGCCGTCGCGTCGCCGCCGTTTTTTTTGATCTTACCAATCTCGCCGGACAGACGATTTTTCTTTTCCTTGAGGCGCTCGATGTTCGCCAGCGCCTCACGGCGTTCGCGGTCGACGGCGCCAAACTCATTCCAATCAATCTCCGCGCCGCGCGTCGCCATGCGGGTCTTTACCTCGTCCAAGTTTTCCCGCATAAGCTTTACATCCAGCATTCTATTTCCTTATGACAGCTCGAAAGCGTTCTCGATATGTTCGACCACTGGCTCACCCCCCGGCCAGGAAATTCCCACAACGTCGAATCTGGCATCACGCTGATGGAGCTTCTTTTCATTCAGGAAGTACTGGGCCGCCTGAATCATTTTCTGTTGCTTACGAAATTCCACTGCCTCGAACGGTGAACCGAAACCGCGCCCGGTTCGAGTCTTCACTTCGACAAATACAATAACACGCCGATCCAAAACAATAAGGTCCAACTCAGCGCCCCTGCAGCGATAGTTACGCTCGACAATCTTGTAGCCCTTCTTTTTGAGATATTGTTCCGCGAGACGCTCGCCTTCTTTTCCCAGCAACTGCTTGGAGTCATTCACACTCATCATCCACCACCGCAGCGCTTATATCCGCCGTCACCGACCAAACGCGCACCGGCTGGAAGCTCTGCCGGTGAATCGGTGACGGTCCGTGACGGCGCAGCGCCTCCAGATGAGCCGCGCAGGCATAACCTTTATGGGCGGCGAAGCCGTACTTCGGATAGTGCTTATCGAGCTCGACCATCATCTCATCGCGCACGACTTTGGCAATGATCGAGGCCGCCGCGATCGAACGACATATCAGGTCTCCTTTGATGATGGTTTTTTGGTACAGCCATCCTCCCGCATAGGATTTGGAATTAAGAATCAGCTCTCTCGGGATGATCTGATTCCCATCGATCAACAAACAATCGGGTGGAGCCTTCAAGCAATCGAGGGCCTTGACCATGGCTAAAAGGCTGGCTTGGAGAATATTGATGCGATCAATTTCTTCCACCTCGACTACGCCAACCCCCCAGCCCTCCGCAATTTCACAAATGAGCGGCGACAATTTTTCCCGTTGCTTGGGTGTAAGCAGTTTTGAGTCTTTAATCTCAGGATTGGAAAAGCCCCGCGGCAAGATCACCACCGCGGCAACTACTGGACCGGCGAGTGGTCCCCTGCCCACTTCATCCGCTCCGGCGACGCATTTGAAGCCACGGGCATAGCCTTGCTCCTCGAAAGGACGAAACCGGATGGGCTTCGATCCAATCCCCAACAACATCTGCCCGCTCTTCATTGGCCCTCATTTTTAACGAAAAGGTTCTCTAACTGCAATAAAAATCGTTGCCGCGACAGCGCGGATGCCCAACATATTGGCAATGGAGGCGAGCTTATGTTAAAAAATTTGCATGAAATTGACTCGTGATGAGGTGCAGCGCGTCGCGGTTTTAGCGCGACTCCGGCTAACCCCACAGGAAGAAACGCAGCTCACCGATCAGCTTAAACATATTTTGGCATACATGGAGAAGCTCGCTGAATTAGATACGTCAAACATTGAGCCGTTCAGCCATGAATCCGATGCTGTCAACGCTTTCCGCGAAGACAGAGTGACAAATCGTCCCAATGCAGACGCTCTGCTAGCCAACGCGCCCGACCGGGACAACACTTTCTTCAAAGTTCCCAAGATCATCGAATGAGCCTCGCTGCACTCACGCTCGACGATGCCGGCAAAAGATTACGCAAACGTGAGTTTTCCTCCCTAGAGCTCACCGAAGCCGTGTTTCAACGCATCGCCGCTACAGACGATAAAATTCACGCCTACTTGACCGTCGCGCGCGACGCCGCGTTGGAGCAGGCCCGACAAGCAGACGAACGTCTCAAGCGGGATAGCGGCATATCGCCGCTTCTGGGAATCCCCATCGCGGTAAAGGACAATTTTCTTACCTGCGCCCTGCGCACCACCTGCGCATCGAAAATTCTTGGCGAGTTCATTCCACCCTACGACGCGGCAACCGTCCAGAAGCTTCGCGCCGCAGGCGCGGTCATTACGGGAAAGACCAATCTCGATGAATTCGCCATGGGCTCGTCGGTGGAGAATTCGGCGTTCTTTCCAACGCGCAACCCCTGGAATCTGGAGCGCATACCCGGCGGCTCTTCCGGCGGCTCGGCGGCCGCTGTGGCCTCAGACCAGTGCATCGCCGCATTAGGTACTGACACTGGCGGGTCAATTCGCCAGCCGGCGGCCTTTTGTGGTGTCGTTGGCCTCAAGCCAACATATGGTCGCGTGAGCCGCTACGGCATCGTTGCCTTTGCGTCGTCCATGGATCAGGTCGGCCCGATGACCAAAGACGTACGCGACAGCGCGCTGTTGCTCGAAGCGATCGCGGGACCTGATCCGGCCGATTCCACTTCGGTGAATCGATCCGTGCCTCGATACGCCAGAACGCTCACAGAAGGGGTCAAAGGTCTTCGTTTGGGCATTCCTAAAGAATACTTCGTCGCAGGGATGCAGGCGGAAGTTGAAAGAGCCGTACGCACGGCAATCCTGGAGCTGGAAAAAAGCGGCGCGGTGATCGAAGAGATTTCCCTGCCGCACACGGAATATGCCGTTGCGGTTTACTATATCGTCGCCACTGCGGAAGCGAGCTCGAACCTGGCGCGCTACGATGGCATGCGCTACGGCCATCGCGCCGACGCCAAGGATCTCATCGAAGCCTATAGGATCAGCCGCGACGAAGGTTTTGGCGCCGAGGTCAAGCGCCGCATCATGCTCGGGACCTACGCCTTGTCGGCGGGCTATTACGATGCCTACTATCTCAAAGCTCAAAAGGTTCGTACGCTTATCAAGCGAGACTTCGACGAGGCTTTCAAACGCTGCGATGTGATCGTGACGCCAACAGCGCCAACCACTGCGTTCAAGCTCGGTGAGAAAACTCAGGATCCGCTGCAGATGTATCTATCTGACATCTACACGATTTCGATTAATCTCGCGGGACTGCCGGCGCTTTCGTTGCCCTGCGGTTTCGATTCGGAAGGCATACCCATCGGCTTGCAAATTATTGGCAAGCCTTTCGACGAATCGACGATATTCCGCGTCGCTTACAACTATGAGCAGGCCACGGAATGGCACAAAAAAAGACCGAGGATTGGGAATCAATGACGAACGATCGAGATTTGCTCTCTTTGAGCAGCGATTTTCAATTTGTCACGCGATGAAGTACGAGCCGGTCATAGGTCTAGAAGTCCACGCACAGCTGCTCACCGCATCAAAAATCTTCTGCGGCTGCTCGACAAAGTTCGGCCAAGCGCCGAACCAAAACACCTGTCCGGTTTGTGCCGGTTTTCCCGGTGTGTTGCCGGTTTTAAACAAGAAAGTTGTCGAGTTTGCCATCAAGGCGGGACTGGCCACTTACTGCGACATCGCCCGCGTGAGCATACTTGCACGCAAGAACTATTTTTATCCGGATCTGCCCAAAGGCTATCAGATTAGCCAGTATGAGCGCCCGATTTGCACGAACGGTTACATAGAAGTCGACGTAAATGACGCGCCAAAGCGCGTTCGCCTGACTCGTATTCACATGGAAGAAGACGCGGGAAAGAATATTCACGATGCCCACGGCGACTCGAGTCTCGTCGATCTCAATCGCGCCGGGGTGCCACTTCTGGAAATCGTTAGTGAACCCGATATCCGCACGCGCGAAGAAGCCGGCGCTTATCTTCGGACGCTGAGACACATTCTCCAATATCTCGGCATCTGCGATGGCAATATGGAGGAAGGTAGCTTTCGCTGCGACGCCAATGTTTCGGTCCGTCGGGCCGCGAGCGAGACCCTCGGAACCAAGATCGAAATCAAGAATCTCAACTCATTTAAGGCCGTCGAGAAAGCGCTCGACTACGAAATCGAACGACAGACCGACGTGCTATCGGACGGCGGCAAGCTGATCCAGGAAACCCGGCTGTGGGATGACAACCGCCAAGAGACCCGCTCCATGCGGTCGAAAGAATCGGCGCATGATTACCGTTATTTTCCCGATCCAGACTTGCTGCCACTATTGATCGACGACGGCTGGATTGCTGAAATACGCGCTACTCTGCCCGAACTTCCCCCCGTGCGCAAAGCCCGATTCATGTCCGATTACAGTCTTCCCGCGTACGACGCCGAATTGCTCACAAACCGGAGGGACATCGCTGATTATTTTGAATCAGCAGTGAAAACCCATGCGAATCCGAAGGCAGTCAGCAACTGGATCGTTGGCGACCTGTTTCGGGTCGTAAAGGAACGCAAGCTCGACGAGCAACTGTATATCACTAGCTGGCCGATAGCGGCGCAGCAATTGGCCGAGATGGTGCAACTGATCGATCAGGGTAAAATCAGCGGCAAAATTGCCAAGACAGTTTTTGAAGCGCTGTTGGATTCAGGCCACTCGCCACAGCAAATTGTCAGTGAAAAGGAGCTTGATCAAGTCTCGGATAGCGGCAGTATCGAGTCCGCCATCGACAAGGTCCTAGCGGCAAACGCCCAACAAGTTGAGCAATACAAGTCAGGCAATGAAAAAGTCTTTGGCTTTTTTGTCGGCCAGATTATGAAGGCGACTCATGGCAAGGCCAATCCTCAGAAAGTGAACGAAATTCTACGTGAAAAATTAAAAGGTGGCGCGTGATCGTCGCAGCTGGCCTGAAAATCTATCTAAATTGCCCTACCCCTTCACTTCAGAATTGATCCGTCACGAAGAGGTAATTCCTGTGTCACGGAATCGATGACCGGGCTTCCGGCCGAAAACCCTGCGGCAGGTTGATAATGATACCGCTCAGTCCTTCTTGTTTGAATGTCCGCAGTTGCCGTTCCGCGTCGTCCCGTACAGCAAAGTTTCCGAGTCTCACTCGAAGAGCTCCCTCTGCGCCCGCTTCCGTGACTGAAACTGCATAGCCACGTTGCTCCATCGTTTCTGCCCAGCGCCGGGCTTTCTCCTTGTCGTTGAAGCCAAGCTGAATGATAAAACCCTCCAACGTTTTCGCCGCAGGCCGGGCCGGCGGCTTTTTATCCGGAATTATTTCAGCCGGCTTTCTGAGCAACGCGATCTGTTCGCCCCCTGATTTTTCAGCCGTGGTGTCCCGTTGCTGGGGCTCTGAGACAGCCGCGGGTGCTGACTTCGCTTCAAGTACCGGCGTGTCAACTTTCGCGGCGCCAGTCTCAGGGATCGGCTTCACTTTTTCCGCCACCGCGGTTTTGACTGGAACCGGGGCCGGAGGTGTAATTTTTTGGGGAGTTTCCCAAGCTGAGGTTTTATTGTCGATTAGTACTTTTGCTGTCTGGGCCGGTTCCGATTCTCGAGCTTTCACACCAGGAATATTTTCCTTCGGTCCTTTCGTTGCCGGTGTCGATGATTTTACCTCTTGCGGCTGCGCTTCCGACTTTGCGATTGGCACTGCGGGAGTCGCTGCCTTTGTTTCGACCGGACGCAGCGGTTCGGTGGATTTCACCACTGGCACCTCGGTCTTGGTCGCCTCGCGTGTCTTTGCTTCGGGAAATTTCTGTGTCAACGTCGGCGACGTGATCTCTCGGCGGGGCGCAGTCAATGGCACCGGCGATTCAGCCTTTGCCACAATTGTTGGCGGTTCAGAGCTCTTTTTCACTTCCTTCTGCTGAGCGACTGAAGATGTTTCGGCCGGTATTTTCGCCACGGCGGCTTCCCGCTGCTTCTCATTTGACGCACTCTCGGGTTTTTTTGCCTCGGTCGCGGTTTTTCCCGGTGTCGCGGCAGATGCCGGCTTGCGCGCTTCGATAACTCGTTGCCCGTCCGCTTCATTCTTTTTCACGGCAACAACCGGCGTTTGCGTTGGTGCTGCGGCTGTTACTTCGCGCGTCTCTTCACTTTTCTTGCTCGGCGCATCTCTATCTACTCTTGCCGCTGGTGTTGGCGAAACCGCAGGAGCTTTTTTCTCGGCCAGCGGGGCTGCAGGCGTGGCCTCGGCTGGGGGTGATATTATCTCCTCTACTCGTGGCGAGGATGGTACTGGCGGTATTGGCGCGAGCGCAATTGGTTCAGGCTTTGATTCATTTACTACCGGCGCTCCTGGAACTGTGTTTTCCGTGCGTTTGCTTACTACAGCCGGCTCGGCGCGTGCCGCCGCCACGGGCGCCAACTTTTCCTGCGCGTCAACCGCCTTAACATCTGACTTGGTCGCGGATGGAATAGTGTTCTTCGTCGGCGCGATCCCCCTCGTAGATTCTACTTTAGCTTCTGAGCGTTTCACCTCTGCAATCGTTAAGTTTGTTGGTTGACTAATGCCGGTCGCTTCCTTCTTGCCGGGTTCAGCTGTTGGTTCACGTTTTTGACTGGACTCCTTCGCTGCTGCCGGCGACGATGGGGCTGGAGTTGCGTTTGCGGCGGAGGGGGCGGGCACAGAGGTTAAATTATCTTCACGGATCGCCGGGCGCAGATCCGGCCGCGTTTCCCGCGGCTGATAGGAAACCAGTGTCAGTGGCCCATCTTCTTCAACGGAAAAAATTACGGCATTTCCGAGCAAATCGTTTTGGTTAAGCTCATGCCGAATAAAATTGCGAACGCGATCCTTTGGCAAGTAGATAATCGCCCGCGCAATCGTGACACGACTGCCTGCCGGTTCTGGGAGGATATTGCGCCACGCGAGATTCAAGCCGTATCCGCTGAGCTCCTTATCTTGATAGATATCGCTATCGCCGCTCAGAATCCCTAATACCTCCACCCCATATTGAGCAAAGAGACGCTGTACCTTGTCACTCAGCTCTCCCTGGGATTCGAAGGTCTCCGGAGTTGCCAGAACGACTTCAAGGTAGCGCTCATCAGCGGTCTTGGCGGCGGAATGAGTAAAGAAGCCTATGCCACCGACCGATGAAATATTGTTGGCAAACTGGAGCGTGGACGTCTTCGGATTGCGCACGATCCGCTCGACCATCCGGTCCAAGTTTTCCTTATATTTGCCACCGAGATACCTAGCCTTTGCGGTACTGTAATAAGACGGCGGAGTGGCGATTAATCCTGTAGTGGCAGGTTTCTTTGGCGCACTATCGTCCAACAGCACACAGCCGATGGCCAGCAAGGGGAAACCCAGCAGTAATACTCTAATTTTTCGTCCGATCAAAATAACACCTCTAGACCCTCTGACGCCCGGGAACCAAACTTTTCTTGACACAGTACCGCAATCACTTATAATGAAACGTCTTTTTGCACGTTATACCGCAATATAATTGTTGCCGGATCTAAAGACAACATTTTTTTAAAAAAGAGAACGAATTATATGGCGATAGGCGAGCTGTTATTAGCAAAAGGTGTCATAAACGCCGAGCAACTCAACAAGGTGGTCCAGCAGCAAAAAATTGCTGGAGGCCGTTTGGGCGACAACTTGGTTGCCCTCGGATACATTAGTCGCGCTGACTTAGAAGCGATACTTCAAGAACCTCCCGCTGTAGCAAAAAGCATCGACCAAACCGGTCTGGAGGGGAACTTTTTGCTCAACTGTCTGCTCCGGACCATGTATATCTCCGCACTGCAAACCATTCCCGAACTCTCCGAACAGATCAAGCTTACCCGTTGGGTCGTTGAAGAACTTTTAACCTTCGCCAAAAAAGAGACGCTCGTCGAGATCCGCGGCCCCTCGGAAAAAAACTACAACATCATGCGCTACGCGCTCACCAACGCGGGCAAAGAAAGAGCGAGCGAGGCGCTGCGCCGGTGCGAGTATATCGGCCCGGTCCCCATACCTCTGGAAACGTACCAGACGCAAGTTCAAAAGCAGACGATCACCAACGAAGTCATCAGCATCGATAAGCTCAAAAAAGCGCTATCCCATCTGGTGCTTTCAGAGGACGTCGTTCGCCGCTTGGGGCCGGCGTCCAATTCCGGTCGCGCGATATTAGTTTACGGATCGGCGGGTAACGGTAAAACCTCCATCGCCGAAGCCCTGGTCAATGCATTCGAACAGCCGGTGTATGTTCCCTACGCAATCGAAGCGGACGGCCAGATTATCAAGATTTACGATCCTTCGGTCCACGTAATGTTTCCGGCCAGCGACAGCAACAACAGCGACGCTCACCCGATGTTTCTGCCCCATCTCGAACACGACCCGCGCTGGGTGCGCTGCAAGCGGCCCTATATCATATCGGGCGGCGAATTGACTCTCGAGATGCTCGATCTAGATTTTGATCCGCATTCGAAATACTATGAGGCGCCACTGCAGATGAAAGCGATCGGCGGCATCTTTGTTATCGACGACTTTGGACGCCAGAGGGTACGGCCGCACGAACTGCTGAACCGCTGGATTTTTCCGCTGGAGCGGAAAGTCGATTATTTGACGCTTCACACCGGCAAGAAGTTTGCGTTGCTATTCGATCAACTGGTAATATTTGCAACGAACTTTCCGCCGGAGGAGCTGATGGATCCGGCGCAGTTGCGCCGTGTGCATTACAAGATGAAGATCAATCCGCCTACGGTAGATGAATTCAAAGAAATTTTCCAGCGCATTTGCGATTCCTACGGCTTGGAATTTTCCGAAGACACGATCGCCTACCTCCTCAACTCGTTTTACATCAAGAACAAAATCCCGTTTGCAGGTTTTCACCCAAAGTTTATTGCCGAACATGTCATCGCGGCTTGCAACTATCTTGGTACACCGCCGCGGATCAGCCGACAGCTTCTCGCGGATTCGCTCGAGAACATGGTTATTCTGCCGACCGCACCGACTCCAGATTAATCGCTCATGGCCAAACCTCTCGCGCTCATCATTAACTCGACCGATTCGCCCCTCACGGGCATCTCCAAATTCGTCGAAACGCGCGATTGCTCGGTGCACATCAGCCGATCGATTGAAGAGGCCGAACGCGTGCTCATGGCTTTTCCCATCGAACAGCAAAAATTCATCTTCGCCGATCTGGCCGTCTGCCAAGACACGAGTTGGCACAGTTTCGCGCAACGATTGCGTGGCAACTCCAGCAGTCTCGCGCTGATTTGCTACGATCCGCATCATCCTCAAGCACTCTACGGTTTATTCGGTCACGCCAACCTACCACCCAGTGACAGCAACAACCTCCACACCATTAAAGCACCGATGATGATCGGTGATACGCCGCAGTTCCATGAGGTTTTAAATTTGGCCAACCGATACGGCATGCATGATATTACCGTCTTGATTACCGGGGAGACCGGCACGGGCAAAGAAGTTATGGCCCAATATATCCATGCCCGTGGACCGCGCGCCGACAGGCCCTTCGTGGGCTGCAACATGACGGCAATCCCTGAAACACTGGTCGAAAGCGAACTCTTCGGTTACGTCAAGGGCGCATTTACCGGAGCCGACCGCAATAAAAAAGGGTTCATCGAGGCCGCCGAAGGCGGCACGTTGTTTTTAGACGAGATCGGTGATCTCGCGCCGGCAATCCAGCTCAAACTGTTGCGCTTTCTCGAAACCCGACAATATTATCGGGTCGGCGAATCGATGCCCAAAGCGAGCGACGTTCGGATCATTGCGGCAACCAACAAGGAGCTCGAAGAAGCCATTCAGGGTAACGGTTTTCGCAAGGACCTCTACTTTCGGCTTAACAGCGCACGCATTATTCTGCCACCGCTACGCGAACGAAGAGAGGATATGATTCTGCTCATCGCCAATTTCGTTTACCAAGCCTGCAACCAATTTCAAAAGCCGTTGAAAAAATTGACCAGCTCCGCCAAAGCGCTGTTTCTCGACTACCCCTGGCCGGGTAACGTCAGGGAGCTCAAGAGCGTGATCGAAAGCGCCGTCATGGTTTCCGACGGTGACTACATCACGATCAGCGACCTGCCGATGAACTTGCAGCATTATGCAACTGGACGCCGTGAAGAGATCGGCACGAAGGCGATCCGCAACATAGAAGAGGGCGAACGAAGCGTCATCGAGGAGGCGCTGCGCCAGACCAATGGAAACAAGGCCAAGGCAGCGGAGGCGCTCGGTATTTCGACCCGCACGCTGTATCGCAAGCTTGAGAAATTTGCTTTGGCAAGTTTTTGAAAATTCTCGCCGAGGCAAACTTGGCTCGCGCAACATTCGCCACTGCCCTGCTCTTGGTTTCTCTGTCGCCGATCTCTTACGTACATCCGCAATCTGATCCTGCACGAGAAACCGCCGAAAAATCTGCCGGCATTCACATCTATGCCACACCCGACGATAGCACGCCGCCAATCGCAGCACTCTTGGCCGGCGAGAGCACGACGCCGCTCGGGGAATCTCAAGGAACAGGCGGTATCAAGTGGTATCTAATCAAAACCAAAAGCGGCGTGGTCGGATGGATTAAACAAGGCGACAGCGAGCAGTCCAAGAAAGTCGACAGCTTTTTCAAGTCATTGCCGCGAGAAACCTCCGCAACCGCGGTTTCCCTTCCCAGCGTGTCTTCCGCTGCAGCCCCACGTGGCGCGATCATGGTTCCAATACTTATGGCAGGGGGTTCGGCGATCGTGTCAGTGACATTTAACCAAAAGATCAGCGGCAACTTGATGCTTGATACGGGGGCATCGAACACAGTGATTTCCCGGCGCCTGGCGAATCTCTTATCCCTCCGTGCGACCGGTAAGCAAGTTTTCCATACCGCGGGCGGCTTGATCTCAGTGATGCTAGCCCCCCTTCAATCACTCAAGGTCGGTGACGCCGAAGTTAACAATTTGATCGTGGCGGTTCATGACTTTTCTCCCAACCCAAGATTGGAAGGCTTACTGGGGATGGATTTTCTTAGCCGCTACCAGGTTGGACTAGATTCACAAAGACAGGTTTTAGTACTCGCGCCGCGTTAGCCGCCCATCGAATTCCGCAGGAAAACCAAAAACATAGAGCAATTTTCGCTCGTACAATTTTGTTCGCGCTGAACAGAATTGGTGGAATTATCTAGCATTTTCTGGACAAAGCTGCCTATAGGACACTGAAAACACAGATGTTTTCGACAGGGCATTCGTGGCAACTGTTTTGCTTAGTTGATAACAAGTGTTCCAGCCCCTACGGTAACGTTCGTAGTAGGGACAATTAGCCCCATGCTCCCAGCTCAGAAAGAAGAAACCGTGCCCGCGAATCTTGCCGCGCCACAACTTGGCGGGTTTGGCAAGGTGCTTAACTCTATCCAAGGACTACAGCAGCGGCTCGACGATTTTTCCGTCGAAGACGTGAGTCGTGCGCAAGCCAAGGCAGAGAACTTGATTCGAGAGCTTTCCCTCTTGCAGTTGAAGTTGACTGGCCTGGCGGTCATGGGCCAGGCGCTAACTGATGTGAGTCGGACGATCGAGGCAATTCCGGATGAAAACTTCGACCTGGCTCATGCCGACAGCTTGGAAAAGTACCCAACGCTCCATACGTTGGCCGCAGCGGACAAGCTGGTCCAACTTATCAGAGTCCGTGCACATCGCTTCGCCATTTATATCGACCAATTGAATGCCGCGCGTGAACGCGCAGCAGCAATTACAGTCGGTTCCGACCAGGAGAGTACGAAAGCGCTCCCAAGCCCATTAGTACAACTGGAAGCAAGTCCGGCCGCCAAAGCAAACGCCGCCGTGGTCCGATCCACGGCACTGACCGAGACGAATGAGGAGCTCGCCCCTGCTGCCACGGCTGAAGTACCTCAAATCGTTGAGAAAGCAGATCTACTACCGCCATCAACGCGAAACGTCGTAGCAAAAACAAGTGATCAAGGCGCCACAACTGCAACCTTGGCTGAGCATCCCCAAGATGCGACCCGTGGAAAGAAAACCACCCCTGCAGCAAACTCAAATTTCAATCAGCGTCTACTCGACGATCTGATTCATAACTACGGCGATTTTGCCGGCTCGCCGAATTTGTCCGCGCCGCGAAAAGCGCCGAAGCCTGCAACGCAGAAAGCCTCCGAACATAAAGTTGCAACAGTTTCTCCGGCGCTGACACCCACGTTGCGTGAAGTGGCGCGGATCGACTTCGCGATGCCTGAGGAAGTATCGGCCAAAGTTACGCAAACCGAAATCATTTCCTCCCTCGAAGCGCAACAGCATAAACCGGCTGAGAAAAACGTCACAAACTTGACAAAACAAGGCGAGATCGATCGCCAGCTAAAAAGTATTATCAAAGATTATGGCGAATACGACCTATACCAGCGTCACAACCCGCTAAACCTAAAAGTAGCAGGTATCGTAGCGTTTGCCCTCTTAGCTTTGGTTTTGGGTGGTTTTTATTTTCTCAAATCTCCAGCCCCGCAAAAATCGGTTCCAGCCAATTCAGCCGTGCAATCGGAGGTAAAATCGTCTTCCGTTCTGTCGGGAAGTAACTCTAGCGCGAATTCGGCTACCGGACGCGCGAGCGGCCACGAAGTAACCGGCAATGCCGGCACAGGCGAGCCGCCGTCGAGCGCAGTTACAAATACGAAGCAAAAGAAATAGGAGAAAGTTGGATATGAAGAACGATTTGCAAAATCTCACCGAAGATATTTCCCGGCTCTATGAGGACATCACGCAAAAGACCGAGTCGCTCGGACAGATCGACAGCATCACGCGTCTGTACGACGAACTGCAGTCGCAACTACAAGGAATCTCCACCGAGGAAGTGGATCTGCTCCAGAGTCAAATAAAATCGACTCTCGAGCAAATGGTGGGAATCAGCAAGAGCCTCGCGGTCATCAAGACTTTGAAGGTTACCTTGAACGGCCACGACGAGCTGGCTGACTTGGCCAAGAAAGTTTCGGGCGTGAAGGATGGGAAACGCTCCATGGAGGACCGTTAACGAATCCGATTCACTAACGGACGGACGTCATGCAAGGAAATCTTTCACATATCAGCTTAACCGACCTCCTACTGCTTGTCACCAGTGGCAAGAAATCAGGAGTGCTGAAGCTTGCCCGCGGCAAAGAAACGGTTGAAGTTTATTTGACCGACGGAAAAATCGTTCACGCTACCTGCCCCATTGGGGAAGGCGATAAAGCATTGCTATATCCCGTGACTTGGGGTGAGGGAACATTTAATCTACATCCCAACGGCAAAGCGCCTGCAGCGACGATCAACAAAACGTCTGACGAGATTCTCGATGAAGTCAAAGCGATGACGCGCGAGTGGGAAACCATCCTCGATGTAATCCCCTCCGGCAAAGCGGTCTTTCGAATCGCCAATTTACCCGAAGATAACACAGGCCCGATCACCATACCGAACGTAGGCTGGCGTGTACTGAGCAAACTCGACGGCGTACGTACTGTGCAGGAAATCGCCGAGATCCTACGCATTCCCTTCGCCTACATCGCCAAGGTGGTTTTTAGCTTGTACCAAGCCGGTCTCGCCGAACCGGCTGGATCAATCACAAAACCAGTTGCCGATATCGTGCCGCCTGCGTTACTGAACCGTGTAGCGAGCATTTTGACCGAAGTGATCGGCCCGATGGCCCCACTAGTATTGCGCGATCAGATTGAAGCGTTGGGCGAGTCGCCGGACAACCTGCCGGAGGCGAAGCTTGACGAGCTGATCAGCCTCGTGGGTCGCGAGATCTCCGACGGTAAGCTAAAGAGCAAGTTCGAGGAATCGATGTTCCAGGAAATCTCGAACTTCAAACGTTTTTAACGCCACCAATCGCCAACTCTCTGGAGGAATGACGATGCCGCAGGAAATCGCGTCTATGCAAAGTTCAAAATTTATCAAGCAGCTCAACATCGGCTGGCAGCGCGGCGGTCTCAAATGGAAAATCAGCACGACGTTTAGCGGGCTCATACTAGTTTTGGGACTGCTCGTCATCGGTATTGTCTACTATTTTACCGACAATGCATTGCAAAGGCAGGTCGATCTCCGCTCCACCGCGCTAGCCTCCAACCTCGCGGACGCCGCCGCTCCTTTGGTGACACGCAAGGGTATGCTGGAACTTGATGCGCTCGTAGGCAAGTATGGCCGCCTGGACGGCGTCGCCTACGCTTTGATCCAGGATCCCAAAGGCGAGATGCTGGCGAGCAGCATGCAGCCCTTCCCCATCGAATTAAAAGACGCGACTGGATCGTCCACCACCGCATCGCGAGTGACCAGAGTGCGTGGCAAGAGCGTTTACGAAACCCGTTCGCCGCTGCTCGACGGGCAGCTCGGAACCGTGCGCGTCGGACTGTGGGAAGAAACCGTGCAAAACGATATGCGTGCCACGTTGTTACCAATTATCGGGCTGATCATCGCCTGCCTTGCCCTCGGGGTTGGCTTATCGATCATGCTCGCTAGCAAAACGATCCGGCCGATTTTGGACTTGAAGGCCATCGCTGATGAGATCAGCCGCGGCCGTCTTGACACAACGGTTTCCATCCAGAGCAATGACGAGGTCGGTGAATTGGGTCGGTCTCTGGAGAGAATGAGAGCGAGCTTGAAAGCGGCGATGACTCGTCTAAATCGCGAATAAGCAGCCATCAAGGGCTTAACAAGGAGAAAATCGATGGGAAAACATTTCAAGACCATGCCAGGGCGATTTGCTCTAAGGACAGTCACTATGTTCAGCGCAGTCGTCATGATGCTGCCGTCGGTATCATTGGCAGCCGATCGACCGTTACAAAAAATCAATGTCGCCTACAGCTCTATATCTGGCAACCAGGCGGCGCTCTGGGTCTCACAGGACAAAGGTTTTTTCCGGAAGTATGGTCTCGAAGTGCAAGCCGTGCTCATCGAGTCGGGCACGACAACGGCTCAAGCTTTGGTTGCCAGCGACATCAGCTTCGCTAACGTCGCCGGACCGGCGGTTATTCAAAGTAATCTGCGTGGCGCGGACACGGTCATTATCGCGGGAGTGATTAACACGCTCACGTTCCAGCTTTACACAGAAAAGGGCATCACCCGACCGGATCAATTTAAGGGCAAAGCCGTGGCGGTCACTCGCTACGGGTCGGCGACGGATTTCGCGATGCGCTACGCGCTGGATAAGTACGGCGTGGATGCCAACAAAGAGGTGACCATCCTTCAGATGGGCAACCAGCCTGCTCAGCTTGCGGCATTGGAGGCCGGCAAAATCCAAGGGGCCATGCTGTCCGCGCCGACTTCGATCAGAGCCAAAAAGATGGGATTTCCCATGCTCGCCGATCTTCAGATGCTCGGATTGGAATACCAACATACCAGCATCGCAACGACCCGAGCCTTGCTCAAATCGAAGCCTGATTTAGCGCGGGACTTCATGCGCGCTTACATTGAAGGGATTCAATACGCCAAGACCCACCGCAAGGAAACCATCGATGTCTTAGTCAAGTATCTGCGAACGGATGAGAAGGAGGTGTTGGACGACACTTATGAGTCGATCGTTTTAACGCTCATGCCCGAAAAACCGTATCCGACGCTGAAAGGCGTGCAGACTATTTTGCGCGAATTGGGCGCGAAAGATCCGGTGGCTCGTTCGGCCAAGCCTGAACAGTTTGTCGACGCCAGCGTGATCAAAGAACTCGACAGCTCGGGATTCATCGATCGAGTTTATAAATCCGCCCCGATGGTGGCCAAGGCGCAGCCCAAAAGCGAGCCCGCGGCTACGCCCGCGCTAGCCAAGGTGCCGGTCAGCGAAGCCAGGACCAAGCCGGTTGGCGTCGAGGAAAAAGCCAAGCCCGTTGCCAAGCAGGTACCGGCAGCGGGTGATAAAGCCCAGCCATCTGTAGCGGTCGGTAAACCCGGTTCTCAGGAATATACGGTGAAAGCCGGCGATACGCTCAGCAGACTCGCAGACCAATTCTACAATGCTCCCAACAAGTGGGAAAAAATATACGAAGCCAACAGAGACCTACTCAAGAATCCGAACTATATCTATGTCGGCATGAAGCTGATGATCCCTGCGGATGGCAAATCGAGCTAGAAAACAGGAATAGTTAGCCGAAAGAGCCGGTCGCTCTATGCGCTCGGCTCTTTTTTTTTGGTTCTCTTTCCAACGCGATACTTAACGCTCAATGCATTGGGCGCACCGACCCGTCCGCGATGTGAGCCCGTGGAAATTCGTCAGACGAGTTTTTTCAGGTAAGCAAAATTATCGATCACGCGGAAATCCTGTTGGTAAGGATGTAGATTTTCGCCGATCTGGTCGATTTGCTCATAGCCGATATTTCCTAGGAATTCGCCCGCCAAGTCGAGGTATTTCACCTTGCGCGGTTCGATCTTCATAAGCCTGGCCGCCGTCGCGTCGACGGCTACTAAATCATTGCCGAAGATCAACACACCGCTTTTCTTCTCCTGGCCTTGCAGCGGACCATTGCCTTCCATGCCAACGATGCCATCAACGATGGCGAAGCGCGGCAGCGGCAGCGAGCTATTGATATCGAGAATACTGCCGACGATGCCGGCCCAATGAAGAGCATTCTTCGGCCAACCATAAACCGAGCCGGGCACCACACCAAACATGTTTTTCAGCGACAGTGTGACCCCGGCCCAGTGATGGGTCTTGAGCTTCGGCATTGATACTAGCAAGTCGGCGTTGTACAGCGTCTCCGGCAGATATAACTGATGAAAATGGGTGAAACTGCTCTTTAACTTTGACAGGCGAACATCGTCCGTATTGAGATCGACGTAACGGATACGGTGCTCTTTGAACACGTCATAAAGACCGGACGCGGTCAACAAATACTCATTGTCACGCCGGTGTCCCGGCCCTTCGGCCACAATCACTTCGCGAGCGCCCAGAGTCTTGAACGCATCGACCGCCGCCTCGATTACCGCGGGATGGGTATTTATTGCACCCTTCAGATCAAACTCGACGAGATTGGGCTTGAGCAGCACCCGCCTGCCGTTAAGCTCCAAACGAAACATTTCGATACCTCGACGAATCGTGTCGCGTAACGAACTGCCGTACTGTTCCGCTGCTAGGATCGCCACCTGAGAACGCTTGGTTTTGATGAAAGCTGCTTTTTCCCAGCGAACCTGCTGCTCGCATGAGTTTAGGAATGGATATAAAGAGGCGCCGGCGGATGCTTTGATGAATTCGCGTCTATTCATCTTCACTTCACACTCGAAAGAATCGCGCACCATTGCCCATCGCCAAGATTCCCAGTGCGATCGCCTTGGTTTCGCCGAGAAATTTGGTTTTGGCGAATCGCTCAACGAGTCGCTGTTTCAGTTCTGCACCCTCCTGGCCATAGAGCGACAAGCAAATTGCACCCCAACTCAGAGCCAGCCCTGAATCGGTCTTTTTTGCCATCTCGTCCAGAGCCCTTAGGCTCACCTGATTCTCTTTTCGTTCCTGATGATCCTGCAGCGCGATCAAAGCAACTGCCGTGGTATCAGGATACGGCCAAAGTCGATCGCCGTAGACGGATGAATTTCCATAATTCCAGCCGCCGTTGTCGCACATGCGGTCGTAGATCATTAGTTCACCCTGCTGGATACGCTCTTCTACGGTTTTGCTCGAAAGATTGCGCCTTATCTTTTTTAACGCGAGAAGAAAATAACTGGTTGGCTCGACCCAACTGAAGCTGTTCGGCGTCCACGGCCAACCGATCAAATCCTCGTTCAATTGAACGGCCTTCTTTTGGAACGTGACCGCCAAAATCAAGTTGGCCAATATTCCCGGCTTGCTCCCTTCCTGCTCGAGGGTCCAGCGACCAGCCTTGATGACGCGCTCATTAAAGTCGGCCGACGCACTTAGCGCGATAATGGCGAGCGCGGTACTCCATGAGGATTCCTTTAAGCTGTCGTTAAGCGGCCAACTGCCATCGACACTCTGCCGTTCTGCAAGCCATGTCTTAGCCTTCTGCACCGCTGGTTCAGTCGTCTTCTTAAAGACCGCCTGCAACGCCAGCAAAGCCAGCGCAGTCGCCTCCGTATTGCTACGTTTGCCGGCCACCGCGCCCCAACCTCCATCAGGATTTTGGCCGAGCAATAAAAGGTTTAGCGATTCTTCCAACACGACGTCAGCCCATGGAGATTGGAGCCTATTTCGCCTGACCCAACTCCTCGTCGATAATCGCCGCAAACGCCTCCACCGGCTGGGCTCCGGAGATCTCGCGACCATTAATGAAAAATGTCGGTGTGCCCGTCAGACCAAGCTGCGCCCCTTCCGACAGATCTTTTTGCACGAGACCCTTAAATTTGCCGCTGGTAAAACATTGATCGAATGACGCAGCGTTCAGCCCCACTTCTTTGGCGTAGCTCTTAAGTTCCTCAACGCCCGCCTTGGGTGAATTAGCGTAAAGCTTATCGTGATACTCCCAAAACTTTCCCTGCTCCCCGGCACACCGCGCTGCCTCCGCCGCCTGCCGCGCCTGCGGATGAATCGCGTCGAGCGGCAGATCCTTGTGGACCAGTCTCACTTTACCGTCATACCGCTTGAGTAGCTCCTGATAAGTTGGTTGAA
>DASPXM010000410.1:0-32946 GCA_035637295.1 Verrucomicrobiia bacterium
CTCTCTGTCACGCAATGATCGACGCCCATTTAAGGGGCGCATTCTATGACACTTCAAGCTGTGACGCTGACACGCTACTGAAGGTCCGAAGCGGCTTTGATAACTTCCTTGCCTGGCGGACAACGGTGACCCTGTTGCCGCTGTTTACGGAAACGCGTTTAGTCTCTGAGCGGCATCGATATTGTGGCACTGTCGACTATGTTGGATCCGTTAATGGGCAACTCTCCATCGTTGACTGGAAAACCTCCGATCGAGTTTACCCTGAGATGCTGCTCCAGTTAGCCGCCTACGGTAACCTTTGGGAACAGAATTATCCCGACAAGCCGTTAACAGGCGGTTTTCACTTGCTCTGTGTTTCCAAAGAGACTGCTTCATTTAGCCATCATCACTGGGAGACCTTACCGGGCGCCATGGAAGCGTTTCTCCATCTTTTGGCGCTTCACGAATTGCAGCCAGCACTTAAAGGACTCTAATGAAGCCGATTGTTTCACCGATAATGTTGGAGCGAGCCTTCTGAAAAAGGGAGAATTTATCCGATGGCGTTGAGAAACCACGCAATGAGCCCAATAGCCACGATCACGAGAACGACCCAAAACATTGCAATATTATAGCTTATGAACAAAATCATTTCACCGATAACCTTTATCGATAAGCTCATCAAGAAAAACGAGCTGGGCCAGCCCTTCAAGCTCACAGACGAACAGCGCGACATTTTCCGCCTTGCCTTTGCCTTTGACAGTAACGGCCGGCTGCCGTGGGATACGATCATCTATTCGTGCGTCAAGAAGAGCGGCAAGACCACCTTAAACGGCGCGCTGACGCTCTGGTGGGGATTCACTCAAGAGCCGCCCAATGAAATTCTTGTCCTCGCCAATGACCTGGAGCAAACCCTCGCGCGTGTCTATAAGACGATGGAAGGCATCATCGCGCACAATCCCGAGCTTAAAGCGGAAGCCGAACCGCAGACAAAAACTATCTTCCTCGCCAACGGTACCACGGTAACGGCGATCAGCGGCGACTATGCCGGCGCCGCTGGCTCCAATCATGGGCTCGTTTCGTATGATGAGCTCTGGGCGTATACCAGCGAGTCGAGCCGGCGCTTGTGGGAAGAGTTAACCCCTGTCCCCACACGTAGGAACTCCATCCGGTTCATTACGACCTATGCCGGCTTCGAGGGCGAGAGCGAGCTGCTCCTGGATCTCTACAAGCAAGTCGTCGGCAGCGATGAGCATCCCGAGGGGCAGGGCGAGCGCATTCATCCCGATCTGCCGATCTATGCCAACCGCGAAGCGCGCATCTTTGCTTACTGGGATCACGAGCCGAGAATGCCGTGGCAGACTCAAGCCTACTACGACAGTCAAAAAAAGACGCTACGGCCGGGGACGTATCTGCGCCTTCATGAAAACCGCTGGGCGACGGCCGAGGAGACGTTTATCACGCCGGAAATGTGGGATCCGTGCGTTGATCACGCCCATCATCCGAGCATCACCAGCCGCGAGCCGCTTTACGTCGGTATCGACGCCGGCATCAAGCACGACAACGCCGCCCGTGTGGCGGTCCGCTGGGATGATGACGGCGAGAAGCTGATTCTTGTCTCGCATCGAATCTGGAAGCCGACGCCAACGCAGCCCTTGGACCTGGAAGCAACCATCGAAGAAGATCTCACCGGCTTAAACGATCAGTCGGACCTGGTAGAAGTTTTGAGCGACCCGTTCCAGATGCATCGATCGATCACGACGCTACAGGCGGCCGGCCTGCCGATCCGCGAGTTTCCCCAGACGCAGGCGAATTGCACGCTCATGGGGCAAACGCTATTCGATCTGTTAAACGGCCAGAATCTTGTGCTCTATGCGTCGGATGAGTTGAGACAGCAAGCACTCAGCACCGTGGCCGTTGAGAATCCCCGCGGCTGGCGCATCGCCAAAGAGAAAGCATCGAAGAAGATCGACGCTATTGTCGCGCTGGCGATGGCGTGTTGCGCCGCGATGGAACACCGTGGGGACATGGGAAAAAACGCCGCTCGTGGCTTCAATCGGGCTCTTCATATTGCCAAGGAACATTTGATTCCATATCCGCAGGTGCCGATCTACATCGGTCAAACTTTTGTCGACGTGCCGGCAACCGTGGTCGCACAACAAACACCTGATGGGTCTCTTCGCGTGTTGGCGGCATTCGCAAGCGAAGGCATGCGACTTCGTCGTCATCTTGAAACAGTCATCAAAACCTGGATTGCCGATAACGCACGCTGGGCGCTACATGACCAGCAACTTTTGTTAGGCACCTATGAAAAAGTTAACGACAAACCGGACTGGGAATTTCTCGACATCGTGCACGAGACGCTAGGCGGGTGCTGGGATCATTCATTCAGTGAGTGGCCGGCCCGGCGCGATCATGTGCTGGATCTGATCGGCAAGGCCACACCCGGAAAGTTTCAACCCGCACTCCAGCTTGATCCGACCGGCGCCAAACTGTTGATTGAAGCGCTTTCCGGCCGCTGGAGTTACGAGAGTGAACGGCGAGAGAAAAGAACTATCTGGTATCACGTCGCCAACGCGTTTAGTCTTCTGGTGTCGTCAATTCAGCCATTCGACAAGAATGCAGGCAAACCGTTAAAGGTGCTGACGAACTGGCAGCCCGATGAAGAACGCGATCAACCTGTTGTGAGCAAAACAAACTTAAATTATTAATGCGGCTGTGTTCATCCCGCCGATTAATCTCGACGAGTGCTGCAGCGAAACGCCGCCCGAGCGCCGGTTGGGTGTCAAGTGGTCCTGCGCGCGTTAGCGGATTGCCGTGGCGAGATATTCCCGTGCTATCCCTATGAGCGATGTTATGTTCAACGACGCGCGCGGTCGTGGATTTTGTCTATATCCGAGGATGAGGGAAGTTTTCTATGGATCTGCCGCCACCTCGACATCGATCCGCAGCTCGTTCGGATGCAGGCCGTCCGATCAAGCCCGCTAACCAAAAGGCGCACAGTCTACAGAAAGAGCACAATCCCGAGAAAAACGGCTTCTGCATTTGCCCCAGGATTAACGATCTCGCCTTGACCTTGACCAAAACCATTCACCGACGGCGTCGCCACTTTCCTTTTAGCTCCTCCTGCATCTTCATCGGCTCAGTCCAGTGCGTGGAGAAAAACTTATGAGCCCCGCCAGTAGACGCCAGCCATCGATCAAGCGCCCGCCCTTGCGACGCCAGAACTCGACGCCGTGCTTTCCTCAGCCGGAGATAACGGCGCGGGGAAAATACTGCGCGAAGTAGTCGCCTCAACATTGGCGATCACCTTCCTTGGACGGTAGAGAGGCCACCCGATTATTTCGCTCTCGCCTCGATCGGTGACGAACAGAAAAATGTCCCGCCTAGAAATTCTAACTTGATGACACAGCGAGGTCTCGTAGCCCGAAACGAGTTGCGAACCACTGGGCCTTCTCAAGCGATAAAGTCCAAGATAGTCCCTTCCCGTGCCCAGCAACTCCGCGATACACGAGAAACGATTCTTGATTGGGCAGCGGATTGCCTAAAGATAAGTCTCGATGCTTTGGACTTTCGGATATCATGAATAATCTCACCCCCTGAAGAGGCAAGGCCACTGATTACCTTGCGCGCAGGGCTTCCATTTCTTCCCGCTACGAGCTAGGGATTATGGACATCTCCGCCCTGGTTGCCCGGCTGACCTTCGTAGCCCAGCAGGCCTGGCGGCTGGCTCGGCGCGATCCGCTCTTCCAGTGTCTCGATCTCCAATGTAATCGTGCCGGGCTGTACGCCTTCCACCGTCTCGATCTCCAATTTAATCGCCTTCATCGTTTCTCACCTCCTTTCTGCTTGTATTTGGGTTGATATGAAAAGCAGGTCTAACATGGGGTATCCAAAATCGGCCTTACGCTAAAAAAACAAAGCCAGCACTCCTCTGCGACCAATCGCACGAAGGCTGGCTTAGTCCACTTTTCTTCCCCTTTGAGGGACATTTGATGTCCCTCTGTTGCTGCTGTTAACAAGCCGGTCAACGGGGGCGCTAGTCGTTGTATTCATGGCGTCTCTTGCGACTTTTGGTAACAATTACGCTAAAAGCAGGAAAATAAAGAAAGCAATATACTGAAAGATAGGTTTTTTACCGACCTTCGATATAGCCAGTCTGGCCAGGAAGCAGGAGTATTTAGGAGTTTTACTCGGTCGATGTCCATGCTCATCGACAGGATCGAAAGAGCCCTTGCCAGGCTCGAGGATGCAGTCCGTCGCAGCTTCGTCCAATAATAGATAGCATTCGTGGAATAGGTTGGTGTAGTCTCACTTCAGATGACCCGCAAGAGCAAACCATTTATTGCCGTTGTGGATGATGATGAGTCCGTTTGTCACGCTATAAAACGGCTCGTGCGCTCAATGGGAATGGAGGCCGCCACTTTCGCTTCGGGCCAAGAGTTCATTGACCATATCGAAGCCATGCCGGCTGAACGGTTCGAGTGCGTCATCCTCGACGTGCAGATGCCGGGCCTCAACGGTCTCGATGTGCAAGAACGGCTCAAAAGACGCGGCAACCGGTTCCCCATCGTCTTCATCACCGGGCACGATGAAGTGAACGTTCGCGAACGAGCGCTGGCAAACGGGGCAGCGGCTTTCCTGCGTAAGCCATTCGGTGCCGAGCTGTTGATCAAGACTCTGCATGCAGCCGTTAAAATTGCCGCCGATGGTGAAGTCCATAGATAGCCCCTCCTCCTACGCTCGCGGGTGCGTGTTAGCGTGCACCGTCTTAACTTTCCTGAGCGCGATGTGAGTATAAATTTCTGTCGTGATGATCGAGTTGTCGGCGCCTCACTTCGTCTTACGTTTACGCTTGGCTTTTTTCTTGGGGGCCTAGCCTGAAGATGAGCTTCGAAAAATCACTCGATTCCACCGGCACAAAGAAAAAAGAATTTGCCGAAATTCTTGATATCGTCGCGGCATCCCCAAGGCCAAAAACGGATTACGAATGGCTGAGTCCCGTCGATTTTCTCGGGTTAGATTTCCTTCGCCGCGTCTTGGAAGTTCAAACGTCCTACATGCTCCTGCTCAGGAGTTCGGCGGTTATGTTCCGACGCGGATGGCAACCCGCGCCGATAGCGGAAAAGGGTTATCTTTCCCTTCCTGAAATTCTTGAATGGAGCCAAAGCGTAGGGATGAGAGAACTTTACGAAACATATTGCACTTATCCTCACCGTGGACTGATTACGCTACTTACAGATTTGAAACTCGAAAAATCTTTTTTCGACAACGAGTTCGCGGCGAGGATGGAAGACAAGCCATTTACATCGGAAATGATTCTAATCGATTGGAGTAGGTTGGACCGCGAGGCAGAGATCGCCACGGTAATCAAAAACAAAAGTCGATGGTCCTTTAGGCAAAGCAACGACGATATCAAATCGCAACTGGGCGCGATCGGCGAGCTGTGGCGAAAGCCGGGGTCCGACTTCTGGTCGCCGCAAAGCATGTCGGGCGCGGAATTCTCAACGCCGCTTCCTGAATTCCCCGGCGCGCCGTATATCGAGATGTTGCCCCCCGAGAAAGAATTTTGGGAGGGTCCAATGGCGAGAGCTTGGCGCGATGGGAAAATGGCCTTCTTGCGCGAGGCGGTCCCCGTTCTGTCGGGGGAGAAGGAACACATTCCCGAACAGGCCCGAAGTCATCGGCGCAATGAATGGGAAACGATGGCTAGACAGCAACGAATTCTCGATGAGTGGGCACCGGATATCGAAAGCGAGTTGCATACTAGCCGTTTTGATCAACCGGGGGCGGACGTTCTTTTATCTGCGCGGGCGTATAGGCTCGCAGAAAAGCGCGCAGGGGAGAAGGGCGTCGCGTTCTTAAAGGCGCTCCCCGGTTCAACGATCCTAAGATGCATCCGAGAAAGTCGGGCTACCATACCGCACGGCCGAACGCCTTATCGCAAGCCTTCGAAAGACTCTCCCTAAACCCTAATTCCCCGATTTCGTTGGGGAATTAAAAATCTTTTTAAAATTTCAAAAAAAGTTGGCG
Organism: Verrucomicrobiia bacterium; assembly: GCA_035637295.1. GTDB lineage: Bacteria > Desulfobacterota > Binatia > UBA9968 > UBA9968 > DP-20. The sequence goes on from DASPXM010000410.1 coordinate 6,010, forward strand.
GGTTTTGACGGTCTCGTCCGCCCTTGGTTTATGAAGGGGGACGAAAATATGATTGTGCTTCATATCAACCCAGCCCGTGTCGAGCGTATCGAGTTTATCTCCAATTCCGACGTCGAAGAAGACTTCGATTTCGCGGCTTGGCAAACGATCCGGCCGTTGGTCGATCAAATTGATGTTCGTCTGGCAGAAGTAGTCGCCCTCGTCCTGTCGGAAGAAAAGGCCTGAATAAAAAAAAGGGCCGGCGGCGAACCTTGCCAGACACGCCGACGCGACCCTCAAAAGTTTTTCCATGACTGCATTAGCAAAACAACGTAGACAAAGTCAATTCACCCAAGCACCACGCTCTAGTAAATCCCTAAGCCCCTTCATGACACAGCGCGTTAAGCGCCGTTTGATCCTGGATTTCTGTCACGGCAAGATTTCGTCGGCGGCGGTCGAGCGCTGCTTTGAGCTTTTTCGGGAGCTCCGAGGCGCATGAAATTAAATCTCGTACTCACGACTTTTTATGAAGGCAGCGTTGAAGATTCGTCATCGATGCATCTCAAGATCGACGTTGACGGTGAAGCCTGCCCCGATTGTCTCAAGATCGACATTGCCAACCTGGTCATTAAGCAACTCGGCGCCACGATAACGCATAGCGATAATCCGTTTCACTGGGTAAAGGATCAACCGTCATGACGCTCGAGGAATTTGTTTCTCATTTTGAAGGAGTGCGCAAATCGGGCGACGGCTGTTCGGCGAAATGCTCCGCGCACAATGACAAGAAGCCATCTCTTCATATTAGCGAAAAGGACGGAAACATCCTCGTTATGTGTCATGCCGGATGCGAGACCGAATCGGTCTTGGCAGCTGTGGGTCTCACAATGAGCGACCTATTTATCGAGAATGGTAACGGCAACGGCCACGATAAGAACTACGATCCTGTTGTCGATACGTACACATACCACGACGAGAATGGGAATCCGCTGTTTCGTGTTTGCCGCACAGCTTTGAAGGACTTCAAGGCCCAACGCTATGAATCTGGGGCTTTCATTTGGGGAGTCAAGGGCGTCCGGCGCGTTCCCTACAAGCTACCAGCAGTGATCAAGTCGAAGACTGTCATCATTGTTGAGGGTGAGAAGGATGTTGAAACGCTGCGAAAGCTCGGGCTCGTAGCTACTACCAACCCTTTCGGCGCCGGCAAGTGGGACGATTCTTACAATCAATTTTTCAAAGATAAGCACGTTGCGGTCATTGGCGACAACGACGAGGCGGGCCGCCTTCATGCTTTGAAGATCGCAACATCGCTCTTGTCTGTAGAGGAGCAAGTCAGGCTCGTTAAATTACCCGACGTGCCCGAGCAGGGCGATGTAACAGACTATGTCGCGAAACACGCCAATCGCGCCAAGGAAGAATTGATCGCGCTTATCAAGGCGACAAAACTTTTTACCGCTGAAGATGTCGCCGGAGAACAGATAACAGATAACTCCAGTCAGCAAAACGACTTAGGTGTTAACTGTTATCCGGCCGACGAGGAAAATGAACCGGTCAAAGACGCGCCAGTTTGTTTTCCCGAAAAAGACGCATGGCAAGGGGCTTTTTCTATCTGGCGCGATATCGTATGCCCCGCGACCGAATCTCCTGAAGAATATCTCTGGCTCTCGTGCCTAGAAACAATCGGCTTAGCTCTCGGGCGTTCCGTTGTAATCAGAAACCCGCGTTCATTGTATCCGAATTTTTATGGTTTGATGGCCGGCCAAACGGGCGACGATCGCAAAAGCACCGCATTAGACTTCTCTCAAGAAGCCCTTTTCCATCTCGGACTGACAGATAGCGTGCACGTATTACACGGGATTCAATCGAGTGAAGCGATTTTTGATTCACTGGGTAGGTGCGAAGGTGCCAAAACTTTAGCGCACCTTGATGAATTGCGTTCGCTGCTCGGCGTTACTAGGCGCACGGGTGCTGGCGACATCATTCCACGTCTGGGGTCTTTGTATTATTGCCCAGCCCATGAATCACTCGATCGGCACGGTGAAGAATCGACCATAATCACAAAGCCTTTTCTCTCCTTAATCACTGCCACGCCGCTGGAGTATGTCCAGGATCTACTCGGCGAACGCGAAATCAATGGTGGTTTTTTGAACCGCTTTCTCACTATTACGGGGAAACCCCGATCGTGGAAGGCGATTGCTTGCCCGCCAGAGGCTCACCAATGGGAACCATTCACGACGGCCGTTAAGGACATTGCCAGTCACTACAACGATCACCGTTTTACCTGGACAGATGAATCGAAAGCATTGTGGGGAGAGTTTTATGTCGGATGGAAAACGGCTCGGCAAGATTGGAGCGCGCGGGAACAGCAACTAACGGCGCGCATTGATGAGCATATTCTAAAGATCGCCTTAGTCTATTCGGCAATAAAAAAAGAATCCGAGCTTACCTGCGGCAGTCTCGTAACTGCGATCTCGATCGGAAAGTGGCTACAGTCGGTCGCGCTCGACGCGTTCAGCGAAGTGGGTCACACGGCATTTAGCAAGGCCGAAAACGTGGTTCTCCGAATAGTAAGAAAGCACAAACGAATCTACCGCCGTTACCTCCAACAGCGGGTTTACAAATTTGGGATAGACGGCGACGTCTTGAATCGGGTTATCCAGTCACTCGTCAAGAACGGACAGCTGATCGAGGGTAAAGAAACAATGGGGTCTGGGCACCAAAGGCCGTGGGTCGAATATGTTCTCCCAGGGGATAACAGATAGATAACACATAACTAGGCCATTTTATAGGGGTCAAAGTGTTATCTGTTATCCCGTAAGCAAGGAAGCGATCAATGAAAAACGATCCGTTTGACGTGATTGAAAAATACCGGAAGTCTGCGGCTGAAAAGCGCGCCATCACCGCTGCCGACGTGCTGCGTGTCTTTTCGGGCTCGCGAGTGCAGGAGAAGGCGGAGCTGATCGGCAGGCAGGTGGCGCCATGTCCTATCGGTCCGGTAATCGTCGCCTCGGACCTCCCGATCTTCGGAGCGGAATACCTTTTCATCGGCGATCGCCGGATTGGGTGTCGTCAGGTCAGGAGTACCATCGCGGTGCCATGCGTCACGATCGTTGACCCGGCTAAGTTTGTGCCTGCCACGCTGGCAGAATTAACCTCTTTCATCTCGGCCAAAAACTCGGGCCGTCACGGTTTATGGATCGAGAACATCGTTGACGAAAAAATCGAGCAACTGCGTCTTTGCGGCGTGGAGGCGGAAATACGGGCGGCGTGATGAGCAGGCGGCAAACTTAACTTTAACGACAGAGGAGAATGGAGAAAAAATCATGGCCAATTTCCCCGATACTGAAGAGGGAAAAATTACAGCTGCTAATCTTATAAAGACGCGCATGGCGTCTCATGCTTGGATACAAGGACATGTCGGCGTCGACTTCAATGGCCATGTCGTAGTGCGATTCCAACGGCCGATGAGTCCCACCGCTCCCAGTGAAGGCGGATGGATCGAGTCCAGGGACGACGCGACTCCGTAGAAGCATGCGCAGCAAAAATGATTGGAGGTGAACGATTATGAATTTCGACGACACAAACCCAACCGATCCAGCTGCAGCAGCCGAGTTACACGAACTAGTTACAAACCCGGCGCATCCGCAGCATGCGGCTTTTTACAGAGGCGAGAACGCTGCGCTCGCTTATCGACAGCAACTCATGGATCGCGCATACGCCGGCCAGACGTACGATCCTTCCAACAACTCCACGCTCCTCGCCGAATGGCAAACGGAGGCGATGAAGGGGCAGCAACCCGCAACGCCGCAAGGACAACCGCAAGAGGGCGGCGCGACGCTGCTGCAGGCGCAAGCAGCGACCGAGCGGGAAATGATTCAGCAGACGGAAGCAATTTTACGTTCCGACCCAGACTACGGCGGCAATTACGATGAGAATATAGAGATTCTCAAAAACACCGCGCTGCGTTTTTTTGGTTCCGAGGACGCCATAAAGGCTGTCGCCGCTCGAGCCAATCTCAGCCCAGGAGCAGACGCGGCCGTGGCCAAACTGTTGACCGAGATCGGAAAGGGGAAACTATGAGACTTGAAAATCCACTGGACCGAATCAGCACGACGAAAAGCCTGAACCTGGCGAATGAGGCCGCGGAAGTAAAAAGTTTCCTTGAGGAGTTGGCGCCGGCTATAGATCAAGCCCGTGGCCATATTCAGGATTTGAAACAACTCCGTGGTGAAGAGATCGCGCCGTTATTGAAAAAATATGAAGGGCGAATCTTTCAGGATCGCCAACTCAATTTATGGATCGAGGAGCTTCAGAACTTTCGAAAGCCTGAGGAGCTGGAGCTTGTCATCGAGGATATCAAAAAAGTCACGTTCAAATCGTTAACTACGCCGCCGTACACGGATCGGATTGACCAGCGCAAACGCCAGGTTTTTATTTCCGAGTACCGAGGGCGGCTCACCGCAATCGGTATTGTTCGTGAGGATGTGCGGCGGATAATAGCCGCGATCGAAGGGCGCATTAAATACCTTGCTGAACGTGCCGGTGGCGAAGTAGTCGGGTTAACGGCGCCAGTCGTGAAAGCGAAGCCGGAACTCTCCGTACTCTCGGACTTAGACCCAGACTGATGAGCGAGCCGGCAAAAAAGATTCTGCCGCTGAGAGCCGGACCCGACATCATGGTACGGCTTGAAAAGCTGGAGGACTTTCTTCTAACCGGCTTGCAAGAGCTCCACGCGGTCAAAGCGGAGCTGAAAAAGCAGGCCGATACAACGCCCGGCCTTGAGAAGTTACTTGACGCCAAGACCGTGGCCGAGCTTTTGGGCCAGACTGAACGCCAGATTTATCAGCAAGCCAAGAAAAAAGAGATACCATCCATTAGACTCGGCAAGTATTGGAAGTTTTCGCCGTCGGCACTGCAAAAATGGTTGGAGAAAAAAAATAGCGCTTGACCGCCCTTCTGTTATCATGCTATCAAATTAGCATGAAGCAAATCAGAAGGGAGGTTACGAGAATGAAAGCAACTTTATTTCGCCTTAACCCTGAAACCCATAAGGCGCTGCGCATAGCGGCGATCGAAGCGGGTATCAGTATGAACGAGGCGCTAACCCAAGCCGTGGAAACGTGGCTCAAGGAACATCGCCGAAAGGGGGTGAAAAAATGAAGGCGAGAAGAAAAAGAGGCGACGGCGGTATATATCTCCGCGGCCGTATCTACTGGGTCACCTATTCCAACAATGGGGAAAAAGTGTGCGAGTCGAGCGGATCGGACAAAGAATCCGACGCCAGAAAATTACTCAAGAAGCGGATGGGCGAAATCGTGACGGGCCATTTCATTGGACCTGACGCGGAGAAGGTCACCGTCGCTGAGTTGGCCGACGATGTCGTGACCGATTACAAGGTCAATGAGCAAGATAGCTTGGACAAGGCGGAGCGATCGGCCAAGCGGATCAAGGGCTTTTTCGTTAACGCAAGGGCGCACGCCGTCAAGGGCGATTCGATCAAGAAGTTTATTGCCCAACGCCAGGCCGAGGGCGCCGCAAACGCCACGATCAACCGCGAGCTGGCATTCCTAAAGCGCGCCTATAACTTGGGTATCGAGGCCGAGAAGATCGTCCGCAAGCCCTATATTCCGCAACTCAAAGAAGACAACGTGCGCAGCGGGTTTTTTGAGTATGCCGAATTTGTCGCTGTGCGCGATGCCTGCCCCGACTACTTCAAGCCGGTCGTGACGTTTGCCTACTATACCGGATGGCGCAAAGAAGAGATCCTGTCGCTTCGCTGGAGCCAGATAGACTTGCAGGCGGAAGAGATCCGGTTGGAAGTCGGAACCGACAAAAACGACGCAGGTCGGGTCATCGCAATGGACGGTGCGTTGCTGGAAACGATCAAGGCACAATGGGAGCGGCGGAAGGTAGTCGCGATCCCCGGACACTCCCCCATCCTGCTTTGTCAGTATGTTTTCCATCGCAATGGGAGGGTTATTGGCGGAAAGCGCGGTGACATCCGCGACGTTTGGCACAACGCATGCATAGCCGTTGGCTTAGGTCAAATGATCGAGGTAGAGCGCAAGGGGAAAAAGCGAAAAAATACGCTGGCAAATTCTTTCACGATTTCCGCCGGACAGGAATCCGAGACATGACGAGCTGGTACACCCGAAAGAGTGGTAATGATGATTTCGGGTCATAAGACGCGAAGCGTCTTTGATCGATATAACATCGTGAGCCCGAACGATCTAAGAGAAGCGGCGCGCAGACGCTCGGAGTATGTCCAAGAGCAAGCAGAGAAAGCCAGAAAAGTCGTGGTAACGAACCGCGGCTAAAAGCCTAAGCTACAGATAAGCTACAATATGAGAAACGCGAGACTTAAGGACCTGAGCAAAACGGGCGCTAAGTTATTGAATTTGGTGCCCGGAGCCGGACTCGAACCGGCACGGACCCGTCAGGGTCCTCGGGATTTTAAGTCCCGTGTGTCTACCAATTCCACCACCCGGGCGTATCGACAGTGGTCGAATTAATTTCTTAGCATAATTGTCAGGAGCAGAAAATGCGAACGCCTCCCATTACGGAAGGCCTTGTGCACGGTGCCATGTTGAAGTGCGTCTACACAAACAATGGTGCCAAGACCAAAGTGATCGTGCTCAAGAGCTTGATCAACACATGAAGGCTTGGACCGGCGGTGTCTTTGAAAGGATCACCGACCGTGTCGCCAACGACTGCGGCTTTGTGGGTTTCTGAGCCTTTCCCGCCGTAAGCGCCGGTCTCGATGAATTTCTTAGCGTTATCCCAAGCACCGCCGCTATTATTAAGGAAAGTCGCCATCAAAATGCCGGCGATGGTGCCAACCATGAGCAGAGCCGCTACGGCCTCCGCGCCGACGCCCAAAAGACGGAAGATCAGACCCACCGCAATCGGTGTCCCGACGGCGATCAAGCCAGGCAGAATCATCTCCTTGAGCGCGCCGACGGTAACGATATCGACGCAACGAGCGTAGTCAGGCTTGGCGGTTCCCTGAAGAATGCCGGGATTTTCTTTGAACTGCCGTCTAACTTCATTGATGACATAGTAAGCCGCCTTGCCCACTGCGCGGATCGCCAGAGCCGAAAACAGAAACACCAGCGTCGCACCCAAGAGCCCGCCGACGAAGACTTCCGGTTTGGCAATATTGACCGACTCAAGCTTGGCGCCATAGTGGTGCACCTCGTCGAGGTAAGCGGAGAACAGCAAAAATGCAGCAAGCGCCGCCGACCCGATTGCGTAACCCTTGGTGAGTGCCTTGGTGGTGTTGCCGACCGCGTCGAGCCGGTCAGTTTTTTGCCGGACCTCTTCCGGTTGCCCGCTCATCTCGATGATCCCACCGGCATTGTCCGTAATCGGACCGAAGGTGTCCATTGCCAAGATATATGCAGCGGTTCCCAACATGCCCATGGTTGCGACCGCAGTGCCGAACAGACCGGCATGCGGCACGCCGCTCATGCCACCAAGATAATAGGAAGCGATGATGGCAATCGAAATTACGATGACTGGAATCGCCGTACATTCGAGGCCGACGGCAACACCCGCAATGATATTGGTCGCCGGACCGGTCTGTGATGCTTCGGCGATCGCTTTGACCGGACGGTATTTGGATTCTGTGTAGTACTGTGTAATGTACACGAAGGCTTGCGCCATTAGGATACCGATGACGCCACACAGGAAAAAGTAGAACCAAGCCGAGGTCGCTTCAGGATGGGCTACCGGATCCACGGCGAGCAGCCATTTGGCGGAAAAGAAAAATCCTACCATGGCCAGCAAACTGGTGACGTAGTAGCCCCGGTTCAGCGCTGCCATCGGGTCTTCGTTTTCCTTACATTTGACCACCATGACACCGACGATGGAGGCAACCAGTCCGAACGCGCGTGCAACCAGCGGGAACAGGATTCCCTTGAGACCGAAGAACGGGTACAGACCGACGCCGAGAATCATCGCGCCGATATTCTCGGCGGCAGTGGACTCAAACAGATCCGCACCACGGCCCGCACAATCGCCGACATTGTCGCCGACGAGATCCGCGATCACCGCCGGGTTGCGCGGATCGTCTTCGGGAATTCCCGCTTCGACTTTGCCGACGAGATCAGCGCCAACGTCGGCAGCCTTCGTGTAAATACCGCCGCCGAGCTGCGCAAAAAGCGCGACGAAGGACGCGCCAAATCCGTAACCGACAATGGTGAAGGGAATCTTTTGCGGATCGTGCCCTAAAGCCTCCAATAGGGCGTACAGTCCGCCGACTCCCAAAAGACTCATGGCGACAACGAACAGTCCCGACACGGCGCCGCCGCGCATGGCGATTTGCAAGCCCTGATTGAGACTCGACCGAACCGCCGATGCGGTGCGAATATTGGCGCGAATGGAAACCCACATGCCGATATAACCAGCGATGACCGAGCAAGCTGCGCCGAGAACGAAAGAGAACGTCGTCCAAAAAGCCATCTCGAGCGGCGGAGCAGGATCAGCGGGACTGGGCGTCCGCACGAATGCGTAAAGAAAAAAGATCAGCGCTGCGAGAACGGCTGACAAACTGATAATTGTCCGGTTTTGTCGCGACAAAAAGGCCTCGGCGCCCTCTTTGATGGCGTTGGAAATTTCCTGCATCTTTTCCGTGCCAACGTCGTGCTGAATCACATGGCGGGCCAAATAGACCGCAAAGGCCAACGACAAACAGCTAATTGCAATCACAAACGAGATCATTACCCCTCCTCATCCCGAATCAGTTTGTTTTTGTCACTCTGATCGACGCCAAAGATAAGCCACGCCGATACTGACAATGTAAAGCAGCAGCATCGGAACCGCCAAGAGACTCTGATTAATTACGTCCGGAGTCGGCGTCAAGATCGCCGCGATAATGAAGATAGCGACGATCGCATAACGGAACGACCGCAGCATAAAACGGTAGTCCCAGACGCCGACCCGCACCAGAAAAAACGTAAAGACCGGTAGCTCGAATGTCACACCGAACGCCAGCACCATACGAAAGAAAAAAGTGAAATAGTCGCCGATTCTTATCGCCGGGCTTACGCCCATCGTTTCATACTGTTCGATAAAATATTTAAACGCCACCGGCAGCACGAAACGATAGCAGAACGACGCCCCGCCGATAAAAAAAAATGTCGCGCACAAAACAAAAGGGATCACCGATTTCCGCTCACCCCTAGACAACCCCGGCGCGACGAAACGCCAAATCTGGTAGAAGATAACCGGGCAAGAAAAAATCACGCCCGCAAAAAGCGCGACTTTGATCTCGACAAAAAAAGCTTCGGTAACACTGGTGCCGATCAGATTTTGACCCGGCTGCAAGTTTTGCCGGAGCGGCGCAACAATAAATCTAAAAATCCATTCAGAAAAAAAATAGCAAATACCGGAGGCAAGGACGACAGCTAGTACCGATTTGAGCAAACACCAACGGAGCTCCTCCAGATGCTCCGTGAGGGTCATTTGAGAATCAGTCGCCACAATCCACTACCACAGACCGAAATTGCAAAAAAGGGGAAGGTCCTAATCCCTTCCCCTTTTTCGTTCGCTAAAACCCGTAGCAAAGCCGAGTGATCCTTACTTGGTCTTTGCCTCCTCTTTCTTTTCTGGCGCAGGAGCCGCGTCCTTCATAGGCTCACCTGGCTTCTGATCACCCGCAGGAGGAGCCGGTTCCGGCGCTGCAGGCGCTGGCGCGGGCGGTGGTGGCGGCGGAGCTGGTTCTTCTTTCTTGCCGCATCCAAATGTTAGAGTAAATGCGAAGAGGGTAATTGCCGACAATAAAACGAGTTTCTTTCCCATCCTGATTCACCTCCTTTCCCGTCACACTTTTACAAAACTTTCTCTGTTAAGAATTTTGTATCGCACAAGTCGGAGGGAGTTTCAAGCGCAAATGCCAGCAAATTTCATTTCCGCGCGCAGCGATTTTGCTCGATGCGGATGAATCGTTCGGCGGCTTTTGTGCCGGCGCGTGGAAAATCGTCTATCCAATCGACCTTGCAACCAGCGACAGGACCATGTTCAAGAAATCTTTATGGACAAATGGAAAAAATTTCGGCGAAATTTTTTGACGAAATGTCGGCACAAAACAAATGCCTGACAACTTTTCTGAGCCTGTTGTGACGCAAGCGACGACTCGCGAATAGCACCAGGAATCAGCAAGTCTCCCCAACCGATGGGGGCCGCCATCGCAAACCAAACAGAAAACGCACAACAAATGTTAATAACTTGTTGATAACCGCGACGGAGTGCCGGCCGCGAGGCTAAAAGTAGCGCTGCCCAGCGAATTGCCCAATTTCACCGCTATAAATCAATCGAAATTTCCGTAAGTTGCAATTGGTTTTGGAAAATGTGCCAAAGCTGTCAAGTACTCAAAAGGAGAATTGTCGGAGCTCTCGCGGTTCGCGCAAAAGGGCGCGATTTTAAATATTCGCTTTGCGCACTGCTGGGCGATGCGGGCTGCACGGCATATATTGTTCCTCCCTATCAGAGTTCCAATCCATAAACGAGTTTATTCGAACTCTCTTCTTCGCCGCACGCAGGCGCCTTGTACGAACGCGTTGCCGACAACGTTGACTCGCTTTAAAGCTGATGTTAGAAATAACGAACTTATTCTTGGAGGCATTCTTTTGTGACAGTCCACACTTCGGCCATAAAGAGACATCGCCAAAGCCTGAAAGCGCGAGAGCGCAACAGTGAAATCAAATCCAGAATTAGATCTTTGATAAAAAAGGCGCGCCAAGCGATCGAGTCTAAGAGTGGAGATAATACGACGCTGCAAATTCAGGCTGTCAACAAGGCGCTCGGGAAGGCCGTGAGCAAGGGAATTATCAAGAATAATACCGCGTCACGCTGGCTATCTCGCCTTTCACACTCAGCTGTAAGGAATTGAGCAGGGGATAATCGTTCGACGGCTGCCGTGAGCCCACTCGCCGTGGCAACAGGTTGCGTTAAAACATCTCCATCACGCGCTGGTGGAGTTCTTTGGCGACGCGTTCCATTAATTGATCGCGAGTCCCTTTTTGCTCACCCTCCGTCAGTTGGATATCGGTCATCCGTCGAACATCTGACGCATTCAATGTCCCGGTGCGAAATTCCGACGAAGTCGTGACCACCGCCGCTCTGGATCCGCCGAACACTTCGGTGAGGCGCAAACCCTGTCCACGCCACAGAATTTCATTGGGCTCTCGGCGACGCAAAGTAACATCCAAGACGAGCACCGATTCGTATTGCAACACCTCGTCTTTTCGGTTCACCGATGCGACATTGCGCTCGATCGAGCGGATAACTCCCGTGAGGATAAGATCCGCCTGCTCGGAACCTTCCACCACCGTCAGCTGGCCCCGGCGGTAGAATTCCCCTCGCAAGGCCGTGGTCAATTCTTTTTCCATGCCGACGTCTCGACTGCGGTTGACGAAGGGTTCTACGTATATTGTCCGCGCATCCTTGGGAATGAGCGAACTCTCGCCAACGAATTGGTAGCCGCAACCGCCAAATACTGAAAACGTCGCACCGCCGAGGATAAACGCAAGAAAAACGGTTCGAAATGAATGAAAATGTCGCACGATTTTAGCCCTCCACAACGATGTTGACTAAACGGCGTGGCACGTAAACCACCCGCTGCACCTTTTTGCCGTCGAGAAAGCCCTGGACTCTGGGATCAGCCAACGCGACGGTTTCGATATGTTCTTGAGTCGCATCGGCTGGAACTGTGATTTTACCGCGCACTTTACCGTTGACTTGAACAACGATCAGTAGTTTCTCTTCCTCGATCGCCTCTTCGGAATAGCGTGGCCAGGGAACCTCATCGAGGCGATCGTGGTGGCCTGTCTGTTCCCACAGCTCGCTCGCCACGTGGGGAACGAAGGGTGTGAGTAGAACAATCATGGTTTCCAAACCCTGCTTGATCACGGTCGCTCCCGCACTTGATCGGCCGCCGCCCTGCAGCGCCGCGCTCAGGGCGTTTAAAAGCTCCATGATCGCCGCGACCGCCGTGTTGAAATGAAACCGGTTCTCGATATCGTCGGAAACCTTTTTGACGGTCCGATGGATCATGCGCCTCAAGTCGCGCAACTCCGCCGGTAGCTCTAATGCTTCGCCATTCGCTGCGGCATTGGCCCACAGTTCACGATTTTGAAATACGATCCGCCACAGCCGTGTAAGAAAGCGATAAGCGCCCTCAACGCCCTGATCGCTCCATTCGAGATCTTTCTCGGGCGGGGCGGCGAAGAGCGTAAACAAACGCGCGGTATCGGCGCCGTATAGATTGACCAAGTCCTCGGGATCGACGATATTCTTTTTCGACTTGGACATCTTTTCGACGCGGCCTTTGATCACCGGTCGACGGCATTGAGGACATTGCCAACCGTCTTTTTCCGACCCGAGAAGCTCGGTCGGAAAAAGCCAACCGTGCTCGCTACAGCGATAGGTTTCCTTCGACACCATCCCTTGGGTGAGCAAATTGGTGAAAGGCTCGTCTACTTTTGCCAGGCCTAGGTCGCGCAACGCTTTGGTGAAGAAGCGTGCATAGAGCAGGTGCAGCACGGCATGCTCGACGCCGCCGATATATTGATCGACAGCCATCCAATAGCGGCCTTTCTCGGGATCGAAGGGCGCTTTGTCAAATCTCGCCGAAACATAGCGGAGAAAGTACCACGACGAATCGACGAAGGTGTCCATGGTGTCGGTCTCGCGGTGCGCATGACCGCGGCACTTGGGACAGGCAACCTCGAAGAAGAGCTTGCTCTCTTGCAACGGCGAACCGCCTTTACCGGTGAATGGCACATCCTTCGGAAGCACGACCGGCAGTTGTTCCTCGGGCACTGGCACGGTACCACACTTGTCGCAATAAATGATCGGAATCGGCGTGCCCCAATAACGCTGCCGCGACACGCCCCAGTCGCGCAGCCGATAGCGAATGGCTTTTTTGCCCCAACCTTTTTCTTCCGCGTGAGTGGCAATCTTGTCTTTGCCGGGGCAATTGGGTGTCCCGCTGAAAGCTCCGCTGTCCACCATGACACCATCGTCGACGTACGCTTCAGCAATCGTTTCGGCGGTGAGCTTGCGGTCATTCGGTTGAATGACGACACGAATCGGCAGATCATATTTTCTGGCGAATTCAAAATCTCTCTGATCATGAGCGGGCACGGCCATGACGGCGCCGGTGCCGTACTCCATGAGCACGAAGTTGGCCAAATAAATGGGTATGTTTTCGCCAGTAAAAAGATTTCGGCAGTAGGCTCCGGTGAAAACGCCCTCTTTCTCGCCTTCCTCCGCCCCGCGCTTCGCCTGGCTCACGTTTTTAAAGCGCTCGATGAAGGCCTCGACCGCTTTCTCTTGCGGCGTCCCTTGAGCAAGCTTGAGCGCGAGCGGATGCTCCACAGCGAGGGAAACGAACGTTGCGCCAAAAATCGTATCCGGCCGCGTCGTAAAAATTCTCAGCGCGCTTTCACAGCCGACCAGGGGAAAATCGATCTCGGCGCCGATGGATTTGCCGATCCAGTTACGCTGCATGGTTAGCACTTTGTCAGGCCAGCCATTGAGTTTCTCTAAATCCCCGAGTAATTGTTCGGCGTAATCCGTGATACGGAAGAACCATTGCTCCAGTTCTTTTTGGATTACCGCGGAATCGCAGCGCCAGCAGGCGCCGTCGATCACCTGTTCATTGGCCAACACCGTTTCACACGAAGGGCACCAGTTGACGAAGGAGCTCCTCTTATAGGCCAAAGTTTTTTTAAAAAACTGAAGAAAAATCCATTGATTCCAGCGGTAATATTCGGGCTCGCAGGTAGCGATTTCGCGATCCCAATCATAAGAAAGCCCCATGCGTTGGAGCTGATTTTTCATGTAAAGAATATTTTCTTGCGTCCATATCTCGGGGTGAACCCCTCTTTCGATGGCGGCGTTTTCCGCCGGCAAACCGAAGGCGTCCCAGCCCATGGGATGAAGCACGTTGAAGCCGCGCATGCGCTTGTAACGTGCCACCACGTCACCGATGGAATAGTTCCGCACATGGCCCATGTGGATGCGTCCGGATGGGTAGGGAAACATTTCGAGCACGTAATACTTGGGCTTGGCGGCGTCTTCATTCACGCGGAAGGCTTGGTTTTGAGCCCAGATGCGCTGCCATTTCTCCTCAATGGCGTGGGCTTGATATCGTTCTTCCATGCGTTTTGCTACTCGGATTTAACGGCGCTCGATTGTGCCACTTGATCCAGCACTCCGTTGAGAAAGGCCGCCGATTCTGCGCTGCTGAATCGCTTGCCGATTTCGATGGCCTCGTCCAAACTTACGGTTGAGGGAATGTCCGGACAAAAGACCAACTCATACGTCGCCATGCGCAGGATGACAAGGTCGACCTTCGCCAACCGCGCGAGCTTCCAATTGTCCGTGCATTGTGCGACCCGCTGATCGATGGCCGGCCGCTGGCTCACCACGCCCGAGACCAATCGGCGCGCGAACTCCTTGGCTCTTGCGTTGCCTTCGAAATGCTCTAGAAACAGATCGACTGCGGCGACCGAGGCATCTCCGGTGATCTCGATCTGATACAAGGCTTGGAGCGCCAGCTCCCGCGCCTTGCGTCGCGTTCCTTTGACCGCACTGCCGGAAGAAAAAGTTTGTTGATTCTCTGGCATCGGTTGCCCTGAATTCTCGCGGTGAATATCACAGGCGCTAGGTCAATTGCCGAATGACGTTGACCATCTCGACCACCGTGAGCAGCGCCTCGTAGCCTTTATTGGCGTCCTTCGATCCCGCCCGTTCCATCGCCTGCTGAACGTCGTTCGTCGTCAATACTCCGAAACCGATGGGAATCTTGTAGGTTCGAACCGCATCGCCGATTCCACGCGTAACCGCATCACAGACATAATCGAAATGGGGCGTATCGCCCTTGATGACGGCTCCCAAACAAACCAAGGCATCGTACTTGCCGCTGGCGGCCATTTTCTCCACGATCAAAGGAATTTCAAACGCGCCGGGCACGTGAATAATCGTGACGTTTTCATCTTCTCCACCATGACTTTTAAATCCGTCCAAAGCGCCATCGAGAAGCTTCTCCGTGATGAATTGGTTGTAGCGGCTCACCACCACGCCGATCTTGAGCCCTTGTGCATTACTTCTACCTTCGATGGATCTTGCCATTGAAAATCGCACGAACGGGACGACTCTAGCGCTTCGCCGGCTTGGCTTCCAGGTTCGACAACAAATGGCCCAGCTTGGTCCGCTTTGTGCGCAAATAGTGAATATTGGTTTCGCGCGGCGGCACCTCGAGCGGCACGCGCTCGACGACGTTGACCCCGTAGACTTCCAAACCGGAAATCTTTCGTGGATTGTTCGTCAGTAGCGATATTTTTTGCACGCCGAGATCGCGCAGGATTTGCGCTCCAATGCCGTAGTCGCGCAGATCATCCTTGAAACCCAACTCGATATTCGCCTCGACCGTATCTCGACCCTGGTCTTGCAGCGCATAGGCTTTGATCTTGTTGGTGAGGCCGATGCCACGCCCTTCCTGATGCATATAGATAAGCACGCCTCTGCCTTGTTGATCGATCAACCGCAGCGATTGGCGGATCTGATCGCCGCAATCGCAACGCTCCGAACCGAAAACATCGCCGGTTAGGCATTCCGAATGCAAACGCACCAAGACGCTCCCGGGTGTGCTGATGTCACCCTTCACCAATGCCATATGCTCGGAGCCATCGACTGCATTGCGGTAGACAATGGCTTTGTATTTGCCGCCGTGAAGGGTCGGAAACTCTTCCTCGGCGACCTGCTTAACCAGGCTCTCGTTTCGCAACCGGTGTGCGATCAAGCCTGCAACGGTCAGCACTTTCAGCCCCTGCTCCTCGGCGAGACGCTCGAGCGATGGTAGCAAGGCCACCGAACCATCATCTTGCAAGATTTGGCAAATCACACCGGCAGGGTTGCAGCCCGCTAGGCGCGCCAGATCCACCGATGCGTCGGTCCGCCCCGATCGCGCCAAGACTCCCCCGCTACGCGCCTGTAGAGGTTGCACGTGGCCGGGAATGACTAGGTCTTCGTGCTTGGTTTGAGCCGCGATGGCAGCCTGAATCGTGTGGGCTCGTCCTTGCGCCGATACGCCATGCACGCCTTCCAATTTCACCGAAAATGAGGCGCCGCAAAGAAGACCTGCCAGAGGGCTGTTCTCCTCGGCGAGCATCGGGATACCGAGTTCGCGGATTCGCTCATCGGTCAGCGTAACATAAATAATGCCCCGACCGTGCTGCAGCATAAAATTGACGCTCTGAGCCGTCACCTTTTCGGCAGCGAGACAGAAAAAGCCATCGCTATCCGGAGCGTCCTCGTCAACGAGGATCACCATCCGACCCTTGCGAATCTCGTCAAGACCTTCTTCGATGTTTGAGATAGGCATG
This sequence comes from Verrucomicrobiia bacterium, assembly GCA_035637295.1. Taxonomy (GTDB): domain Bacteria; phylum Desulfobacterota; class Binatia; order UBA9968; family UBA9968; genus DP-20. The sequence continues at coordinate 22,377 of DASPXM010000410.1, forward strand.
GTTGGGAGAAATCAAACATCCGAACGCAAAACGTTCGGGCTATCTATCGGAATTTTTCCAAGAAACTATGGACGTATTTGCCGATCAGATCCGTCTCAAAGTTGACTTTATCACCAACCCTGCGAGCGCGCAAATTAGTGTGCCGTAAGGTAAATGGGATGATTGCTGTTGAAAAACCGTCTCTTCTACAATCATTAACCGTTAGACTGATGCCATCGACGGCGACCGATCCTTTCGATACGAGAAAGGATGCGAGGCGAGCCGGAGCCCGGAAAGTGAAAATCGTAAACTCGCCCTGCTTTCTGATGGCCACGACGGTGCCGACCCCGTCGACGTGACCCGTGACCAAATGTCCGCCAAGACGATCTTGCAACCGCATCGGCTGCTCGAGATTGACTAAACTGCCGACAGCCAAAGTTTCCAAGCTGGTGCGCTTGAGCGTTTCTGGCGACACGTCGACAGTAAAGGCCCTTTTGTCTTTCTTAACCACGGTCAAACACGCCCCATTCACAGCCACGCTGGCTCCGAGCGCCAGCGAGCGCAGCGGTAAATTGGTTTTCACAGTCAACACTGCCGACCCGTTATTGAAGTGCAGCGCGTCAATCTTACCGACGTCTTCGATCAGTCCCGTAAACATGCGTCGCGCTCAATTCTCAATTCTTCGGAGTTTCACACTAAAGATATCCGGAAACAATGAGATCACCGCCAGATTTCCTAACCTGTAAGTGCTTAATAGGGAGCGATTGTCTGACTTGTCGAATGCCCAGGCCATCAAGCATTACTCGTCCGTCCCCGCCGAGAATTTTCGGGGCGTAGAAGAAGATGACTTTATCGACGATCTCTTCTTTGAGCGCTGATGAAGCGATAGTGGCGCCTCCCTCGATCATGACGCTCACGATACCAAAGCTCGCAAGTTTTTTTAGCAGCGGCAGCCAGGACACCTTATCCTGGCGCAGGGGCAATCGCCACACTTTCGCGCCAAGCGCTTCGATTGCGCGCGCCTTGGTTGCCGATGCGGCGGTGCTCGTCGCAATGATGGTTTTTTGCGGATCGCGCTGGCGTAGCACCTGCGCTGAGATGGGAATCCGTAGGCGGTTGTCCAAAATAACCCGCCACGGGTTCCGCCCGCGTGGAATCCGGCAAGTTAGTCGCGGGTCGTCGGCGCGCACCGTTTCTACCCCGACAAGCACGGCGTCCACTTGGTTGCGCAGTCGATGAACCGAGCGGCGCGACTCGGCGTTGCTAATCCAACGTGCGTCGCCGCTGACCGCAGCAATCTTCCCATCCAATGTCGCAGCGAGCTTCAAGGTCACGAACGGTAATCGCCGGGTAATATATTTGGAGAAGGGCTCAATCAGCGCACGGCATTCGGCTTCGAACAATCCCACGCGCACGATCATTCCCGCACGCCTGAGCTGCCGGAAGCCTCGCCCCGCAACCAAAGGATTGGGATCGCGGGTGGCGGCGACCACTTCTTTGATTCCGGCTCCGATTAGAGCGCGGGTACACGGCGGGGTGCGACCCTGATAACTGCAGGGCTCTAAGGTAATGTAAAGAGTAGCGCCTCGTGCCTTTGGGCCGGCGCGTTTGAGCGCGGCGATTTCCGCGTGATCGCCGCCGGCAAACTGGTGGTAACCGGTGCCGACGATTTTGCCGTCGCGGACGATCACCGCACCGACGATCGGATTGGGACTGGTTCTGCCTTCGGCTTTTCGCGCCAGCCGGCGCGCCATGCGGAGATACGATTTGTCCCTGGCGCTCCACCGAGTAACCGACAATGATTCTATTCCCTTCTCTGTCGCGGCCCGGCCGCCTTGGCCAAAGGGATGCCCTTGCGCTCTTTGAGCAGCTCTTCTAGCTCAACCATGAACTCGCTGATGTCTTTGAACGAGCGATAGACGGATGCGAAGCGCACGTAGGCAACCGGATCGGTGTCATGCAGCTCGCGCATCAGCGCTTCGCCAATGACCGAACTCGCGATTTCTTTTTCGCCGCGTTCTTGAATTATGCGCTCAATGCGGTCGGCGATCATCTCAATCGTGTCAATGCTTACCGGACGCTTTTCGCACGCTCGTTTCAAACCGTTGATGATCTTCAGCCGATCATAGCTTTCGCGTCGCCCGTCCTTTTTAACGACCAGCGGCATCATCTCCTCAACCCGCTCGTAAGTGGTAAAGCGCCGATTGCATCGTTCGCATTCCCGCCGGCGCCTGATCATGTTGCTGTCCTTGCTCAGTCGCGAGTCGATGACTCGATTCTCAGCCTCGTGGCAGAAGGGACATTTCATGGCGTCAAGCGAAGACCGTCATTCGCCATCCTCTTGTACTCCATTTTCCATCCTCTCCCCCCCTTAAGTCTTTCCCAGCCGGTGTGGATACACCGGAAATTTTTTACACAGCTCGCCGACCTCTACGGCGATCCCTCGAAGCGCAGTGTCATCATTCACGCAGCCAAGCGCACGGGCGATAAAGTCTGCGATGATTTTCATTTCGTTTTCCTTCATGCCCCGGGTTGTTACCGCTGGCGTGCCGATACGGACGCCACTGGTCACGAAAGGGGATCGAGTATCGAACGGAACGGCATTCCTATTGACCGTGATATGCGCTTTATCCAGCGTTTCTTGCGCGACCTTACCGGTCAATTCGGATTGGCGCAGGTCGACGAGCATCAAATGGTTATCGGTGCCTTCGGTCGTCAAGCGAAAGCCTTTATTGATTAATGTTTTTGCCAGCGCTTGAGCGTTTTTAACGATCTGCTGCTGATAGATTTTAAACTCCGGAGTCAATGCCTCCTTCAGTGCCACCGCTTTGGCGGCGATCACATGCATTAGCGGCCCGCCTTGCATGCCGGGAAAGACTCGGCTGTCGACTGTTTTAGCATGCTCGGCCTTGCAGAGCACCAGACCGCCGCGCGGACCGCGTAGCGTCTTATGCGTTGTGGTGGTCACGAAGTCCGCATAGGGAACCGGGCTTGGATGAAGTCCCGCGGCCACTAAGCCGGCAATATGTGCCATGTCAACCATCAGTAGGGCGCCGACATCGTCTGCAATCTGGCGAAACCTGGGGTAATCGATAATGCGCGGATAGGCACTCGCGCCAGCGACAATCAACTTGGGACGGTGCTCTTTCGCCAAACGTTCGACTTCATCGTAGTCGATGGTTTCGGTCTTTTCTGACACACCGTAAGGGATCACTTTGTAGATGAAGCCGGAAAAGTTGACCGGGCTGCCCATGGACAAATGACCGCCGTGGGCAAGGTTCATACCGAGATAAGTATCGCCCGGCTTAAGCACCGACAAATAGACCGTCATGTTGGCCTGGGAACCCGAATGCGGTTGGACGTTAGCATGATCGGCGCTGAATAGTTGCTTTGCGCGCGCAATAGCCAAGGACTCGACTTCGTCAACGAACTCACAGCCGCCATAATAACGTTTGCCGGGATAACCTTCGGCGTACTTGTTGGTCATCACGCAACCTTGAGCTTCCAAGACCGCTTCACTGACGACGTTTTCCGACGCGATCAGTTCCAGATTGCCTTCCAATCTCTCGGTTTCTTTCTGAATCGCGGCAAAAATTTCGCCGTCCGTTTCCGCAAGAAATGACATAAACTTTCCTTTAACCGTTCAGTCGTTGGTTTGTATTTTTTTCCCGGATCTATTTTCGACCTGGCGGCCACCGTGGTCGTAACCCAACGCTATCATGGTTCCCTCGACTAAATTGTCCGCCGGTGTTGGGGTCTCTTTTGGAAAATTCCTCTGAAATAAAGAAAATCGCAGAAGCGGGGACATTGAATCCCACTCCCCTGCGATCTCCGTTGCCTCTTGGGGTAACTGGCTGAGCGATCAACCCGCCGTAAGGCTATGCGGGCCACTTGGGGTTTCTAACGATGGGCTTCAATGTACGTGATGACATCTTGGACAGTCTTGATCTTTTCCGCGTCCTCATCGGAAATTTCCATCTCATACTCTTCTTCAAGTGCCATCACCAACTCAACGATGTCCAATGAGTCGGCTCCTAAATCTTCGATAAAGGAGGCTTCCGGGGTCACCTCTTCCGCGCTCACCCCCAGTTGCTCGCACACGATTTCTTTCACTCTGCCCTGAACAGATGCCGCCATCTTCGCTTACCTCCTGCTACATTGTCATTACATGTACAGTCCGCCATTAACACCAAACACTTGCCCGGTAATATAACCAGCCCCCGGTCCCGCGAGAAATACAATCATTTCGGCAACCTCATCGCAAGTGCCAAATCGGCCGAGCGGAATCGCACTGAGAAAGTCTTGCCGTAGTTTATCCGGCAACTTGCCGGTCATATCGGTTTCTATGAATCCGGGAGCAACAGCGTTCACCGTTACTCCTCTTGACGCCACTTCTCGCGCGATGGCTTTGCTAAAACCGACGATTCCCGCCTTCGATGCGGCATAGAGCGACTGCCCCGCATTACCCATCTGTCCCACCACAGAAGAGAGATTGATGATCCTGCCGTAACGCTGGCGGATCATATAGTGAGATACACTCTTGGTACAGAGGATCGTGCCCTTAAGATTAGTCCCGATGACCTGGTCCCAATCCGCCGGTTTGGTGCGCATCAAGAGATTATCAACGGTTATACCGGCATTGTTGACGAGAATATCAATTTTCTTGTTCCGGTCAACGATTTTTTCTACCGCCTGTTCGACCTGGCTTTCGTCGCCGACATCGAAGGGGCACAGTTCCCCTTGGCCACCTGCCGCGGCGAGGGCGCTCAGCGATTGCTCGGCAGCCGCGTGGTTACCGCGGTAATTCATGATCACGTAGGCGCCGCCATGGCTAAGCGCGATGGCAACCGCACGACCGATTCCCCGACTGGCGCCGGTGACCAAGGCAATTTGACCGTTGAGACCCATCGTTAGGACGCTATGCCGCCAGTCGTGATAAATCCTCTGGAACTTCGAAGTTACCGGCTTCGATTGTCGGCGCGATGCGCTTGATCAGGCCCTTCAGGACTTTACCGGGGCCGATCTCCAGAGCACGGGTGCAGCCCAACTCGGCTAGTTTCTTGACCGATTCTTCCCACCGAACCGGTTGTACGGCCTGTTCGGTGAGGAGTGATTTAACGCGGTGGGCGCTGAGATTAATGTCGGCGTCGACATTAGCAATCACTCCGACCGTAAATGGATGGATTTTAATGTCACACAATATTTTACGTAGTCCCTCCGCCGCCGGCTCCATGAGTTGACAATGAAAAGGCGCGCTCACTGGCAAGTCCAAAACCCGTTTTGCCCCGCGCTCCTTCGCCAGTGCCATCGCACGGCTGACGGCACTCTTTGTGCCGGCAATCACAACTTGTCCGGCGCCGTTGAAATTGGCCGGAGAAACCACCTCCCCCTGGCTTGCCTCGGCGCATAGGGAGCGTACCTCATCCATCTCTAAACCCATGAGCACTGCCATCGCTCCTTCACCGGAAGGCACGGCATGCTGCATCAAGCGCCCGCGTTCACGCACGATCTTCAGCGCGTCGTCAAACCGCAACGCTCCAACGGCAACCAAGGCGCTGTATTCGCCAAGGCTGTGACCCGCGACGAACGCGGGACGTAACGGCGTTTCTGTTTCGAGTACTCGCAACGCGGCGATCGACACCGCCAGGATGGCGGGTTGCGTGTTTTCGGTAAGTTTGAGCTCCGTTTCAGGCCCGTAGAAACAGAGTTCGCTCAACGAGTAACTGAGGGCATTGTCAGCCTCCGCGAAAATCCCTTTCGCTACCGCAAACTGGGTGCAGAAATCCTTGCCCATACCAACGTATTGGGATCCTTGCCCAGGGAAAACAAATGCAAGCTTGCTATTCTCCACTTCCCCTGCGCTCCCTCCGTGGAGCCTCCGCTTCGGTTTTCTCGCCCAATGATTCGATTTTGGATTTGAAGCGGTGCCATAGCTTTCGCGGCAACCCTTCTTTGTCTCCGGCCAAGCCATCAGCCGCGTCCAGATCGTCGGCAATGTGGCGATTCATATCGTGATCGATGGCGTCGCGGGCCGCGCGTATGGCGTTTTTGATCGCCCAAGGATTGGAACCGCCGTGAGCGATAATCGCCACCCCGTCCAATCCAATGAGAGGAGCGCCGCCGTACTCGGCATAATCCAGGCGCCGGTACGCCTGAGCGAGCGCATTACGGCTAAAAACATACCCCAAACGGCTGGAGAGATTTTTTTGAAACGCCTCTTTTAAGACTTCACCCGCAAAGGTCGCCAACCCTTCCATGGTTTTGAGTGCAACGTTGCCGGTGAACCCGTCGCAGACAACGACGTCGACTTTGCCGTTAAAAATATCCCGGCCTTCGACGTAGCCAATGAAATTGAGCGATGTTTGGGCAAGTTGTTCGCTCGCGGCCCTGGTCAAATCGTTGCCCTTGCCCTCCTCCTCGCCGTTGCTCAAGACAGCGATGCGCGGCCTGGTAACGCCTAAGACCTGCTCGGCGTAAATCGATCCCATGAATCCGAACTGAACTAAGTGACGCGGTTTACAGTCGACATTGGCGCCGGCATCGACGACGACTGTTCCTTTACCCGAGCTGGGTATCACCACGAGGATTGCCGGCCGGTCCACCTGCGAAAGGGTGCCCATGACGAACATGCCAACGGCCATCATCGCACCCGAGTTGCCCGCGCTGACCACGGCCTCCACCTCACCACGCTTCATCATCTCAAAACCCACTTTGATGGATGAATCCTTTTTGCGCAGCGCGATACTCGGCGATTCGTGCATTGGCACGACTTGGGAAGCCGCGACAATTTTTAAACTTGGCGCGTTTCGATGCTTCGAGAGTTCTTGCTCGATGGCGTCGGCGTGGCCGACTAGGACGATTTCAACACCGAGGTCTTGAGCTGCAAGCAAAGCGCCCTCAACCACTGCTGCGGGGGCATAGTCTCCACCCATCGCGTCGACGGCGATCTTTGGCATATATTTGAAGCTGACTAACTCTCTTGGACTTGGATCACCGCACGGCCACGATAAAAGCCACAATGAACGCACGCGCGATGCGGTAAAACGGTTTCGCCGCAGTTCGCGCAAGTGCTCCATTGCGGCTTAGTCAATCCATCGTGAGCACGGCGCTGGTTCTTTACTCTCTTTGAAGTCCTTCTCTTTGGTACGGGCATGGATTAGTCCTGTCTTTCTCCGCTTCTTAGCACAACGGATTTTTAAGAAAAAGAAGTGAATTAACGGCCGACTTTGAGAGTTCGGAAAATTGCCATCCGAGGATCGTCCGTCGCCTTGGAACAACTACAGGTTTCTCGGTTCCGGTTTACCCCGCAGCTGGCGCACAGCCCGCGGCAATTGTCCGAGCAGAGCGGCCTTGTCGGCAACGCCAACATTACCTGTTCGGCAATCAGCGGTGCCAAATCGATCTCATCGGTCGAGTAATAACTCAACCCTAGATCCTCGCGGCGTAATTCCTCGGCCCGGCGATCAGATTGAGACGAACGGGGAGTCAAGATAAATTCGAATTCTTTGTCTAACGTAAAGTTGTACGCTTCCAAGCAGCGCCCACAACAACCGGTAAACCACCCGGAAAACCTGCCGCTAAAAAAAATCTCCTGCCCAGAGCGGTAATAAACTAAATCGACGTCTAAACGGGGTGGAAATCCAAAATCCCGGTTATTGCTCTGGCGGTAAGTCTCTTTGAGTTCCTCAATGCTTTCGGAGAACCGTATCTCTTTCGGGGATTGAGGAACCTCGTCGACGGAGATTTTCATCGGCGACAGCGTAGGCCGTTCAAGTTTTCAATGAATATAGACATTTCCGCCCTATTGTCAAGTCGGAGATCGCCCCCAAATTGGCATTTTTTTCGATTTATTCGTTACTTCCGAAGCACGGGGACTGTCTGCGAAGATTTTTTTGAGCGCCGTAATATGTTCCAAGACAGAGCGGTTTATGCCTTGAGTAATCGTAGGCTTTTTGTTAACCCTTTTTGTGTTCAGCTCATGAATTTCCCGGCCTCCCTGCAAAATCATTGGCGTGGCAAACGGTTCAATTCAATTAACCGTCTGCTGCGCGACACCTTCCGCGCGCGTGTCTACAAGATCGGCCTGCGCTTAGATTTCACCTGCCCCAACCGCGACGGCACGGTCGCGGTCGGCGGATGTATTTATTGCAACAACGCGAGCCACACGCCTCAGGACTATCGTCCCCGGACTTCGGTCACAGCACAACTCGAACAAGGCGCCATCGCCGTCCAGAAACGCCACAAAGCGGAAAAATTCATTGCCTACTTCCAGAGCTACACGAATACCTACGAGTCGGCGCTGAAACTGGAAAGACTCTATCGCGAAGCCCTCGAATTTCCCGGCGTCGTCGGACTCGCCATCGCAACGCGGCCGGATTGCGTGCCCGACGATATCCTCGATTTGCTCAGCGACCTGTCCAGGCACACGTATCTTTGGCTCGAACTGGGTCTTGAGTCCATGCACGATCGGACGCTTGCGTGGGCAAATCGCGGCCATGGCCTGCGCGAATACATCGATGCCGTCGAGCGTGCCAAAGATCGGCATTTACAGCTTTGCACCCACCTCATTCTTGGCTTTCCCGGTGAAAGCCGCCGCGACATTTTGCAAACGCCGGCATTATTCAATCGACTGGCCATCGATGGGGTAAAACTGCACAATCTTCACGTCATCAAGAACACGGTACTGGAAAAGCTTTACTACTCGGGGCAAGTACCGCTTTTTAGCCGGGACGAGTACATCACGTTGGTCGTCGACTTTCTCGAGCGGTTGAATCCCGATATCGTCGTGCATCGACTCACGGGTGAGACCTATCGGGCGATTACGGTTGCGCCGGATTGGTCGATCGATAAGCTCGGCGTTCACAACGCCATCTTCCAGGCCCTCGAGAGCCGCGACACTTGGCAAGGAAGACTTTATTCCACTGACACACGGATGAGCTCAGCAGAATTGAACTTTGCCCGTCTTCAAGGAGCACCGCTTTGAACGGTCACATCGGTTTGATTCACTCGATACTACCCGCGACGGTGGATCTTCACGTCACCATACCAGAGAGCCATCCATCAGCCGCGAATCTGGGTTCTGAACGCGTTGGTTCCGGCACGATCGTTGATTCTGACGGTTATATATTAACCGTCCATTACGTTACCGTCGGCGCCTCCTCAATCACCGCAACCTTGCCAGACGGCGAGCAATACCCAGCACAGGTGGCCGGCCAGGACCAAGAAACCGGACTATCCCTAGTAAAAATCTCGGCGCAGGACTTGCCGCACCTAAAACTTGCTCCAGCCGATTCGGTCGCGCTCGGCCAACCGGTTCTCATGATAGCCAGCAGCGGCCAAGTAGGGCGCCGCGTTAGCGGCGGTTATGTGTCTTCCATGGAACCCTATGATGGCCAGTGGGAGTACATGATCGATAAAACCATCCGCGTCACGGCTTTTAACCCTGGATTCGGCGGCGGCACGCTCGCCAACTTTCACGGTGAACTAATCGGCGTTGTGTCGTTGAACTTGAACGAAGTGGCCAAGTTCTCGCTCGCTATTCCGATCGATTATTATCGAACCTACGCCCAGGAATTGAAACAACACGGCCAAGTACGCAGTCGCCCGCGGCGGCCGTGGCTGGGAATTTATCCGGAGGGAATGGCAGGGCACGTGGTTATCGGCGGTGTCGTACCGAACGGACCGGCGGCAAAATTCGGACTCAAGCAAGGTGACATTATCTTGACCGTTGAAAAAAGAGAGATCCGTTCGCGCCAGGAGCTTTACCAGGAGATGTGGAAGAAGCGTCCAGGGGAACGGATCTCTTTTAAGATTCTACGAGATGATCAGTCTTTCGATTTGGACGTTGTCGGGGGCGACCGCGCCGACCGCTATCGAACTTAGTCGTCACCTCCAACCTTTTTGACCTCACCTTTGCCAATCACTTTGATGGCAATGGCCGGTGTATAGGCTTCCGGTTCGTAATTGATCATCGCTTTGTCGGTTTCCTGCAATTCTTTAATCTTAATGTTTGCGCCACCTTTCTCGATTTTGGTCTTGTCGTCCACGCCGACCACTTCTTCGCGCATCTTGCCTTTGCGCTCCATTTGAAAGGTGATCGTCCGTTGGCCGACGGCGCTGATAACGCCTTCGACCTCCACAGCCTTTGTCTTAGTCGCTTTAACGGCGTCTGTTTGGGCCGGTGCCGGTGCGGGCGCCGGGGCTGGTTTCGTCGGGGCCGCAGGCGTAGCGGGCTTTGGCGCTGGCTTGTCTTCCACAGAGCTACAAGCAATTGCCAGGACGCTCACCAGCAAAATGCTGATCAGCCAGGATGCATGTTTAACCAAACTGTTCATTCCTACTCCTCCTTGGATATTGCTGGATCGGTGATATTTTCTTGCTTGTCGTAGAAAAAGAGAATTTTCTCAGCTTAAACCACACTTCAGTTTGGCTTGTCAAGGCAACCTTTCGTAGCGGTAGTGGTTCAGTTAGAGTGCACGATGAATCTTCGGATCGAGAAAGATTCCTCGCCGAGTTTATCCTGAGTCCTCCGAACGACTCTCCGTTAAGATCTTGAGTTAACTGAACCAACACCTTCGTTGCTACCGCGTTG
>DASPXM010000411.1:0-5662 GCA_035637295.1 Verrucomicrobiia bacterium
CGAACAACGAACCTTAGAGGCCTCTCATTTTCGTAGTAATCCCACCGAGGTTTTTTCCTTCCAAGGGTTACCACATACAATACGCACTCTCCGGTGTAAAAGAGACGATCTCAATGACAAAATGAAAAAGAAGTTTTAAAACGCCTTCGGCTATATCATCGAGGACTGGCACGTGAGCTTTACAAACCCCCAACAACCGCAGAAATCATCCAACCAAGTCTTCGATCTGGCTACTAGCGCACAACCGTAAGCTCCCAGGGATAATCGTCGACACACTCCGGCGCGCCTTCCGTAATGATAAAAGTATGGCCGAAGAAGATGCCGAACATGCCGTCGGCGGTGACGGCGTTGGGCTCGATCACGAGCACCATACCGGGTTGGAGCACCTGCTCGTACTCTTCGGCTTGGATGTGATCGGTGAAGATGTGCGGTTCGGAGCTGACGAAATCGATGCCGTGAATATGGATGGGACGGGATTGCACGCCTTTCGCGCGATAAAAATGCGCGGATTCGACCAGTTCGTTTAGATGATGGCCAGCCCGCGATACGGCGACCATCTTCTCGAATCCCGGAAGAACGATGTCATCGAAGAAGCGGCGTACCTCTTTCGGCGGCTCGCCTATGCAGACCGGCGAGCCGATCTGCGCGCTGTAACCGCGATAACCGGCAGCAAGCTCCATGATGACGATGTCGCTATCGCTGAGTACGCGCCCCGATGGACGAGGATTGCCGAAAATCAACGCGGGATTTTTCATCGGCGTCGATCCGATGATCGCGAAGTCCACATCGCCTCCGCCTTCGAGGATAGCGCTCGCCGCAGCGGCTTTGAGTTGATATTCGGTTACGCCGGGACGGCAGCGCGCCGCCAAAGCCTGCATCGCCGATTCACAGAGTTTGCCCGCTTTGCGGATACACTGAAGCTCCTCTTCGCTCTTCTTGTAAACCAGCTCGTGCATGAAGCCCGACTGGAAGCTGAACGTCGCATTCGGAAGAGCTTCTCTTAGTGCGTTGTACTGGTTGACCGGCAAATAATCATGGAAGCGCGGATCGATCTCCAACAGGCCGATCCTTCCGCGCTCCAGATTCAACTCCTTGATGCGCTCGATCATCACTTCGGCGAAGCGTCCGCCGCGCGACTGGCGCACGTCTTTGATGGCGCTCTCTCTGCGAGTTGCCTCGATGTGTGTGCCGCCCATCGAATAAATAAGGGTTGGATCCCCCTGGAGCGGGAAGACAACATAGTTGGCGATCGCGTGCCACTCCCAATGGCCGGAGAGCCAAAGCATGCCACCGCCGAAGCTCCAGTGATTCGGTCCGCCGGGCACAATCACGCAGTCCAGACCACGCCCGCGCATCTTCGACCGGAGCGCCTCATAGCGCCGCTGATACTCGGCGTCGGAAAATTTTTCATAAATGGCATCGCGGTAGTACGGCGAGTCCACCATGTTGTTGAAAAGGCGCCAGTCGTCGAGGCGATCGCGAATTTCAGAAAACGCATATTGAGGCATCAACGCTCTCCTCCGACAAATAAAAGGGTTTGTCTGCTTTGTTGCGCTCTATCGAGCAATGGAGTGTTGGAGTACTGGAGTATTGGGTTTAAATTCATCACTCCATTACTCCATCATTCCAGTACTCCAATCTCTAATCGCCGCAGCCGCGAATTTTCGTCGGTCCGCCTGCGGCTTTTAACGCTTCTTCGCCGAGCTTGACGTCGACGACCTGATCGTAGGTAGGTTTTTTGTCTGCCTGAATGTCGCCATTCTCGATGCCGTTGTCGATGGACCACTCGGTGCGTTCCCTGGAAAAGCCCGTGTTGACGCTCCAGACGCAATTTTTCACCAGGTAATCGTAGGAGAAGCTGACAGCCTCCTGAGGCTTCTTCGTCGCTTCCACCATAATCGGGATGACTTTTTCTTTCTGGTTGTAGATGACGCGGTTGGCTTCAATGAGGGAAGTCGCCACGTCGCGTACCATGGCGCGGTCCTTGGCGAGCATGCTGTCGGCCGCGCCGTAAGCGTTAAAGAAATATTTCGGCATCAGCTTGGAGAGATCGACGAGCACGTGCAGGCCCGGCTTTTCCTTCTGTGCCAGGTGGACATCTTCCGGATGGAGCGCCACGCCGTTGAGTTGACCGGCGAGAAGACCCGGCAGTCTTCCGGCAGTGGCCTGAGAAATGAATTGGACATCTTCCACTTTAAGACCGGCGGTCTTGAGCACCTCGCGGCCCATTACCCAGTTAAAGCCGCCCACACCGCCACCGGTGGCGCTAAGCCGCTTGCCTTTAAGGTCCGCAGCGGTCTTGATTTCCTCACTCACCATGTATCCATGCGGCAATCTTGGCGCCATGCCCCAAAACTGCTTTGCCTTAAGGCCCTGGGATATGGCGGTGGCGTTGATCGAGGCCACCGCTTGGCCTTGGGTTACCGCCGCTAGATTGGCTGCCGAGGAGCCACCTTCGAACTCGACGATTTCGGCGTCGATACACCGGCTTTTAAAGATTCCCAAATCGCGCGCCACATAGACCGGTGTGTGCACGACGTTGGGTGGCGCGACCGACACGCCGATTTTTATTTTGCGCATCTCTTTGCAAGGAGCCTTGGCTTGAGCTGCGACGGTGCCGACTTTGGCAATGATCCCGGTCATAGCGGCGATCAGTATCAGCGCGGCACGTACCGCCAAAATAAGACGTTTGCGATCATTTTCACCGGTCATGTGTTGCCTCCTTAGTTTGCTCATTCTTGGTCCGGTTGGTGCATCCAGGGCGCTACCCGCTTCTCAACGAAACGCAGCAAGCCGGTCAAAGTAATACCGAGAAGACCCAATGTCGCGATCGGTACGAACATCGCGTCAGTGCGATAGATGCTTGCGTAGCGCGAAATCAAATAGCCGATGCCGGTAATCGCTGTGTAGAGATCCGCGAGCACCATGCCGATCAAGCCGCGGCCGATCGCGAGCCTTAGACCGGTCACGATGTACGGCACTGCCGCGGGCAAGACGATATGAATCCAAAGCTGTCTCTCGCTGCAGCGGAAAGCGCGGCCGACCTCGGTGAGGCGGGCGTCGACGTTCTTCACGCCTTGATGAGTGTTGATGACGATCGGGAAGAAGGTGAAAAGGAAAACCACGGCAATTTTTGCCGTGATCTCGAAGCCGAACCACAGGACCAACACCGGCACGAGCGCCACTGACGGGATCGAATAGAGAGCGGTAATGTAGGTATCCAAGGCCACATCGACCACCCAGAAGCGCGCCATGATCAGTCCTAAGGCGATACCGAAGATCGTTGCCAAACCAAGACCGGCGAACAGCACGATGAGACTTTGCGAAAGATATTTCCACAACTCGCCGCTGGCGATCATTTTCACAGCCGCGCTACCCACGGCGGTGGGATAGGTAAACAAAACGGGGTTGATATGCCGGCCCAAATATTCCCAAGCGCTCAGCACGACAAGTAGGGAAATGATCTGAATCGCTATCTGAGCTGTCGTCCAGCGACGCTGGACAGCCCGCGCCTTTTCCCGCGCCGCTTGCTGCTCGGCGGCAAGCTCTTGGTATGCGAAAGGCGCAGTTGCATTAGCTGATTGCTCTTCGGTTCTGCTAAGGCTCATTGCATCACCACAGATGGACGCAGTTCTTCCCAGATATGGTTTCGCAGCTCGGTGTAGCGCGACTCCGCTCGCACCGCCGCCGGATCGCGCGGTCGAGGAAAATTCACCGATAAAATTTCTTTGACGCGACCGGGCCGAGACCCCATGACCGCCACGCGGTCGCCCAAGATAATCGCCTCGTCGATCGAGTGGGTTATGAAAATCATCGTCTTGCGTTCGCGCTCGTGAAGCTGAAGTAATTCCTCTTGAAGCAGTTCCCGCGTTTGAGCATCGACCGACGCGAAAGGCTCGTCCATCAATAGAATCTCTGGGTCGATGGCGAGAGCGCGCGCTAAACCCACGCGCTGCTGCATGCCGCCGCTGAGCTGGTAGGGATAATGATTTTCAAAACCGGTCAAGCCGACCAGCCGGATGTAATGATCGAGGCGCTCGGCGATCAAATCCCGAGACGCGCCAGCGATCTTGAGCCCGAAAGCGACATTGTCGACGACGGATTTCCAAGGTAACAAGCCAAAATGTTGGAAAACGATAGCGACGCCGCGGGGGGCCGAATCAACCTTTTGCCCGTCGATCAGCACTTGTCCGGAGCTCGGCGGGAGAAGACCACCGATACAGCGCAGCAAAGTTGTCTTGCCGCAGCCAGACGGACCGACTACGCAGAGAACCTCGCGGTTGCTGATTTGCAGATCAATATTGCGGAAGGCGACAACAGATCCTTCGAGGAAAAGCTTGCTCGCGTGATCGACCACAATCTTGGAGCCGTTAGCCATGGGACGGTCTGCTAGTTTGAAGCACTCGTGAAGCGAGCGCGATGGATGCTACCATTTCCTTTCAAGAGCAGCAGAGAAGTTGAGGATCGAAAATGGAGGATCGAAGATCGCAATTTCACAATACTCAATTCTCGATCCTCTATTCTTCTTCAGCCCTGCCTATCGCCCCCACAATTCTTTACTCGCGAGACGCGCGCCTTCGGCCATCGCTTCGAACTTTGCCCAGGCGATCTGTGGTGACCCGACGCGCGGACCGAGGCCGCAATCAGTACCGGCCATGACGTTTTCTCGTCCGACCACCTTGGCGTAGCGCACCAGACGATCAGCGATCGCTTGCGGATGTTCGACGATGTCGGTGGCGTGGCCGACGACACCGGGCACGAGAACTTTGCCGGCGGGAAGTTTTCTCTCTTCCCAGATGCGCCATTCATGTTCGTGGCGCGGGTTGGCCGCTTCGATGGAGATAGTGTCGGCCTTCACTTTTAAAATCAAATCGATGATGTCGCGCAGCGGAATGTCGTACTTATGCGGGCCATGGTAGCTGCCCCAGCAGGTATGAAAGCGCACGCGGTCAGCCGGAATATCGCGCAGGCCGTGATTGAGCGCGTCAACGCGCAGCTCCGCGTACTTGCGATATTCGGCGACGTTCATCTTAGACATGAATTGCCAGCCATCGGGTAAATCCGGATCATCGATTTGCAGGAGAAAGCCCGCGTCGACGATTGCTTTGTATTCCTCGTGCATGGCGTCGGCGATGGCAACGAGATAGGCCTCGTCATCCGGGTAGTAATCGTTCTTCATCCAGTGCTCGATGGTGCCCGGCGCAATCGCGGGGAGAAACGCTTCTTCGTACTTCTGTCCCTGCAGCCCTTTCTTGAAATCGTCGATCTCAGCTTTGAGCGATTGGTGCCCAACATACTTTAGCGGCGCGTTGCAGAAGACTCGTCTGAGGTTGTCGCCGCGATGGTAAGATCGATTTTCAAAATAGTCGGCAAACTCCACCAGATCGCGGGCGTAGATCGTCGATGGGCGGTCTTCGGGTTTCACTTCACGCTCGATAAAGCCACTTAATCGCTCGCGCGCGTAACGCGAGAAATTGGACTTGCCCACTTCGCCGTCGTTGATGACGTCGAGGCCGCAGGCTAGTTGTTTTTTGACGACTTCCGCGACAGCGTCGCACACCCGTTGGGTAAAGGCATCTTTGTCGACGGTTTTGCCGGCGACCTGGGCGTTGTGCATTTCCTTCAAATCCGGCGGTTGCGGCAGCGCGCCGGCGTGGGTGGT
>DASPXM010000412.1:0-4879 GCA_035637295.1 Verrucomicrobiia bacterium
CCGTACTCGAATACGCGCATGCTGCAAATGCACAAACCGATCATCGCCGCGATCAATGGCTACGCGGTGGGCGGTGGTTTTAGTCTGTCCTTAGCGTGTCATATTCGCTACTGCGTCCCGGCCTCGAAGTTCGGCTGCTCCGAAGTCCGCTGGTCGCACATGGCGGCCTGGCCGCATTACCTCTGTCAGTTGCCAACGGGTTGGGGTTATTGGTTGGCGCTAACCGGCCAGATGATCGACGCGGATACCGCCTTTCGTCTGGGCCTCGTGCAGAAAATCTGCGAGCCGGATAAGCTGCTCGACGATTGCGTCGAGCTGTGCACGACGATCAACCGCAACGGCCGCCTCATCGCCGCGCACACCATGGAATACATCGAGGACAAACTCCTGTACGGTATTCAGGGCTGGGAAAAAGCTTTCGACATCCACCGCGAGTTCTACGCCCACTTGCGCCAGAGCAAGGATTACGACGAAGGCTCAGCGGCCTTCGCGGAGAGACGCAAACCGGAATTTAGTCAGGAATACTACGACGATAAAACCAAGCCCCCGGGATTGCGTTAGACAGCTGCATCATTTGCGCAATCTCCAGCCAATCAGCGTGCTTGAACGATTTGGGCGTTCCAAACGTTCAAATCGTTCAAGCCGTTTAAGCCGTTACCCTAATTTCGAATTACCGTTGGTCCGCTGAACCGTCGAACGCCAGCGAGCGGTCAGAACATACTCAACGACTTCCAGGCAAATTGACGCGATTCATGCCTTAGTGTACATTTAATGTGTACACAAGGAGATAACCATAGCCAAAGAAAAAGTCATGACGTTCGTGCAGGCTCGGTCGAAGTTGAGCGAAATAGTCGATCGGGTAGCTGAAAGTGGAGACACCTATGTCGTCTCTAAACGTCAAAAGCCCCGCGCTGTCATCATCGGCATTGATAGGTACCGAGAACTCTCGGGCACTTCGAAATATTTAAAAAATGTCGGCGAGAAAAGGATCATAAACCTTGAAGGGATCGCCACTGCCGTTGGCGATATCGACGAAGCAATACGCGAGCTCCGCAAGTCACGGATCGCAGCCGTCATTAAAAAGCTCCCATGACGTTCGTCACGGACACTCATCCCTTCGTTCATCATGTCACGGGTCGAAGGAATCGCCTTGGCCGCAGAGCCTTAAATGTTTTTGACGCCGTAAAACGTGGGCGGGAGACTATGATAGTACCATTTACCGTCCTCGAAGAAGTGATGCTCCTTTCGGAGATCGGCAAAATTCGCTTTCCTCTACCATTCCGTGACTTTGTGGTCTCAATACGACAGGCCGACAATTTCGATTTGGGCGTTAACGATACCGACCTGCTTCTCGAAGCGGCAACATTTACAACCGTCAGGGATCCCTATGACCGTCTGATCATCGCCCAGGCCAGAGTCACCGGCTTGCCGCTTATTACCGGTGACGGAAAGATCCAGGAATCCGGTTTGGTTCGTACCGTCTGGGATTAGCCTAACTGGTGCAGCACACTAGCGCGGCGCTCGAAAATCACCATTTACCAAGTGCCTGCTGAAAAACTCCGTCGCCTTCGGCCATGAGAGAGCCGCGGCGTGCGGCCGATAGTTCGCAGAGCCGGTGTTGCAGAACGCATGGGCTGCGCCGCCGTAGCTATGAAACTCATGCGACTTATTGTAGCGAGAAAGTTCCGCATCGAGCTTGCGCACATCTTCCGGTGATAGATTCTTATCGTCCGCGCCGAACTGGCCCTGAATCGGGCAATTGATCTCGCGCGTGCGGTCGAATGGGGAAGGGCCTTGCCCGAACGGCAGCATTGTGCCGCCGCCGTAGAACATCACGCCAGCTTTTAGGTCTCGACTTGCCGCCGACATCAGATAAACGATTCTTCCGCCCATGCAAAAGCCGACGATGCCTAGACGTGCACCATCGATCTGCCGGTGACTCCGTAGGAATCCAATCGCGGCGTTAATGTCATTGATAATACCCGCGTCGCGAAGGCGCGACTTCCGCGTAGGATTGTCATCTTTGCAGTCAGGAGCATCGCGGTGGTACAAGTTCGGCGCCACAGCGGCGTATCCTTGAAGCGCGAGCATGTGCGTCGTGTCTTTGATGAAATTTTCCAATCCCGACTGCCCGTGAATGACCACAATGCCAGGAACCGGTCCGCCGCTCTCGGGCACGCTCAAATATAGGGGCATGCTGGTGTTATCAACTTTCACGCTTTCCCACGAGCTTGCCATGATTTTACCTCCCGCTTGGAGTTACTTTGGTTCGCGAGCGCCACCACATAATCATAGCTCAGCATCATCGGTCAACAATCGCCATGCGCGTGAGTGCGCATATTGCCGCAAGCGCAGCTTTGCTAACCTTGACGCCCGCTCCGCGCCAGCGATATAGATCAGTTTTAGGCCGATGTTTATAACGTTCAGACGATTCAGCCCATGCTTGTTGTTGATCACATGGTTGTCCGCGGCGGGGGCGCAGGAAAAATCCGGCGCTCCGCGTAAATTGGAGTCGGTCACTCTCGGCCTCTCCGCCAAACACGTGCTCAATTTGCCGATCTATCTAGCCCAGCGACAGGGGATCTTCGAGAGTGAAGGATTCGATTACAAACCGATTACGACCAAGACCAACACCGCGATCGCGGCGCTCGTCTCCGAGGACCTCGATTTTATTACCGCGTTCAATTCCGGTCTCGGCGCGGCGATCGGCGGCGCGCCTCTAGTC
This sequence comes from Verrucomicrobiia bacterium, assembly GCA_035637295.1. Classification (GTDB taxonomy): domain Bacteria; phylum Desulfobacterota; class Binatia; order UBA9968; family UBA9968; genus DP-20. Next base: position 2,726 of record DASPXM010000412.1, read on the forward strand.
GCAACTTATGTATCGACAGAAAAACCTCTTCTTTACCTGATCAGCCGGCCGGACATCAAGGATGCTAAAACATTGCGCGGCGGAATTATCGGCCACGGCGGTACGCGCGGCAGCCACTATCACGCCACGGTCGCGATGGTGAAGTACCTCGGTTTGGATGCGGAGAAAGACGTCAAGCTGATCTCGACGATCGATGTCACTCAAGGCATGACCGCGCTGTTTTCCGGCAGCGTTGCCGCAACGACCCTGTCGCCGCCGTACGACTCCATTGCGGTGCGCAAAGGTTACAACCGTTTGGTTCTCGGTCCAGAAATCTTGCCCCGATTCGTCGAGAATGGACTCGTCATGCGCCGCGCGAAACTACGCGACAATCCGGATCAAGTCCGCCGATTTCTCCGTGCGATGATTCGCGGGCTGCACTACGCCTTCGATCATCCCAGCGAGGCAGTCGGGCTCATTCAGAAGGAGTGGAATCTGGATCGCGAAACTGCGCAAACCGCCTATGACGCAGCGATGCCGACGTATAATTCGCGAGGCGAAGTCAGCGACGAGCTGATCACTGCTTCCATCAAACGCGCCCAACAAGATGCCAAAATCCCGCAGTCCAACTTCGCGGCCAAAGATTTTGTCGACTGGAGCATCGTCCGCGCGATCCAGCGCGAAGGAAAACGCTAACGAGGAGGACAAACCGTGATTATCGATGCCGACGGCCACACTCACATTCCTCAGGAAGTTTTCGACAACTATTTGGAGAAGGAATTCCACCGGAATCGACCGCGCTTTGTTACCTTCGACGACGGGCGCAGCTTCTACATTATCGAAGGGCGCGTCATCACCAAGCCCTTTGGTTGGGGCCCCGGCACCCCTGGTAGTATCGCCAATACAACGCCAACGCTCCGGGTCAAAGATCTCGATCTAAGCAACGTGCCGGGTCGACTGGCGGACCTCGATCTCGAAGGTATTGACCTTCAGGTGATCTATCCAAACGTTCTCATGTCAATTAACAGCTTGGAGCACGCCGGGCTCGCCACCGCGATCGCGCGCGCTTACAATACCTGGATATCCGAGCGCTGCGCGCAGAGCGGCGGGCGATTGCGCTTCGCCGCGATCGTCGCTCTGCAAGATCCCAAAGCGGCGGCCAAAGAGTTGACACGCGCGGTCGAATCGCTCGGCGCCGTCGGCGTCATGGTCACCGGAACGATCGGCCCGCGCACCCTCGATCATCCCGAGCTCTATACATTTTGGGAAACAGTGGAACAGCTCGACGTCGGCGTCGGCGTCCACACTGTGACGGGAATGTATCCGACGGTCGGTCAAGAATTATTCGATCATTTCTGGGGCGCCAAGGCCGTCTCGATGCCGCTCACGTTAACTGCCGCGATGGTGTCGCTCGTCGGCGGCGGCATTGTCGACCTCTTTCCAAAAATCCGCTTCGGCTTGTTGGAAACCGGCTGCGGTTGGCTGCCCTATTGGGTTGAAAGAATGGACGAAATGCACGAGCGCGGTGAAAGAGACCCGCGCATGTACGAGGGCCTCTTGAACCGCAAACGACCGAAGAGCCGCATCAAACCAAGCGAGCTTTTCGCCGAAGGCCGCATGGTGGTCTCCTGCGAACCGGGCGAGATCATGCTGCCCGCGGTAATCAACGCCGTCGGCGACAAATGCATCATGTACGCCTCCGACTATCCGCACGGCGATAGCAAATGGCCCGAAACGGTTTCGCGCGTCCGCACAGCTGGTTTTTCGAACGAAACTCAGAATCGGATACTGGGAGAGAACTCGGCGCGGCTATATAACTTACAGGTGCCGCTCGGTTGATAGTGAATTGTACAGTTGTAGGGTGCGCTCTGCGCACCCTACCCCTAAGGCACGGCATGCCGTGCCCCTACTTTCCGGTCTTTGCGTTGCTTCGGCGGAGTTTATCCTTAGCGAGCCGAAGGCCTCAGGACAGGTCTTTGCGACCAAAAATCCGAATTCGCGTGCTATGCCGCGTCGAGATGAAAGAACTTCACGGCGTTGCCTGCTAACATCACCTCTTTCTCATTCTCCGGTACGCCGGCGAATTGTTGTTCCATCAGCTCCAGCGACTTCGGCCAGCGCGTGACGATGTGCGGGAAGTCGGTCGACCACATGATTTTCTCGACGCCGACCATG
>DASPXM010000413.1:0-7614 GCA_035637295.1 Verrucomicrobiia bacterium
ATGACTCTCTTATTGGTGACGCCAAACTCTGACGTCGCATAGTCAATAATCGGAGAAATGAGAGCAAAGACTCCGATGGCGATCACTATCGCGGCGATAATTGGTTGGATGAATACAAAAACGATTCCCAGAACAATTAACGCGAAAGGTTTCCAGAATATGATCCAGTGCAATCTTGCCTTGTAGACAATCTTCTCGTCAGGTAGCAGATTTGACTCGATGTACCCCATACAACGCGGTTCCTTTTTCGCCGTTAATGCGTTGGGTAACGCCAGTCCCGATATCGATCGGAGCAACGCCCGACATGCGACACTTGAAAATCAGGCGATGAAAGCTTGCCTTAATATACCATGATCCCAATTCTGAGAGGAAAACTTTAGATGCGACACGACGACGAAACAGGCATCTATTCTTCTGCTGTCATTTCGAGCGCAGAGCGTAAGATCCTTCGCATTCGCTCAGGACAAGTCTAGATCCCGCGCGTTCGCTCCGCATGCCAACCGATGCCCTGGGATTTGGCTTCTAAAATAACTTTCGATAAATGTTTAGCTTATGCAGGCAATGATTTTCGAAAATGCGGGCGACCCCCTACGCAAGACTGAATTGCCGATACCGACGCCAGAACCGGATCAAGTCCTGATCCGCGTTCATGCGTGTGCGGTGTGCCGGACCGACCTCCATGTTGTCGATGGCGAATTGGCTCATCCCAAACTGCCGCTTGTTCCTGGCCACGAAATCGTTGGAACCATTGCACAATTAGGCAGAGACGTGACCCGATTTAAAGTCAGCGACCGCGTCGGAGTGCCCTGGCTAGGTTGGACTTGTGGCAAGTGCTCTTATTGTCGCAACGGTCGAGAGAATCTCTGCGATCAAGCAAAATTCACCGGATATACCCTTGACGGTGGCTACGCCGAATTCACGGTTGCCGATCAGCGCTTTTGCTTTCCGATTCCGGACTCGTACGGCGATGTTGAAGCGGCGCCACTTTTATGCGCCGGTCTCATTGGCTACCGAAGCTTGGTCAAAGCAGGCAATGGTAAGCGACTCGGCATTTACGGCTTCGGCGCTGCAGCGCATATCATCGCGCAAGTTGCAAAATATCAGCAGCGCGAAGTCTATGCCTTCACACGACCTGGAGACGAAGAAGCGCAGAAATTTGCTCTGCATCTCGGCGCAGTTTGGGCCGGCGGATCAGATGAGCTGCCGATGCAAAAACTTGACGCCGCGATTATATTTGCGCCTGTCGGAGCGCTCGTACCACAAGCTCTGAAAGCCGTCGGCAAGGGCGGCATCGTCGTCTGCGGCGGCATTCACATGAGCGACGTCCCCTCGTTTCCCTACGCCACCCTCTGGGAGGAGCGCTCCGTCTGCTCGGTCGCCAATCTCACGCGCCGCGACGGCGAAGAGTTCATGGCTCTCGCGCCGCAAGTTCCCGTGCGCACGGAAGTCGAAACTTTTCCGTTGGAAGACGCGAACGCGGCGTTAAACCAGCTGCGCACGGGAAAAATTCGCGGCGCAGCGGTGTTGGTAACCGGCTAGACGTCTGCTCAAAGATCTTACGAAGGCATAATGCCGAGACGGGCTAAGCCGCCTGTCCATTGCAAGCCATTTAAAGTCCGTCATTCCCGAATGCTTTTAGCGGGAATCCAGGCGAAACTCTGACTGGACCCCGAGAAACACATTCGGGGGTGACAACTTGAGAAAAAATTATCAATAAGGGGTGGCGATATCTCCCAGCATTGCGGGGATACTTCAATCAGTCGGCGTCTGCAACGGTTGGATCACCTCGCGTGCCAAAATTTCGGTCTGCTCGCGCCATGCTTCGAAAGGCCCGCACGGGCGCATGACGAATTTGGTCGCCCCAGCGGCGATGTAAGCCTGGACTTTCGCGCGCACCTGGTCGGGATTTCCAAATGCGGTGAATTCCGACATCGGTAAGTCGGCTCGTGGACGGATCGAGCGTGCGACGATGTCGAAGGCTGTCTCACCGTCCGCTGCGAAGTAAAACGGAATTAAGACACCGTAATGATCTTCCGGCACCTCTCGACCAGCGTCCGCAGCGTAGGCGCGAATAGTTTTGATCCCGGCTTTCACTTCGGCCGGTGATACAGACGATACGAGCCAGCCGTCGCCCAGCCGCCCCGTGCGGCGCATCGCCGCTTGGCTGCGCCCGCCGATCCAGATAGGCAGGCCGTTTTTCTGCCACGGGCGCGGCATGATCGTGACATTTTGCACGGAATAGAATTTTCCTTCGAAGGTGACATTTTCTTCCGTCCAGAAACGGCGCATTAAAACGATCGCTTCATCGGCGCGCTGCGCGCGCTCTTTCTTGTTCACCCCAACAGCCTGCAAATCTTTCGACTCATCGCCGCCGAGACCGAAAGCGGGAAACAAACGTCCCTGCGATAGGAAGTCGAGCGTGGCGAGTTCTTTGGCGAGAACGACTGGATTGCGGGTAGGGAGCACCAACGTGCTGGTGCCGAATTTCATCTTGCGTAATCGGCCGGCGATAAAGGAAAGAAAGGTGACCGGTTCGAGCGTCAGGGCAGGGGAAACAATTCGATCACTCACCCACAGCGAATCGACGTCCAGCGCCTCGAAGTAATCCACGAGATCGAGGATCGCTTCGGGTTGGAGCTCTCGCCTCGGCCATTGCCCAAGCGCGATCCCGATTCGCACATTCATAGGGACGAATTATTTTTCGTAGAGCTTTTTGATGAAGCCGCTTTTGTCGAGCTCTTCGACAAAGCTTGAGTCGACGAACTCTTCCGGTTTGTGCTTGTATACGTCGGGACGCGTCGCGGCGACGTATTCATAGCTCGTCTTCAAGCCCTTGATGTTGGGATACGGCGCGGCGATACGATGTTTCGCAAATAGCTCCCAAGACTCCTGCGCTAACGGATCGTCGTCCAGTCGTAGCATCTTCTTGATTACTTTCTTCGCCAGATCGGGCTCCTGCTTAAAGCGGGCTATGCCTTCCAAATGGGCGCGCATGTAGCGCATCACCAGGTCGCGGTCTTGCTTGATCTGCGTCCGCGTCGTCGCGATCTCGCTCCATGGATAGTCGACTTCTTTGAAGAAATCCCATAACACGTGAAATCCCGACCGTTGCGCAAAGATGAAGTTCGGATGCGATAACGTCGCGCCCTGAATTTTTCCCTGTTGTAATGCTAAAAATCGATCACTATCCGTACCAATCTGAAGGAGGGCGAAATCCTTTTCCGGGTTGAGCCCTTTTTGTCGGGCAAGATACTTTACAAGAAAATCGGTCAGGGACCCGAATGTCGTGACGCCGATGGTTTTCCCTTTTAGGTCTTCGCTGCGCTTGATGTCAGGCCGCACCACGAGGGATTGAATCACGCCGGGCATCGTGTGCGCCAAAATCACCATGTCGGAGCCCGCGAGTACCGCGGTCATGACCGTTGGCGTAGCGATGGGAGAGATCAGCACGCTGCCTGAGATCAGCGCCTTCGAAGCGATGCCGGAGCCCGCCACCGCGACCGGATCCACATCGAGACCATACTTTTCGTAAATTTTGGCTTCCTTGGTAAAGTAAATAATAATGTTTCCCATGCTGATCGCAGGAACACCCACTTGGACCTTTTTGAGCGCACGGGATTGGGCGAAGAGAACTGATGACGACACGAACAAACTCGCGATCAACATTCCCAGCAAAAAGCGTCTTGAAATCACGTGAATTGCCTCCGCTTCGAATGCCACTCCTACTGGCATTTAGTCCCGTGATTGAACTGTTGTCAATCCGACCAGTGGACGTTGACAAGCCCCCGTCTTTTGCAATAAGTCACAATCATATGTTGCCAAAACTACCGCGTGAATCATTGTTGGATCTGTGCCGGCGGATGTTCGTCATCCGTCACTTTGAAGAGAATCTGGTACCGCTCCACGACAGAGACGTGTTCGGCGGCCACTACCACCTTTACGTCGGCCAAGAAGGAACCGGCGTGCCGGCGATCTCATGTCTACGCTCCGATGATTATCTCTTCACGACGCACAGAAACCATGGCCACCTGCTCGCCCGCGGCGTCGAACCTAAGCGACTCTACGCGGAGATCCTGGGACGTGCTGACGGTTTGAATAAGGGAAAGGGTGGTTCTTTCCACTCCGTCGCGCCGTCGTTGGGCTTTCTCCATAGCTCGGGCGTCGTCGCCGGGATCATTCCGCTCTCGACGGGAACCGCGTATGCGTCGAAGGCGCAGAAAAATGGACGAATCACGGTCTGTCTCTTTGGCGATGGTTCACTGGAAGAAGGCGCCGCGCCTGAAGCGTTTAACCTGGCATCGCTTCTCAAGTTGCCGGTGCTGTTTCTGTGTGAGAACAACGGCAAGTACGGCGCCGGTCGGGCCGTTGCCGCGGCGCAGTCATCGTCGATGGCGGCGTATCCTCTGACGGATTTGCCCAAGGCCTATAAAATTCCGGCGCAGCAGATCGACGGCATGGACGCGGGCCTTGTCCATGCGGCGATTTTGGAAGCGGCGGAGAAAATTCGCCACGGCGAGGGACCGCAATTCGTCGAAGCACAAACCGTTCGCTATCCGGGCAGCGAAACCAATTGGCCCACCGTGCCGCAACCGACGGATACTTCGCTCGCTTGGGACGTCAGCAGCGTGCCCGAAAAAGCCCGCCAGTGGTACGAATCTTGTGACCCGCTACTTATCTTTATTCGTGAATTGGTGGCGGCCAATCAAGCGACCAAAGATGAAATTGCCGGCATCGAGCGCCAAGTCAAAGCCGAGATTGCCGCGGCGGTGGAGTTTGCGGTCAACAGTCCCTATCCAAAACCGGAAGAGGCCGAAAGAAACTTCTTCGCCTGACTAGATGTTGATTAGGTTGGCATATAGCGTAGGGCTTATAGCCTATGGTTCCGACTATATGCGATAAGCTATCGGCCTTATGCGAATTGCGCGGCCTGAGGATTGATTATGCGAGAACTTGCCTACTACGAAGCTAAATTCGAGGGGTTAGAAGAAATCATGGCGGCGGACCAGCGTGTGCATCTAATCAACGGCACTTTTCTGAGCTTGAGTCCGCATCGCCACGTTTACCAAAAGCTGCGAAATAAATACGCCGACCGCATGATCTCGCCGCCGATCTCCGAGCTGGGTTTCTGCGGGCTCGCGACCGGTGCCGCCATGGCAGGACTCAGGCCGATTGTCGATCTCAGCACCGGCAGCTTCATCTACGAAGCCTGGCCGCAAGTCGCCAACGAAGCTGCGAACGCGTTTTCCATGTCGGGTGGTCAAACCAAAGTACCTGTGGTCTTTCATCTCTTTCACGGCCTACGTGGTGGCGGCGCGGCGCAGCATTCCGGCAGCCCACAAGCGATGCTGTGGAATTGCCCCGGACTGGAAATCGCCATTCCTTCCTCACCGCGCGACGTCAAAGGCCTGCTTAAAACCGCCGTCGCCAGTGACAACCCGACCATCTTCGTCGATCATACCCGGCTGCTGGACACGCGCGGCGAAGTTCCAGAAACCGATAAGCCGATTCCGTTCGGCGTCGCCGATGTGAAACGGCCAGGCGGCGACGTCACTTTGATTGCCACCTCGTACACTGTCCAGGTTTCTCTCCAAGCTGCCGCGAAGTTGGACAAAGAAGGCATCGACGTCGAAGTCGTCGACCCGCGAACTCTTGTCCCGTTCGACTTGGCGACGATTATCTCTTCGATTGAAAAGACCCATCGTGTCGTCATTGCCGACGAAACCCACCAGAGCTGCGGCGTCGCTGCTGAGATCGCTGCGCGCATCGCTGAGAGCGGTTTTGACAAACTAAAAACCCGCATTCGCCGGGTCTCGACTCTGGACGTGCCCGTGCCCTACAGCCCACCGCTTGAAGCGTACATCGGTCCCTCGGAATCACGCATCATCGACGCCGTCCGAGCGGCGGTGGCATAGAAGACGATTTCGCGTTTAAGGACGTCAGATAAATCTTGCATTTCTCGCACAGCGAGAAGTGTTTCTCCGGTTGAATGACACATCATCCTTTGAGCTTTACCACGACCCGCGTTGAGCGTTAGGCCCTTCGATCTTTAATTTTTTCGCCCCATGGCTAAGAAAATTTCATCGGACGTCATCGACCTTTTGCGCCGGATGTGGCTCATCCGAGCTTTCGAAGAAAAAGTTTCCGCGCTGTACGCGGAACGGCAAATCGTCGGCTTACTGCACCTGGGGATCGGTCAAGAAGCCGTCGCGGTGGGCGCGTGCAGCTGGTTGCGCAACGACGACTACGTCTTCGGCGGTCATCGCTCCCACGGCCACGCCATTGCCAAAGGCGCGGACATCAATCGGCTGATGGCCGAGATCGCCGGGCGCGCCACCGGCTATTGCGGCGGCAAGGGCGGCTCGATGCATATCGTGGCCAAGGAAGCGGGTTTCATCACGGCGACCGGCGTTGTCGGCGGAACAATTCCACTCGCGCTAGGTGCGGCATTCGCAGCCAAGGAGAAGAAAAAAGGCCAAGTCACTGTGGTTTTCTTCGGTGACGGCGCCGGGCAAGCAGGTCCGTTTCACGAGTCGCTCAACATCGCCAGTCTATGGAAACTGCCGGTCATTTTTATTTGCGAGAACAACGGCTACGCCGAGTTCACGCCGCTATCGACTCACACCAAAGTCGAGCGCCTCGCGCAGCATGCGAAAACCTACGCCATTCCAGCAAGCACCGTCGACGGCAACGACCTCTTTGCCGTGCGCGAAGCGATGCGGCGCGCCGTTGAGAAATGCCGCGCGGGCAAGGGGCCCGTATTTGTGGAATGTCTTACCCATCGCTTGCGCGGTCACTACGAGGGCGACCCCGCCAAATACCGCGAGCTGTCCCAGCTCGCCGAGTGGAAAAGGCAAGATCCGATCGCACGCGTCTCGCGCGCAGTGAAAAGCAAAAAAACCATCACCGACAAAAAACTTGAATCGATCGAGAGCGAAGCGCGAGAGCGAGTGGAGAAGGCCGCCGAGTTTTCCTTATCCTCGCCCTGGCCGGCGGCAAGCGAAGTGGACACGCAAGTGACAGCATGAAATAGAAAGATGGAAAATTTCCCGCAGCAAATCCCGCTGGATGAGCTCAATCATGGCCTTATGTCCCGACACTGTCACGCTGAACACCAGTGAAGGGTCTCGTCTTCGGACAAGATTTTTCGCCTGCGGCTCAGAATAACGTTCTCTGACGCCTCAGAGCAACGATGCCATATCAAACTTTCTTGGAAGCCATCCGCGCGGGTCTTTCTGAGGAAATGCGCCGCGACTCGTCGGTCTATGTCTTCGGCGAAGACGTCGCTCTCGGCGGTCCCTTCGGCGTTACCAAAGGACTGGCAGACGAATTCGGCGCCAATCGAATCGTCAACACGCCGATCAGCGAAGGCACGGTTATGGGCCTGGCCATCGGCGCCGCGACGGCGGGCCTAAGACCGGTGGTCGAGATCATGTTCATCGACTTTATCACGCTGGCGATGGACCAGTTGGTGAACCACGCTGCAAAGTTGCACTACATGTCCGGCGGGCAACTGAAGATCCCGTTGACCGTTCGGGTCCAGTGCGGCATCAATGGCGCGATGGGCGCCCATCACTCGCAGAGTCTCGAAGCTTGGCTCGCGCATGTTCCCGGGCT
>DASPXM010000414.1:0-30832 GCA_035637295.1 Verrucomicrobiia bacterium
ACAAACGCATATCAGGCCCTCAATTTACTCGAACAAGAAAATTTTAACGTGGCGATCCTCGATATCAAAATGTTTCCTATCGACGGCATCGCCTTGCTCGCTGAGCTAAAAAAACGCTCCCCTTTGACTCGAGCCATTATGATCACGGCTTATCCTACCCCGGATAGTCGCAGTGAATGCATCAAGAACGGCGCTGCCATGTTCCTCACCAAGCCGCTGGACTTGAATGAGCTAAAAACCGTCGCTCATAGTCTTGCGCTCGCCTAGGCATGTGCCCGAAGAAATTTCGTCGATCCCACGCTCTCTCTAATGCCCGTTTGCCGGGCCAGCCTTACAAAACATCGCGCGTCATAATATATCATCACACTGCGTTGGAGCACGGTCGATGATTGGCCGTGCAGCGCGCTTGCCATCGCCGTTTCGTGCTACTGCAGATGCTGTTACGGCCGGGTAGTGACAATGAAAATCCGTGCCCACCTATTTTTTCTTGTGTTCGCGGCCTTGCTGCCTATCCTGCTCTTTTCCGTGGCTCTCACCGCGCTATTCTGGCATGAGCAGCGCAGCGTGGCGCTGGTCGCGGCGGCGGGAGCGACTGCGGCGCTGCTCCTGTCGATCGCTCTGGCCTGGGTATTGGGAAAACGAATTGCTCGAGCGGTTTCCGGACTTGCCAGCGTCGCGCGCGGGTTGGCCACGGGCCAACCGGCGCCACCCGTGCCTGCAGGAAACGTTGCCGAGATAAACGAAACCGCCAATGCGTTCGGCGAAACAAGAAAGCAGCTCCAGGCCCGCGAGAGACAGCTTCGCGAGAGCGAAGAAAAGTTTCGCACGCTGACGACGCATGCGCCGGTAGGGATTTTTCTATCGGATCTAAAGGGCGATTATTACTTTGTCAATCGAAACTGGTGCACGGTATCCAGAATGACAGTAGAACAGGCGAAGGGCAGAGGGTGGCAGCGAGCGCTTCACCCGGAGGATCGCGATCGCGTGATCGCGGAATGGCGGGCAGCACTGCAACATGGGCTTCCGTTCAGCTCCGAGTTTCGCTTCCTGCAACCCAACGGGACCGTGACCTGGCTTCAGGGTAGCGCCGCTGAGTTGCGCAATTCACACGACACTGTGGTGGGTTACATCGGCACGATTTCGAACATCACCGGATTAAAGCGCGCTGAGGAAGCGATGCGTCTCAGCGAAGAAAGACTTCGGCGTCAGGCGCAAGAATTGGAGCAACAGTTGATCGCTTCGGGCCGTTTGGTTTCTCTCGGCGAGGTCACTGCATCGATGGCTCATGAATTCAACAATCCGCTGGGAATTGTCATGGGCTTTGCCCAAGACATGCTGAGCGAAACCGACCCTTCGAGCCAGCACTACCAGTCTTTAAAGATTATCGATGACGAGACCCGGCGCTGCCAAAAGATCATCCAAGAGCTGCTCGAATTTGCCCGACCCAAGAATACGGATCTCGGACGAACGGATATAAAGCAGATAATCGAAAAGACTCTCACTTTGGTGTCGAATCATCTCTACAAGCAAAAAATCGAGGCTACCAGCGTCGTCGACTCCAACTTGCCGCACATCTACGCCGATGTGCAGCAGTTGGAGCAAGTATTGGTCAATCTTTACTTGAATGCCATCGATGCCATGCCGATCGGCGGCAGCTTGAAGGTAGAAGCCAAGCACGAAAGTGCCGACACTTCCGGTCCGATGATCGTCATATCCATCACCGACACCGGTTTTGGCATAGACGATAAGGATTTGCCGAGGATTTTTCTGCCGTTCTTTAGCGCGAGAAAGAGAAAAGGATTGGGCTTGGGGCTGCCGATCTGCGAGCGTATCATAAAAAATCACGGTGGCAGGATTGAGGTCGAAAGCCGGTGGGGCAAAGGAAGCACGTTTAGAATTTTCCTGCCCCTCGATCATCAGCCGGAACGTCTCCCAGAAACGGACACGCGGCCGGAATGAGTTCAGTGGACGCCATCTTCCGGTTCATCGAGATCGGTGCGATCAAAATTCAGCATGACAAGAATTGTGTACTGATTGTAGGCCGATTCGCCGACCGAGCGCGGGCTTCTCGTTAAAAAATCTCCACTTGCGCCGTCGATGGTGTACATTTGAATTTCGGCATAGCCCTGATAGGTAGCGGATTTGAATAGAGCGATCTCCGGCATAGTAACACCTAAGAACGGCACCGTGAGGGAAGGCATGCCGAAAAATGACTGGCCTTGATCGACTCCCAAAACAGGAGCGAACACCTTCAGTCGAACGTCGGCTCTTGATGGATCGGCGACAACCTTGATCCTCCTGCCCTGGAGCCAGGCGATGCAGAACTCTTTGGCGAAATCCTTGTCCGGTGTCAGCCCATAAAAGTCCACGGCGACGGTCTTTCCTTGCAGCGCCACGATATCGAGCTGGTCTAGGGACGATCCAAAGATCGGACCAAGAGACGTTGCTCGATGCTGGACCGCTGCGTATGGGTGACCTGCGTCGATGCCGAGCAACCGGCGAGCCAAAGCGAAACGAACAGCGACGAAAATTTGTGATGCATTGGTGACATCTGCACGCCTCCTTGGTAGCTAATCCGAATTATTTTTCCGGCATCCTGATCAGACGTTGGCTTTGGGAAACCGTGAACGCAAAAACAACGGAATGCGGCCAAAATTACAGTGCGGGGGCGCGAGCCGAACTCCGGACGATTACCCAGATCAACCCTGTCAATTTATGATTATATTTGCCGCCGACGTTGCGGCAATTAACTTCAACTGGGTCAGTCAAACCAGTGGATATTTCATGGGAATTTGAGCAATAGGCATGCCATGGCCAGCTCCGGATGGATTAGTGGTCAATTCAATAGTGTCAAATCGGTTGTAAACCGATCGGATTCGAAATCGGCGCCAATCGGCGAAATGCAGACGATCAAGCACGTCTATTAATTTCATCTTTTTTCTCGCATCTAACCGTCGCGCACGGTTAGGTTTTTTAGAACAGGCTGCAGCGGGTCCTGGGGTCATAGGTTGAAATTCCGCCGATGGAGCGTTGCTTCGAGGTAACCGCAGGAAAAGCCCTCCAACTTCGTGAAGAAATCCTGACGCCATCGGCGCAATGCCACTAAAATCAGCAACTTATCGAGACCAGGGAATTGGCATTGGCCTTGCTGCCTTGATACGTGGTGAAGGGGCCGAGTTTTACGATTGCACAGATACTCGCCGTTAGCTCATATTTTGATTTATTTCTTTCCACGATTATGATTTATTTCTTTTCACGATTACCAAGAAGCGGAAGCTGGTTATGAGCCGCAGTTATAGTAATTTTGAGTCGCAGCACGCAACATCTTTCAGCGGAGATTCCGAACCTCCGCCGTTTTACAGCAATCTTCATTACCAGGAAGTACTGACAACACTTCGCTACGGCATCATCGCTCGTAAAGGTCTTGTCCTGCTCATCGGCGATGCGGGTACTGGCAAGACCACCCTGCTCCGCCAACTCTCGCGTGAGCTGGATAGCAATGTTACTTGCATCTTTGAATCTGATCCTGATGTGAATTTTACGGATCTGCTTCGACTCGTTCTGGGAAATCTGGAAGTCGTTGGTAACACGCGCAATGAACTGTCGATGATGCAACGCTGCAAGACCATTTTGCGTTCCGAATTGGAGCGCGGCCACATCGTTTCTTTAATCATCGATAACGCGCAACGCCTTCGCGATGAAACACTTGAATACCTACTGCATAATTTCTTTGCCGCTGCGCCAACAGATCGTGATGAGAATCTATTGCAGATTGTCCTGGCAGGACGACCCGCGCTGAAGGAAAGGCTCGACCAGCCACGGCTGCGCGCACTCAAACCTCGCTCCGACCTCCTGTGTCAACTTCAGCCGCTGAGGGACAACGACATCACCGCCTACATCGAGAATCGGCTTCGAACCGCCCAACTCCCGGCACAGGTATTCGATCACCTCGCGATCAATCGAATTGCCGGCTATACCGGCGGCAATCCCCAGCTAGTGAATGTGCTGTGCGATCGTACTCTGCAGATTACTGAAGAATCCCCGGCCAGCAAAGTTAGTGCCGAGGTGATTGCGCGCGCCGCGCGGGACCTCGGCCTTTCTGAGCCTCGATTTCGGGCAAGAGCAACAGCCGAGCCAAATTTTGAAATGCCGATCGAACGCGACGAACCGTTCCGCCTCCCGTCGGCCGATGGCGACACGACGGAAGTCGTCGGTCAAACATTTCTGAATTATACCTTCGAGGACCGCAGGCCGTGGCTTTGGCCGGCGGATCGAAATCGAAAGGTAGTTCGAGTTCTCTTGTTTCTGATTCTCCTTGGTGGCAGCGCCGCATGGCTCCAAAGTGAGGTAGGAAAAAATCAATTAGCCCTCTGGGTTGGCAAGCAAAACAGTACCGTCGGCGCGCCACCGCGACCTGGGTCCGACGCCGACGCGCCGCTCACAGAGAAGCAAACCCCACTACCCGCGCCAGCGCCGAGCAGCGAAAATCCCCTTCCACGGCCTAATATCGACGATAGCAGCGAGATTTCGCTTCCTGCAACCGAAAAACCCGTCGAACCGCTGTCTTCCGTCTTGACAGAAAAAGCTCCCGTCTTAAGCGAAAAAGGCGCCGACAAATCCCCGGCAGAAAAATCCCCGACGAGTGATCCAAAGCCTGCGCCGAGAAAAACTCCCTCGGTGGCTAGCAACGATCGCCAAGCGCCGCTCGCGGAAAATGCCGATGCGCGAAGGAAACTCTTAGAAGCACAAGTTTACAAAGCGATTGAAAATCGCGCCATCATGGGCGTCGACGTTTCGGTAATCAACGGCACCGCCTATCTTGAAGGCCGAGTGGCCACCGAGCGACAGAGGGCTGCCGCGGAACGAGCCGCTCGCGGTGTTGCCGGAATCGAGCGAGTGCGCAATCGAATTGCGGTCAGCGGCTGAGATTCCGCCACATGGCCAGAAGAAAGTAATCTGGCAAGGGTGAATTTTCTTCTCTAACCTCAGTTTTTATTGTTCTACGAAATCGGTCTTGTGCAGCGACGCCAATTTCCAACTCTGACGCGGCCGGCCGACAACCCGGTTGTTAGTCGCTCTGTTTCCGCCCAGAGATTCTTCGAGCGCATAGGCGACCTCGGACGCTTCGACTACGTTGTTACGGATCTCGTTTGACAACAGAGCGCCGCCGAGCGAAATACCGTTGGCGACTCCTTTGACCAGATTGTCCGCGACCAGTGAATTCTGCAGATGTCTCAGGTCGACGGCGAAATCCTGACCTCTGGGAGCTTCGCTTTCGAGCTTGTTGCCGGTTATGGATAAGTTGGAAAATATGATTCCCGCCGTAGCCGAAGTGTTGGCGAAAATCATTTGCGCCGGCGGCGGCGCGCCAGCCTCGATGCGCAGACGATTGTTTCTGATTTGAATATTTTCGAATATGTTTCCCGCCGTTTTTTTAGAGTTGTTAGGCGTTCCCACACGCACGCCGTAGCCCGACGTCTTGGCTCTGATCACCTGATTGTCTGCGATGGTGATCCGCCGAAACACACAATGACCATCCGTCGGAGGGTCGATGCCGACGCTGAACCCGGCCCCGATCGGATCGACGACCGAATTGTTGGTGATTTGATAATCTTCAGCGACGGCATTGTCGCCAACCGTAAAAATCCCTATGCCGGCAGTCTTGACCGCGCGATTCACGACATTGCGATCGATGACGACTTGCTTGGCGTGGTTGATTTCAAGCTGCAGGTCGTCAATGACGTTGTTGATGATTCGCAGATCCTGGCTGGGCGATTTTCCCTTGCCGAAAACGATGGAGTACCGATCGGTATCCCGTACCGGCTTGGGAGCACTGTCCCAAAACCAGTTTTCTTCTATGCGTACCCGATTCATCGCGTAAAACACCAGTCCGCCGTACGCGGCAATGCCATTGGCATCGAAGCCGAGTTTCGTGATGGCGATATCCGATGAGCCGTCGAACGTCGCGATACGCTCGGCGCCGGTTTTTTGCTTGATCATGCTGTTGCGACCCTCGCCCATGAACGACAGGCGGGAGCGATTTTTTACGGCCAAGTTTGACACCAGGTAGATGCCGCGGGGAAACATCACAGTGGCGCCATTGGTCGCGGCATTGACGGCAGCTTGAACGGCCGCCGTATCATCTGACACCCCGTCGCCCTTGGCGCCATAGTCTCGAACGTTCAGCACAGCGCCTTTCTGTGCCGCTGCGGCGTCTGAAACCGCGCCGAGTTTCCCTTGCGCCATCGTTTGCGTTTGCGGAGATCGACCGAGAGGCATCGACATCAGTAAAATTAGCGCTAGCCCGCTGACCACAGCGACTTTGAAATTTCGCGCCGTCATTTCACACTCGCGCTTGCGCCTGTTCGACGGCTTCGAGGCGAATGGCTCTTTCGTCGAGAAGCTCGCGGTAAAGATGATCCACGTCATGGACGAGCCTTTTGACGTCAAAGCGTTCGCGCGCCGCAATCATCGCATTTCGGCCCATCGCTTGGGCCATCTCCGGATGGTGCAACAGATCGAGAACCGCGCCGGCGAGCGCTTTGGCATCGCGCGGCGGAACTAAACGTCCGCTCTCATAGTCGCTGATCAGGTCCGGCACGCCGCCGACACGAGTGGCCACGACCGGACAGCTTGCAGCCATGGCTTCAATGGCAGACAGCGGCGTGCCTTCGTTGTTGGAGGATACGACGAGGACATCAAGATCGGCGTAGATGGGCGCGAGATCCGAACGCCAGCCGGTAAACAAAACTCGGTCGGCGATACCCAAGTCGCGCGCCTGTTGTTCGAGCGCAAACCGCAACAAGCCGTCGCCGACGATGACGAAACGGGCGACAGGTTCGGCGGCGGCGATTCGAGCGGCAGACTCGAGAAAGAGCGCGTGGTTTTTGACCGGGAAGATTCGGCCGACGATGCCAACCAATTTGGCATCGCTGCTCAAACCCATTTCCCGGCGAAATTCCCCGCGCCGGGCTCCAGCATCGAGATACGGCTCCAAGTCGAGACCGAGAGGAATGACGGTGATCCGCTCGGCCCCGGCGACGCCGTATTCGACCAGCTCTTTTTTGACTTGTTCGCTCACAGTCACCAGTCGATGGCTAAACCACGCCAACGTTCTCTCCATCCGCCTGAGCGCCCAGTTCTGCACCGGTCCGTAGTAACCATGCAGCACGTGACCGTGAAACGTGTGCACGATGATGGGTACGCCGGCCAGACGGGCGGCGATGCGCCCGAGTAAACCGGCTTTGGCTGTATGCGTATGCACGATATGCGGCCGGTAAAGACGCATCAGCGAAAATAGCCGCTTCAGCGCGATGCCGTCGCGCGGGGCGAGATTGAAGGCGGTCACGATTTCCTGAATGCGATGCGGCCATACGCCGCGAGACAAGGCGTAATCCAACATGGAACCCTCTGCCGGGCTCTCATGTCCGATGACGAGCAATTGCTCATAGCGGCTGGGATCCAACCCGGCCGTGAGATTGACGACGTGAATGCTCGGACCGCCGACATTCAGGCGCCCGATAACGCGTAAAACTCTGATTTTGTCTTGTGCGGAATGGGAAGCCATGGACTCACCTCCCGGTCGATGAATAGCCGGTGCCAGATTTCAAATGTCAGCAACGCCCATAATCGGTGACCATGATCGCGTTTGCCGCCGATATGTTCGTCGATGAGCAGCCGCAGGTTTGGCTCTCTGAAGTAGCCGCGTTGTAACGCCTCGGGGGACAGCAACGTGTCGCGCAGAAAATCCTTCAAGCTCGTGCGAAACCATTTTCCCACCGGCACGCCGAACCCGTGTTTTTTACGCCAGATGATTTCGTCGGGCACGAGTCCCTCGAGCGCGCGCTTCAGCACGTACTTGGTCGTCATGCCCTTGAGCTTGAGCTGGGAAGGGATGGTGCATGCGAACTCCAATAGCCGTTGGTCGAGAAAGGGGCAGCGAGCCTCCAGAGAGTTTGCCATGGTCATCCGATCGGTCTTGACCAGCAAGTCGCCGGGCAGATAGCTGATCATGTTGACCCTCAACAGCTGGCCGATGGGATCGTCAGCTTGGCGCGAATCGAAGTAGGAGCGAAAGTGCTCTGTTGGGTCTAACACGATGGGCTCGATCAGTAGTTCGCGCAAAAGTTCGGGCTTAAAAATACCGACCCACCCGAGATAACGCTCGGGCAGCGGCAGCGGCGCGCTATCGACAAAACGTCGGGCGCGGCGTACAAAACCGTTGTACGAAGTGGACTCCGGCAATGCGTGAACCAACCCACGAGCAGCGCATTGGAGTAACCAGGGAGCATGCCGATAAATTTCCGCGACGCGCGCCGCGGCGAAACGCTCGTAACCGGCAAACAGCTCATCGCCGCCATCGCCGGTGAGCGCCACCTTGACGTGCTCGCGGGTTAGTTGGGCAACGCAATAGGACGGGATTGCGGAAGAATCTGCGAACGGCTGATCGTAGTGCCAAACCAGCTTCGGCACCAGGTCGATGGCGTCCGGTTTGACCATAAATTCATGATGATCCGTGCGGTAGTGATCGGCGACGATGCGCGCATATTTCAATTCGTTGAAAGACGGATCATCGGAAAAACCGATGGCGAATGTGCTCACCGGATGATCGAGCAGGCGGCTCATGACCGCGACCACCGCCGCCGAATCAACCCCTCCGCTGAGAAAAGCGCCGAGCGGCACATCGCTGATGAGACGAATTTTCACCGCGTCTTCGAAATGCTCACGCAGCTGTGCGAAATATTCCTTCTCGGACAGAGCCGGCTCTGCCACCGAATCTTGAGGCATTTCCCAGAACTGGCGGATAGCGATCTTGCCGTCCTCGACGTTCAGCATGTGCCCCGGTGGGAGCTCACAAATGTCCTCGAAAAGAGTGAAAGGGCTCGGCACGTAGCCGTAGGCTAAATAGAGCGGAATCACCGTCCGATTCACCCGAGCGCGGACCGATGGATGAGCCAAAATCGCCTTGATCTCGGAGCCGAAGATCAAGCGGTCGTCATCTTGATAATAGTACAGAGGCTTCTTGCCGACTCGATCTCGCGCCAAAACCATCCGTGGTTGTGCGCCGGCGCCACGCTGGTCCGCGCCTTGGCGACGGTCGTAGATCGCGAAGGCGAACATCCCGCGCAGCCGTTGCACACAATCTACGCCCCACTCTTCATAGGCGCGCAGAATCACTTCTGTGTCGGAGCGCGAGCGAAAGCGATGGCCGCGTGTCTTGAGGTCCTCGCGCAACTCGACGAAATTATAAATTTCCCCGTTAAACACGATCCAGCAATCTTCCGCTTCGTTGGTGATGGGCTGCTGTCCACCTTCGAGATCGATAATACTGAGCCGGTCCATGCCGAGAACCGCGTCGGCGAAAACCACCGCGCCGTGGTCGTCCGGACCGCGATGACTGAGGGCTGCATTCATGGGTTCGAAAACCAAGGTCGACGTTTGAATGTCGGACCTGCCGTGAAGTTGTACCCACCCACAGATGCCACACATGTTTGTTCCCTCCGCAGTTGTTTGGTTGCTTTTACGCCAGTGATCTCAACTGAGCTATCTGGCCACAGGCTTCCTCATAGAGCGCGATCGTTTCCGCGGCCATTCTCTCGGCGGTAAAGTACCTTTGCACTCGCTCGCGCCCGTGCCTGCCCATTCGTTGACGACCGACCGGGTCGCTCAGAAGTTGGGATAAAGCTGCGGCAAAGGCGGCAGGTTTTCCCGGCTCAACGAGCAGCGCGCTTTGCCCGTCCACGGCAATTTCGGTGAGAGGCGGCACTCTGCTCGCGACCACGGCTCTACCCGCGGCCATCGCTTCCACCAACACCTGCCCAAAGCCTTCTGAAGTTGTCGCGAAAACAAACGCATCGAGGGCATGGAGGAATGAGACAACGTCGTTTTGAAAACCAACCATGCGCACGTTTTCCTCCACGTGCAGACTCTTCATCAGCTGTCGAAGCGCTTTTCCGTAACCCCATGGGTCATGGCCGGCGATTAACAACAACGCGTTGGGAATTTGCCGGCAAAGTTCGGGCATCGCTTCGATGACGTACTGATGCCCTTTGCGCGGCTCGAGCCGGCCGATCGTGCCAACGACGATCCGATCCTTAATGCCCCACAGCTCTCGAACGTCGGTCCCCGAATGGGCGAACTGTTCCGTCTCAATCCCGTAGTGAATCACTCTGGCCTTTTCTGGCGGCATGCCGTGGCGGATCAGCCAATCGCGCACCGCGTGTGAGATACATAGGATCAGGTTCGCCCGGCGCCAAAGAATCCTGATCAAGGGCAGACTCCATCGCCCTGACCAATCCGCGCTGTAGATGGCATGCACGGAGCAAACCCAAGGAATGGACGGTCGCAGGAACTGGGCGAACGCCCCGGCAAGATCCGCGCGTGGCAAATGAGTGTGCAGGAGCTCCGGTTGTTCAGCGGCCATGACGCGAGCGATCCTCACAAAGAATCGCGAATCGTAGCGGCTGTCCGCGTTAAGGTCGATCACCTGGATGCCCGCCCGCGCGAAATCGGGTCGGAGCGAACGGCTGTCTTTCACATGTTCGCGCAGGCATACCACGATCGGCTCGATTCCTTGCGCCTGGAGATGGCGGCAAAGTGTGAGCAGATGGAA
Organism: Verrucomicrobiia bacterium; assembly: GCA_035637295.1. Classification (GTDB taxonomy): domain Bacteria; phylum Desulfobacterota; class Binatia; order UBA9968; family UBA9968; genus DP-20. Next base: position 10,613 of record DASPXM010000414.1, read on the forward strand.
TTCGGCGCCGCCCGCCGAAAGCGTATTGATCAAATGTAGTACTTTCATGATGACAAATGGCTTTTCATGGCATGCGTATCTAAGCGGTCAAAAATCGCCGCCGAAACCCGTCTCTCCCTTGAGCAGCACGTCGAAGCGCCAACGCAAAGGCACGCTTCGCAGAACCGGAACGTTTTCGCAGAGACTCAATGTATGCAAAACCGAGTGGGGCAGCTTGACGGTCATGGGAACGAAAAACGGACGCCAATCGATGTTTCGAAAACCCGCCGCAGTGAGCATCTCAATGGCACCGGCGATATCAATCTTCCCCCGCGGATTTAGATCGAGAATAATCTTTTTGCGTATGTATGGCCGCCACCGCTGCAACAACGCTGCGGGATTCTCGACGAAGGTAAAAAACGCGCCCATATACGAAATGACGGCATCGACCGGCTCGCTGAGAGATAGTTGGGCCGCGTTGCCGATCATAAAGTTGGCCCCGTTCCCGGCTGCGGCCTGGCGCCGCCGTGCCATTGCGATCATGCGCGGCGCAACGTCCAATCCTCGATAGTGCAGGCCGTGCCGGACCAAAAGCTGGGCCAAGTAACCGTCACCGCAGCCCAGCTCCAACACCGTATCCCCAACGCAAAGCGCGGGGCCCCAAGTAGTCGAGACAGACAACCGGTGTTGCATGTCGAATTCCAAATTGGCCCATGATCGCTCGGCAAACCCTTCGGCAATGCGATCATATTTTTCCGCGACATCTAGGGACATTGGGCGAGTCCTCCGTGAACCAGGTACTGCTGCACCGCCATCGAGGTCGGCTCGAACGTTTCGCTATGGGTGATTCGCAGAAAACACAACAGCATCAGATGCCTGTGAAACGAGAGCAGATCATAATCATGGAGGTAGACGATTTGATGCCAGTGAGTCTGATCGCGCGCCGTCTTCCAACCCCACTTGAACCACTCGCCTAGGCTGCACGTCGTCGGCAGCAACAGCAGTTTACCGCGGCCGTTGCGGTAATTTTGCGGCAAGCGCAGCCACTGCATTCGCGGGTCTGGCGTCGGATTCCTTGGCTTGGGAATTTGCGCCGAGCAATCATAGACGAAACCCAACTCCACCAACACGTCGAGGACCGTCTCACTGACAAACCAAGATCCTGCTGTGAAGCCTTTGGGCGAATACCCACTCGAGCTCAATGCGGCGAAGTCACGACGCACGCAATGGATGATGTTTTCTTTGCTGAGATCATCGACTTTGTTTTGCTTTTCGATCCTTGTGCCGGCATAAAAATGGGTGTGCTGAGCGATTTCATGGCCCAAAGAGCCGAGCCAGCGCACGCGATCGTTGATATTTTTGCCGTGAACCATTGCGGGAAACGGATAGACGAAAAATGTCGCATGGATCCCATGCGCCGCCATCCAACGCGCAACCACTTCCACCCGCCACCAAACCCGGGGCTGGTGTAATTTCTCGGCGTGAAACGCCAGAGTCGTGAGGGTCATCTAGTATCCGTCAAAGATCAGACCATTATCCGCCTGTGAAAGCGCTCGGTTCCCCACCATTCCTAATTTTAAAAGCGTGCCACGAAACACGGCGCCACCCCGCTGCCGAAAACCTATTGATCAAACGAAAATCATTCACGAATCAACTTGCCTGTATTCTCTACTCCGCTGCCGCCGCATCAATGCGTTACGCTCCGGCGTCTAATGTTAAAAAACGTTTCGCCGACAAAAATGAGACCCCAGGTGAATACGAGAAGAGTCAATGCCTGTGGCCAGACTTCAATCGATGCCCATGACATCTGCAGACTACAGATGAAAGCGAGCACGTAAATCGCCGCATGGAGACGTCCCTGACGGAATCTCAAGTAAAGCATTTTCACGATGGCGCCATAGAGCACCATGACGACAGGCACTCCGCGCAGGCCGAGGTTCAAGTAGGCGTCGCCGATTAGCGAAGCATTGACGGCCCACCTGTCGTCCGGCGTGACGAATCCGACCAGGGTTTCGACGATGTACACGCCGGCGCTCCGGCCGGGGATGAAGATGATTTTGTTGAGCGGCCACGTCAGCGAGCCGAGAAACGTTTGCCCGCCGAGCACTCCGGGGCCAATGGCCAGCGCTCCGGCCAAGGCATGCAGCTGGCCCAGGTCGGTGAAGATACTGACCTGCAGATAGTCCCACAAGCCGCGGAGTGTTAATCCCTCGGAGAAAGCCCGAGCGCCGAGCTCACCGCGATAGAGCGCGCCGACGTATGAGACGAACAGAACGGCAACGATGATCAATGGCGCGATCACATAATGGGGATACCTTAAGGTGATTTTAGGCCAGCCGTTTTTCTGCCGATGGCGGTACCACAGCAACAGCAACCCCGCTGCCAACGCAACGACGGCGCGATTTCTGCCGCCCAATACCCAATAAAATAACGTTGCCGTGCCGACTGGAACGAGCGCAAACATGGTTCGGCCATTGGCCAGATAGTAACAAGACAAAAGCACGCTCCCGGCGATCAGCGCATAGGCCATAAAAAAATACTTGCCGGTGCCGGTTTGGATCGTCGTTTCGCGGAAGGCGCCGCTGCTGATCACGTCCAGTGAAGCATTGCTGACAAGGAAAACCGCCAGCGCAGCGAACCCCACCAGCATGCCCAGGAAAGCCGCGAGCTTGACTCCCGGGACAAGAGAAAAGTTCAATCTCGCCGGCCCACCTTTCAGGCGAAACGGCTGGACCAAATACCAGCCTGCAGCGGTCCCCAGCAACCCGGTCAGAGCCAGCGCATGCGCCCATCGCCAGTCGTCGTCCGACAACTTCATCGCCTGAAAAAATACTCTGACTTGGTCGGGGAACTCGATGCCGCTGAGGATCAACCAAGCCGGCAACAAATGACGCACCACGCCGATGGCGAAGATTAGGCAGAGAGGATTAAATGTGTCCCGTAATGTTTGAATCGACCTGACGAAGGCGATCGCCAGCGCCGCATAGGCCATCGTCAAGAAAACCGGCAAGAGCCACGGCTGAGCCGAGGACAAGGTGATGAGGCCGAACAAGAACGCCAACACGATCAGCCAGAGACAGAAAAAGCCGCCGCGGTTGGCGGCCTCGGCATCGTAAGCCCAGCGATTGAAAGCGTGTTCACGGGTGACCGTAAGCATGATGCTTCCTCAACGACTCTCGGTGATTTCGCGCGGCGTGGGCCTGAGGGTCGGGTGCCGGAGCGACTCCAGGACACTGATCAGCCGCTGGGCGAGTCCATCGATGCAATGCATCGACACGACCTGCTCCCTTAAATAGGCGCCGATGGAGTCCCGCTCATGCTGCGATAATCCAAGAACCCACTGCAGCCGTTCTCCTAGGTGTTTTGCGTCACCGTAACGATAGAGAAGCCGTGGCTCATACCGCCCCAGGGTTTCGTTAAAGCCTTCGTTAGCGACCACACACGGCTTGGCACAACTCATGGCCTCCCACGCAACCTTGTCGCCGAATCCGACGGGCGACATATTTACGTGGACCGTGCAGCGGCGGTACCAGTCGGGAAGTTGTCGCATGGGTAATGGCGGCTCGAACGCAACAACTTTTTCGAGTCCGAGAATTTTCACGTGGTCGTGTAGCGAGCGCACATAATCCTGGTCTTCGGACTTTGCCGGACCGCCAACCACGACTACACGGAACGGCTCTCCGGCTCGCCGCAATAGCGCAGCGGCGTTCAACAGGGTTAGATGATCTTTGACCGGCGATAGCCTGCCGACACAAAGAATGACAGGAGGCTCGGCACGCAATACTCGGTCATCCGGCGAAAATATGTCGGTGGCGATGCCATGGCCGATCGGCGTTAGTTTATCGCGCCGGTAGGGATAGGCGGTGGCGACACTGGAGACGATTTGGTCCGAGAGTTTGTGCGCGATCTTCAGGGTCCGGGTCGCCGCGGGATGCGCGTACCAGGTGACGATTGGAATGCGTCTCGCCTTGAGCAACGGCGCTCCGAGAATCGTGAACAGCGGTATCATATGCGAAAAACACGCGTCGATCCGTTCTTCGCGCAGTATCCTCCGAAGAATCCTGTAAAACTCAAAGAGGCGGCGCGGTTCGCTGTATCCCTTCTCTTTCCCCAGGGAATGAACGCGCACGTTCTTCGCCGCGTCTAGCCGGCCAGACCGCATCGTAATGACATGGATAAACTCCACCCGCGCCGCCAAGGCGCCGATCCAGTGCGTCGTAAAGCCCAGGATCGGATCGTCGACATCCGTGGCGAGGTTAAAAAGCAGAAGCCTCATGGTTCACCAGTTGTCCATCCTGAGCGACCTGAAAGATCTGTCGGTAGCCGCTCAAGTAAACTTCCGTAGAAAAAAACTGCGCCGCAAAGTCGCGCCCTTCACGGCCCATGGCGCGTGCCCCCACGGGATTTTCCAGGATCCAGCGAATGCGCTCCGTGAGCCCGCGCTCATCATCGGGGGGCACCAAAAAACCACTGATGCGATCCGTTATCAGGTCGGGAATTCCGCCCACCTGACTGCCGATCACCGGAGTTCCGGTGGCCATCGCCTCGATAATCACTCGTCCGAGTCCCTCAGATGAAGAAGGCAGGACGACCACCGCGGCCGATCCCATCCACGTCGCCAACTCCGATTGCGGCATGGCTTCCTTGAACTCGACGCGGTCGTCCAACTGGAGTTGCTGAACCTGTTTTTGCAACGCGTCGGCATAATCTTTGTTTTCGTCGCGACCGACGATCATCAAGCGGGCATCCGCGAACTCCTCGGCGATGGGCACAAAAGCGCTGATCAACCGATGCACTCCCTTGAGCGGCGTCAACACGCCGGCATACATCACCCGTCCTGTGTGCTGCTCTTCGTTGTGCATTCCAGCGCGGAGAAATACTTCGATATCCGTCCATGCGGGAAATTGCACAACGCGTTTTCCGGGCGCCCATTGCTCGAGCTGCTTCCGGGTGGAACTCGAAATGGCCCGTAGCAAATCAGCTTGCCCCAGGGAAAAACGGGCGACGTGGTTCATCACAAAGTGATAAAACTTGGAAAACCGAACCTGACGCTCCATAAAAAAGCTTCTTTCAAAATCGCCGTGCACTTCGACGACTAAAAAAATCCGTCGTCCCAGCCAGCCGGCGATCTTTTTGACCGCCGCCGCGGCCGAGCCCTCGTACGGGCTCTGGGTGACGATAATCCGAATGTCGTGTCGCAACACTAACCAGAGTGCGAGCAAAGAGCCCGCGATCAACATTTCGAGGTGGCGCAACACCGCCAGCGGCAATGCTGGCAGAAGATAAAAACGCGCGTGCTCGGTAAAGATACTCGGACGCCATCCGTGTAAAAAGCCGATCACGAAAATCTCACCGAAAGACTTCATCGCGCGAAACTTCTTTTGGTTGGTCGGATCGAGCGGTCGGCCGTAGCGCGCTCCGCCTAAGAAACAGGCTCGCACGGCCATGCATCACTCCGTCAACAGATTCATGTACGCTGGCATTAAAATCGACCAATCGAGTTTTTTCTCCGCGTAACGCTTTCCCGCTGTTCCCAATGTCGCTCGTTGTTCCGGCGACCGGGCCAATTCGACCAGGGCGCGTGAAAACTCTTCCTGCGATCTGCAGATGATGCCGGAACGAGTCTCGTGCAAAATCAAGCCTTCATCGACATGGGTCGACACCACCGGCACGCCGCAGGCCATGAACTGAGCGATTTTTACGCTGAAACGGCCCGGCGGCGGCGACCAAGTCCTCGGGTACACGCCGACATCCAAGTCGGACAAGTAATTGAGCATTTCGGAAAATTGCACATAGCCGAATAACTTCACCCATGAGTCTCGTCCCTGAACCACGTGAGCTTTTAAGGATTCACTCGGTTCGCCAAACAACCACAGCTTAATCCGCGGCTCGATGGCACGCGCCCGCTCGACAGCGTCAAAAAGAAAGTCCAAATCATCCTGATCGCCCCGCGATCGTCGTGAACCGTCGGCGGCCATCGTCAACGACGGCGCGTGATAACCGATGATCACGTCGCCGTCCTGCTTGAAACGCGTGCAAATATCCTGGCTCTTGGCCCGATCGACCTGGCCCATGGATACTCCCTGCGGAATGACGTGGATCGGGCGAACCACTCCCATCTCCTGGAAAATCGTCTTGGCCCGTTCGGTGGTGACCACCACCGCCTTGACCTGCGGCAAGTTCAGCGCCTTCACTTCCGCGGCCGTAAAGTAGGGATCGTCGAGATCGATAATGACGCTTCTTTCCTTGGGCCACACCGGAATTTGGTCCGTCGTGACCGTGAACAGAGTTTCGTACTTGCCGCCCAAATATCGCATCGCGGCAGGATAGATCAGCGCACGGCTCAAGCCGTGCCACAACCGATACTGCAAGGCGCGGATCAGACGACGCTGACTGAGGTGAATCTTACAGAATTGCACCGCCGAGGAGAGCCTCGGAAACAGAGCTGCATAACGCGGATTATTATGTTCTGGAAACCAAAGCGTGAAACAAACCGCCTTATGATCGCTCACGATATATTCTCCTTCCCGGTGGACCGACTCGACGCCAGCTTGTAGAACACGACGGTCATGGTCAACGTAAAGGCGACTTTGCCCGCGGCGCTGAGCACCGCCATGCCGGGGAAACCCCAGCGCCCGACAAAAATCCACGCCATACCGATTACGATGATCGTCTGCAGCGCGTATCCGATTGTCCAGAGACTCACGTTCGCCGAGGCGTAGTAGAACGAATTCAGCCAGAAAAATATTGCGCTGACCGCCGCTCCCGCCATCATGATTTGAACTCCCGGCACCATCGGCGCGTAATGCGCCCCAAAGACGATCGGAACGATCATCGGCAAGAAAGGTATGGTCAGGAGCACCAGCAACCCGACCGGAAGACCGGCTTGAAGGCTCCAGCGTTGCAAAGCCTGACGGAACCGCTCTCGTGAATCAGCGCCCCAGCGCATCGAGAGCGTCGGATAAGCCACTTTGCCCATGGAGGTTTCCAGATAAGAGCCGGCGGTGACGATACTGGTGGCTAAACGGTAAAAGCCGGCTGCTTCCGGCCCGCGCAGGTGCGCCAAAATCATCAGTGGCAATTGTGCGATGAGGCCGCTCCAGGTCACGGCGAGATAGTTCCATCCGAACAGACGGCTGATCTCCTTCCGCAAAGGCTTGACGCGAGCGAGCGAACCACGCCACCAGTAAGTCGACCGTTCACGATAAAACACCGAGCTCGCTACCGTGGTGGTAATCAATGCTTTCAAGACATGGCCGGCCGCCGTTCCAAGAACCGCGCCGGTAACGCCAAAACCGGCCACGAGAAGTCCGATCACCAAGACCGAACTGATGGCTTGATCAAGAATCTGCAGCCCGGCCACCCACCGGAACCGTTGGAAGGAGGTGAGGATCGCGCCACTGGTCCCATGGAGCGACCAAATCGGGAATGCCGCCGCAAATGCGACCATGAGCCATGCTGCCCCCGGGGCATAAAAGAAATGTTCCGCAACCCACCACGCCGTCGCGGCGACGAGAATGAAAGCGGTGAGTGATACGACAAAATCCAACGTAAAGCCCAACAAGCAGATGCTTTCGAGCGCGTCGTCTTGGTACCGCTCACGAAACGCCGAGATGTAGCGGGTGGTTACGGTGCCGGACTTCACAGCGAGCAGCGCGCCGAGCAACATCGGATACGATATGATCACCGCCGTCAGTCCAAAGTCCTTTGGGCCCAACAATCGCGCGCTGACGACGCTCGCAATCAGGCCAATGGCCGCTGCCAGGTACTGAGATACGGCGAGCAGCACCGCGCCTTCGGTCATCGGATGACGAGCGGCGCGCCGAACCACGGTCATGATGTTTTCGGCGAGCATGCCGACGTGGGCCGCACCGGAGAATGCGGAGCGATCAACGGCGGACAATTTGACATTTTGAAAGCGCTTCATGTCACACGTGCTCGCTTCTAGCGGGATTTATTCACCACCAAAGAGCGCGAACGGATCCTTCGTGGTGCATGACTGTTGTGTCGCGACCTCCTGAGACGTCCAGTTAGTCCCCTCGGGTACAATACAGGTTGACATACTTCGCGGTTTCGACGCGCGAGTCGAGCGCTGCAAGGCGACGATTCGATTCATCAATCATCAATATCTCGAACCCAAGTTCGTCGAGCTTAGCGATCAGCGCGTCGGGCGAGTTACCCGCCAGCCGAAGCGATGATGGATTACATTCAATGAATAATTTGACGTTTCGATCGGCGCAGCTCAGTATCCGTTCCATGCCGTTCAACGCGAGGATCTCTCCTCCTTCGATGTCAATCTTGATCACGTCGGGTTTCATCACGGGACCGAAAAAATCATCGAGCGCAACGGTCTCGACCGTAACTTTTTGGGCTGGAAAGTCCGAGGGAATAAGACTGCTGCGACTTTGATCGCCGCCATGGAGAAAGAAGGTGCGGGCGCCGGCGTCGTCGGAGACCGCTTTCGGTATCACAACCACTCGTTCATGGAGTTTATTCCTCAGGAGATTTTCACTGAGCAAGGCGTAGTTGCGCGGATCGGGCTCGAACGCATAAACCTTGCCATAGGGCCCCACCTGCCGCGCCGCCAAAAGCGTGTACCAGCCAACGAAGGCGCCTATGTCTATGACGGTCATGCCGGGCCCGATGACGCGGGCGAAAAGTCTCGCCGTGAGCGACTCGACTTCATCCTTTCGCAAGGCCTCGAGATAATGACGATGCTCTATAGAGGCAGTGACCTTGAACCCGTCGACCGTCACCGACACGCCTCCTGGCATTAACGGCTGGAGGAGACGCTTTCCTGCGGGCGGCAAAGCCGAGAGCCCTAAGCGGCGGCATGCCCCCGCCACCCTGTCCAGTTTTGTTAAGAGGCTAAGCTGATCCATCACTCAAACCATCTCCGCGTGTTGTTCACTAAATTAAAATAGTCCCTCATTACCGCGCTGCGCTGCAGTCTGAAATCGTTGGTGACTTCAGATTGAGTCGTTCATGCAAGCCCCAAAGGACCGCTTCCGTTTGTTCAATCATCGTTCCGTAGCGAAATCGCTCCACGGTGCGCTGCGCGCCGCTGGCGAGCCGTTCTCTTTCGCCGGGCGAGTCCAACAGTCGCGCAAGAATATCGGATAACGCGCGGTCGGATTCCACAGAAAAGAGCAGCCCGTTTTCGCCGTCACGAATTAATTCAGGCGTGCCGCCGACTGCGGTGGCGACCACGGGCAAGCCAAGGCTCATCGCCTCCAACACCACATGCGGAAAGCCTTCGTGCGTCGAATTGAGCACGAAGAGATCGCAGGCCGCCATCAACGCTAGGGTTTCAGCCTTGGTCCTCTGGCCGGCGAAATAAATCCGCTCGTGCAGACCTCGATCGCGCACCAGAGCTTGCAGTGGCTCCCGTTCCGGTCCATCGCCGATGATGATGAGTGCCGTATTCTGGCACTTACCGACCGACCGGATGATCTCATCGATGCGCTTCAGTGCGATCAGCCGGCCGACGGTCACCAGCTTGAATTTGTTCGGAAAAGGAATGGCTGCCGGAGTGAAAGATTCGCTTTCGATCGAATTATAAATCGTCACGATTTTTTCCCGAGCTACGCCCCACTGTGCAACGGCACGCCCAAGGTAACGACTCGGCACGATCACCGTATCGGCTCGACGAACACAAAAGTTTCTGAGTCCTTTCAATAATTCAGCTTTGACGCCGCACCAACGGTCTTGAAACATTTCGAAACTGCTGGTGAGCCATCGTTTATTCGTTGCCCTTTCCCATGCCCAATCGCCGACCCATTTTTGCACCTGGGGTTTGCGCAGAATGAGGTTGGCCACAATGGCTTCGAGATAAAGTCCGTTGACAAACAACAAGTCAGCGTCCCAGCCCATGCGGATTATCGTGGCTACGGTAAGCGGCACGCGGAACAGCTTGAACCGCGCGCGACGAATTCGACTTACTGAAAATGGATAAGCGCCGTCGTCATCCGGCGAGTCGCTAAGCGTCACCACGGCGACGCGGTGCCCTCGTTTCACCAGGGCGGCGCCGAGCGCCGGAACATAGGTCGCCGGGCCGCCGATGTCCGGCGGAAAAATTCCCGTGACGATCAGCACGTCGAGCTGCGGCCGGTGATCCTCTTCCTTCACTATAGACTCCAGTACAGCACGTTGCTCTTGGCTCCGGCATCGCGGTGCACGCCTTTGATATCGACGAACACGGCTGGTTTGCCGCCGTTGCGCATCAGACCGACGTAGGCTTCCGGCGGCATATCGACGAACATGCGGTGCGGCACGGCCAAGACGACGGCGTCGAATTTCTCTTTTGACCCAAAGGGGTTCTTTATCCCGCGCATGTTGTATTTCTGCAGTTCGCCGGATCCCACAAACGGATCGTAAACATTGACATTGACCTCGTTGTTCTCGAGTTCTTGCACCACCTCGGTGACCCGGGTGTTGCGCATATCGCTGACATCTTCTTTGAACGTCGCCCCGAGGATCAGCGTCGACGCGCCGCGGACCACCCGGCCGGCGCGAATCAACAGCTTCACGGTTTCCTGAGCAACGTAGTGGCCCATATAGTCGTTAATCCTGCGACCGGCGAGAATGACGTCCGGATGATGATCGATTTCCTGGGCTTTGAAGGTCAAATAGTACGGATCCACCGGGATGCAGTGGCCGCCGACGAGGCCCGGCTCGTAACGCAAAAAGTTCCATTTGCTTCGCGCCGCTTTTAACACCTCCCCGGTATCCAAACCCATGCGGTGAAATAGCACGGCCAGCTCGTTCATCAGAGCAATGTTCAAATCCCGCTGCACGTTTTCGATCACCTTGGCCGCTTCCGCCGTGCGGATCGTCGGTGCTTTATAGACGCCCGCCTTCACGACCAGACCATAAACCGCGGCGAGCTTTTCAGTGGTTTCTTCGTCTTGCCCTGCGACAATCTTGGTTATTTTGTCGAGCGTGTGCTCGGTATCTCCCGGATTGATGCGCTCCGGCGAGTAGCCCACTTTGAAATCGCGCCCCGCTTTCAGTCCCGATTCCTGCTCGAGCACGGGTACACAAATCTCTTCCGTACAACCGGGATAGACCGTCGACTCATAAACCACCGTCGCGCCGCGGGTGAGATTTTGTCCGACCAGACGGCTGGCATCGACCAGGCAAGAAAGATCCGGCCGCTTGGCCTTGTCGACCGGTGTCGGCACGGCGACGATAACAAAGGCGGCACGCCGCAAGTGAGACGGATCGCTGGTGAGCTCCAACAGTTTCTCGTGCAGATCGGCTTTCTCGACTTCGCCGTTGCGGTCGGTTCCCTTGCGCAGCTCTCGAACCCGATGCTCATTGATGTCGAAGCCGATCGTCGGGATTACTTTGCCGAAGGCGGTCGCCAAAGGCAGGCCGACGTATCCCAAACCGGCGACTGCGACAGAACGGGGCAAGTTTGTTTTCATGGTTTACCGACTCCCTCCTCGACGAACTCTAGACGTAGTTGTTTAATCCACAGGCCTTGTTTCGCGCATTGAGAACGGATTTGCCGGGCATGATCGCGGGTGAGACTGCCAGGCGATGAGATGATGCAGCCGCGCACTTGTTCGCGTTGCAAAATTTGCGGCAGCTTTTCTGGCCCGCCAAAAATTTTCAATCCCAACACGCTGCTTCCCTCTTTTCTGGGATCGTCATCGAGAAATCCCACCGGCTGATAGCCGACCCGCGGGTTTTCTCGACAAACGCGCACCAAGACCTCGGCGCCGTCACCGGCGCCGTAAATCAGCACCGGCACTTGATCCGGCCTTGGCCGAGAGACGAACAGTCCGAACAATCGAAATGACAGGCGGCTGCCAGCCATGCCGAGAAAGAGCAGCAGGCTGTAAAGGATGAACACGGATTTTGAATAACCGACGAAGCGATAAACGACCATCAGCGCACCAACCGTCAGGATTGTTCCGAAGACCACTGCCGCGCCGATGCGCACGAGCTCGTGTAAACCCGTGTAACGCCAGAGTCCGCGGTAGACGCCCGACAAAATCAAAGACAGATAGGTCGCGACCCAAACAATAGGCAGTGAGGTGATGTACAACTCCGTCAGCGAGTCGTTCATATTGAATTCGTAGCGCAGGACAAATCCGAGGTAGTAAGAAAGAGCGATCACAAAGAAGTCCAGCACGATTTCCAGCAATCGGCCTTTGTAGGTGAGCGCCGACAACCACAGCGCGAGCTTTTTGTCCGACTTAATTTGGCCGCGCTCGCTATCGGACACGATCTCGACTTGCGCCAAGTAAGCGGCAAACAGAGCGAAGCAAAGAATCACTAGTGGAAGAAAGGCCAGGCTCAGATCGTAATCGAAGCGCTCGAACAACAGCGCGCTCGCTCCCGAGACGGCGGCGATCAAGTAGAGCAGCAGCACCGCTTGCGCCTCGCTTAGCCCCAAAACGACGAGGCGATGCGACGCGTGATCTTTACCGCCCTGCGAAATGGGCTGGCCCCGCAGTACGCGCGTCACAGTCACCAAGGATGTGTCAAGTATCGGTACGAGCAAGATACAAGTCGGGACCGCAACCAGAGAGAGAATGTTGGAAGCTTCCCCGTTTGCCTGAATGGTTAACAGACTGAGTGACGTTCCCAGAAAAAGGCTTCCGGCATCGCCCATGAATATTGCGGCCGGGTGAAAATTATAAAAAAGAAATCCGGCCAAAGCGCCGGCAAGAGCCAATGCGATAATCATGGAGTCGCGATCGCCCTGCTGATTAAACAAGAACGCCAAATAGACCGCGGCGATAAGACCGATTCCGGAAGCCAAGCCGTCCATGTTGTCGAGCAAGTTGAGCGCATTGGTCAAACCAACGATCCAAACGGCCGTCAGCAGAGCGTCTAACGGCCCCCAAGAAAAAAACTTGAGGCGATAGCCAAAGCAAAGCGCCGCGGCGGCGGCAATAATCTGAAAGAGCAATTTCGTTGCCGGACGAAGCTGCCGGAGGTCGTCGTACATGCCGGCAGCGAACATCATCGCGCCAACGACGAAGAACGACACGCCTGTCGAAAGATTCGAGGAATGAAGCAGCGCGACGAACAAAAACGGCGGCCAGAAGGCGAGTCCCCCGAGCGTCGGTGTGGGACGGGTGTGCCACCTTTCTCGCTTAGGCAAAGCGATGCAGCCCCATCGCGCCGCCAACCGGCTGACTAGGGGCACGCTGGCAATCGTGAGAATCAGTGCGGCAGCTGGGACGATAAGAATCGCAGCGCTATCCCATGATCCGTTCATATGACTGTGCAGTCGACGTGGCTCGAGCAGCTAGAACGAATTTCCCACCGCAAGCTGCCAGGCGTTTGCCGGCTGCGGCGCACTCTCCTTGTGGTAATACTCGATCACGCTTTCAACGATCTCTTGCGTACTTTGGGTGGGTCGAAAATTGATGAATTTTTTGATCTTGCCAATGTCGGGCACGCGCCGCTGCATGTCTTCGAAGCCTTCTTCATAGGCCTGATCATACGGGATAAAACGGATCGGCGAGTTGCTCCGCGTCATCGTTTTTACCATCACCGCAAGTTCCGCGATCGTGATTTCCTGCTCGCTGCCGACGTTAAAAATCTCCCCGACCGCACCGGGGTGACCGATCAATCGGGAGAGCGCTTCGACCGTGTCGCTGACGTGACAGAAACAGCGCGATTGTTTGCCGTCTCCGTAGACGGTAATGGGCAGCCCCGCGAGGGCCTGGCGCACGAAGTTGGGCAACACCATGCCATAGCGTCCCATCTGGCGGGGTCCCACCGTGTTGAAGAGCCGGGCGATCACCACCGGCAACTTTTTTTCTTTCCAATAGGCCAAGGCCAAGAACTCATCGATGGCCTTCGAGCAGGCATAACTCCAGCGGCATTTAGAAGTCGGCCCCATGACCAGGTCATCGGCTTCGGAGAAAGGAATTTTGCTCGCCTTGCCGTACACTTCCGACGTACTGGCGACGAGCACCTTTTTTTTCTTCTTGGCGGCAAACTCCAAAACGCCCTCGGTCCCCTTGACGTTGGTCTCGATCGTGTGGACTGGACTCTCGACGATCAGCCGGACTCCGACCGAAGCGGCGAGGTGAAAGATGGCATCGCACTCATCGACGAGCTCGGCGAGTAAAGGCCGATTAAAAATCGTATCGATGACGTACTCGAAGCCTGGCTTGTGTTTCAAATGTTCGATGTTGTGCATCGATCCGGTGCAGAGATCGTCCATCACTGTAACCTGGTGTCCTTCGCGGAGAAGCCTTTCGGCCAAATGTGAGCCGATGAACCCTGCTCCGCCCGTGATCAAATAATGCATTTAAACTCCTCCTCCCTGGATAAATTTCCCGCGTTGCCGATCAAAATAGTTAAAAACCCCTCACCTGACTGACCTTCCCGTCGTAATGAACTCGTGACGCCGCGCGCTAATTCTTCCGTCGCTGATCGAGCCGTACATTGGTCTTCAGGCAAGCTTAACGGAAGAATAATAGTCGTCGCCGTAGTGCATGTAATAGTCCTCATATTCGGCGCTGCGCAGATCCACACGGTTCAGTAATACGCCGAGGATCTTTGCCTGGTGGTCATTTTTCAATTGGGAGATCGCCGCTTTGACCATACTTTTCGACGTCTCTTGCCCGCGCACGACATAGACCACGCCATCGACCATGGTCGACAGCACGATGGCGTCGCTGACCGGCATGACCGGCGGCGAATCGATGAACACAAAATCGAAACGCTCCTTGAGATTATCCAGGGCATCGCGCATTTTTTTGGACGCAATCAGCTCAGTGGGATTCGGCGCGACCGCACCACAGTTGAGCACCGATAGATTGGCAATCGGCGTCGGCTTGATCACGTTGGCCAACGCCTCTTGGCCAACCAGAAAGTCGGTGAGCCCGCGCTCGTTGGACACCCTCAAAGCCCGGTGGCACGACGGCCGGCGCAGATCCGCATCGATCACCAGACACTTGTAGCCAAGTTGAGCGAACATGATTGCCGTATTGGCAACCGAAATGGTTTTTCCTTCACCGGCCGTACTGCTGGTGAAGAGAATGGTTTTGGGCGGTTCCCCCGGTCGCGAATACAGGATGGAGGTACGCAATTTTCGATACGCCTCGGTAATTACGGTGAAACGTAGATCGGCTGGCGCCGGGCTTTTGCTCGGAACGCATAATTTGGAATCCATCGCCGGCGGGCGACCGACAAACGGCAACTTCCAATTGGCGCCGTTCTTGGGAACGCTGAAAAAGTCCGGCACGACGACCAAGTTGGCAAGCCGCAAATAGCGTTCGACATCTTCTGGGGTTCTCAAAGTGTCATCCAAATGCTCCGAAAGAAAAGCCCAACCCAATCCCCCCATCAATCCCAGCACCACAGCCATCATCAGGATCAGCTTCTTCTGCGGTTTGGAAGGCGCAAGCGGTGTTTCCGCGTTGTCGAGAACGGAAACGTTGGAAGAGGGAATCTCCGCCGTGACGCTGATCTCCTTCATGCGTTCCAACACGCTGTCGTAAAGTTGATTGTTGGTGTCCGCCTCGCGCGATAGAATCGCGTATTCCACGGAAGCGTCTTTTAAAGCCAGGGCATCGGACTTTTGTTTGTCCATTTGACTCCTGAGCTCTTTTTCCTTTGACGCGGCAGCATAAAAGGCCGAGTTGATTCCTTCGACGACGCCTTTAATTTGTTGCGACAGCCTCTGTCTGGCTTCCTCGACTTGGGCCTGGATTTGCGCCAATCGAGGATAACCGGACTTGAACTGCGCCGCGAGGTTAGCCTGCTGCCCTTCGAGCGTCACCAATTGCGATTTAAGATTTTGAATCAGTGGATTAGTGATCACCGCGGGCAGAGAGTCATATTCGCGCTGTTTGATTAGTCGGGCCTGTGATTCCAGCCCGATCCGTTCAGCCTCGGCCTCCGTGAGACGTTTGTTAAGATCCGCCAGGCGATCGACGACGATATTTTCCTTATCATCGAGCGAAATGATCCCTTTGCCTCGACGGAAACGGTTCAGAGCTTCTTCCGAATTCTGCACGCGCTGCTTGAGCTCGGCCAATTTGGTCTCGAGAAATTTCTTGGCATCTTCGTTCGCGCGCGAGCGCAGCTTCAGGCCTTGACGAATGAACGCATTGGCGTGCGCGTTGGCTATATTGGCGGAAAGCGACGGGTCCGGCGTGCTCACCGCGACGTTTACCAAACGACTGCGCTTAACCGGCTCCACTTCCAGCGCCCCTGCGTAAGCATCGATCAGCCGCGAATCGACGCCCGACGGATCGCGCGGGCTGTTGCTGCGGACATTACTCGGGATCCAGCTGTTGACCATGGCCCACAAACTCGCGAGCGGATCCCCCAAGCCGGTTTTTCCGGCAAAAGCGGCGTTCTTGTCGAGCCCGAGCTGTTTGATCACATCCGCCGCCAAACTCCGGCTGCGCAGCATTTCGTATTGGCTCTGATAATAATTGTGTTCGTCGGATTCGACCGATTCGGAAATCACCTGCTGAATGTTGACGACCTGGGGACTTTTGCGCTCGATAACTAGCTGGGCCTTTGCGGTGTAAATCGGGGTTGCCGTCAGAACGAAGATCAGTGCGATGATGATCGCAGCGAACAAGCAGCCAATGATTTTCCATTTATGCTTTCGAATGATCTGCCAGTAATCTCGCACGCCGGGAGCGTCCTCTGGTTCCTGTACACCGCGCGCTTGGGCCATTGGGTCGTCTTGATCCGGAACAATATAAATCGTGCCTCGGCTCGAATATGGAGAAACTTCGTTCATAAGTATCCTCTCCTGATGAAACTTTGGGACCTCAGCGAACCGGAATGCTAGCCCCCACGCTCATGATGGATGTGAAGAAGCGATAAATCCCGTACGCCACCAATTTCGGACCGGACGAAGTCACATCAACGACGTCACCTTCTCGAAGCGGCAAATCAGGCTGAGCGCCGCTTCTGATCGCGTCTAGATCTGCCGTGAATGACGCTTTCTGTCCGGACTTTTCAGTCCGTGTGAGTTGGACCGATCCTCTGTCCGCCGGAAAACTCGGGCCGCCGGCCGCGGCCACGGCTCCTAGAATCGTCAGGCCTGGACTGATCTTGTAAGCGCCCGGCTTCTCGACCCACCCTTGAACCAACACCTCGCCGGCCCCCGGAACCATAATGATGTCGCCAGGGCGCGCGGGCATTTGCAGATAGCGCTCTTGGTTCGCTCGGCTAATGCTATCGAGACTAATATTGATGGGTTCGACGTTTTTAAGAATCAGCGCGGAAGGATCTTGCCTAACGACCTGCAGAGGAAGGGACTTGGCGACCTCCGCTGCCTTGTCCTTATCGGCCGGCTCCGCCGGGACAAACAAGACACGCTCTGACGCTTCCGGCTTCATGCCTCCCGCCTGCGAGATCATGTCCAGAAGCGTGTCGTAGGGGCTCGCTAGATTGTAAAGCCCAGGTTTCTGCACCGCGCCGATCACTGCGACTTGTCGACTGCGAAATTCTTTCACGAACAGATTGATCTGCGGATTGTGCATGTATTTTTCTTCGAGTCGCCGGCGAATCTCATCACGCAAGGCCTTGTCTGTCATGCCCGTGGTCTTGATGACCCCGACAAACGGCAGAGTAATGGTTCCGTCGCCATTGATCCGTTCGGACATGTTCTTGATTTCTTCCATGCCAGGAACATTTATCTCGATGACATCACCCGGTCCGATCGTATAATCGTTGGCGCCTTGCTGTTGCGTTCGCTTTTCCCACAGAGCCGTCAGCCTTTGGGTGTCATCACTTTGTTTTGCTTTTTCCATTCCGACCGCCGCGGTGGTATCACCTGCAACGGGAACTGCGGCGCCTGCGGATTTATTGTTGTTGGGTCCCGCCGAGCACGCGGACAAAAATACCATCAGCACTGCGACTCGTGACCAGCGTGTGATAGACACCATAAATAGTCTCTCCTGCCCGGAAAGAAGGATTGCTATCATTTGCTCCGAGTTCAATTGAACTTTCGTCAGAATGTTATTATGCTGACAAACGCAACGGGGAGGACGGCCCTGTCGTTGACACACACCTTTGATACAAAAGCACCCGATTGGACCCTCCCTTTATGGGACCTTCGCCAAAAGTCATCCCGTAAAGGAAGCCGATACCTACCCCGTTGCTTGATTTAACGGCTCGTCGAGTTCCCCTTCAAGTCAAAATCCGCGCTCTAACTCTTAACTCAAAAAATTGCCTGCGAGCGACGCGTCGCTTACTTCACGAGACGCAAACTAACCACATCCTGAGTCATTTTGTGTGTTGAATTTGTCGTTCAACAAATCATTCATCTGCATGATCCCACCAAACTCGCAGCCCACAGAAATAAAAGAATTTCGCTCGTTGATTTTTGAAAAACTCCCCGCCGTGCCATGCCAGTTTCTTTTTTTCGAATTCGCGATACACGTAGCTGCAAATCCTATGCCCCGACCGCAGGGCGGTAAATTGTTTGATTCTGGACCATTCATAATCCTACCATTTCGAATACGCTATTTTTCCGAAGGAATTCTCCTTCGAGACGGTTGTGTTTTTACTACAAGCGAGGTTATTGTTGCAGCCTTCTTTATGGGAGCGGAGTCAACCTAGGAAAAAGCGCTGCGCTGGTTTTGCGCATCATTTTTTTTTCACGTCTAGAAATCCCACCTCTGAGACGGTTTGAAGGCGTTGTTTTGCACCTGAAACATTCGCACGCATTCACCCTGTTCCACTAGCGAACACGCGCATTTTGGGCATAGAATTATTTCAAATGTTGTAGGTGCGGCGCAATGAATCGCGGTTGCGTAATTTTTTCCCATCGCGAGTAAAATCTATCGGACCGCAAGTCAACCGGACTCGCTGCATTGGCCGGCAATGGTGAGAAGAAAGCTCGCGCAGAGTGAGCACACATTCACCGCGTCAGCGCATCAGCGCATCGCCGGCGAATGAGCTCATAGCAATGTGCTGTCAGGCCCGGAACCGCTCGTTAGTTCCGATCTGCTTTTAAGCTGCAGAGCGTCGGAGTGTGCGAGCCGAGTTAAACGCTCTTCTGTTTGTCCGTATCGTCGTGCAGACAGTCTACTTCGTGTCGTCGGAGCTGTTCGTACGTCTGAAATGACTGACCACAATGGGTGCACTCAAACGAATTCGCCGTTTGATTTCGCCGGATGTATCCCCAGACTTCCGGGTACGCGATTCTTTTTGCCTGATATCTCATAGCCATTCGTTAACCCGATTGAAGGTTAACGCCTTGTTTGAATTTAGATCGTCAAAATATTTTATCTGCTCCACCTTAGCTTAGAATTATTCTCACTCATCGGCGCTCGGATGCTTCGTATGGTCACTCGGCTGCTCGCTATCAACGCAAATTGCCTCGACAAAACTTTAACCGTTTGGCTGTGTTTCTTAAATTCTGCGCAACGCCTATGCCAACCCCTCATTTTTTAACTAACTATGCAACTTATTAGAATCTTTTTATCCAATGGCGATTGAGCAATGGATGTTTTGGCCTTGTTTCCCTACAGGGGTGTCCGTAATTCTCTTTCCGAATCCTCCAGTTAAACAGCAATCTAGTGTCCTGGCCCAGAAGTTTATTTAAAAACTCCAAACCATGGCACTCTGGTTGAAGCCCACTCAAATCCCCCTCTATCCCCTTTATTCACAGGGGGAATTTTCGTTCCAGGACTCTAACCCCGAGGGGGAAGGGGAGATTTGTGGGCGGAGTGAGGCGTGGAATTATGTCGCGAACTTCTCGGTCACCACACTAGATTATTCTTGGCGCAATCACGTCGTTTGTTCTGGGGATTGCCGTGGGTGACAGTTCATGTAGGAATAGCCCCCCATTATTTTGGCTGTCAGTTTATTTCGCACACGATTTTCCTTTGACGGATCGAGGCTTTTGTAAAAATTAGGCCGTTGCCTTTGAGCCGACACCCGGATTCCGAGCGAGGGGTGGAATATCTTCGACCTCTCGCTCGGAGTTGTTTTCTAACGTATTTGAAGCTCGCCTGAGCCCGTTTGCCGGCTTGATAAAAATTGCGCGCAATGCGCGCTTTCAGATTCTGTACCGCGAACGGTACACCCGTCTACAATTTTCTCATCTATGGGAGAAAACTTTTGCGTTTTCCGAAAATTTAGGCTAAACAGAGCACTAGTTGTACGCGCTAGTGCTCATACTTCGTTATCTCACTCCTATCATTCTACTGTTTTTTCTGCCTAGGCCAGCATTAAGTCGGTTCATAACCAGCGCGGAAGAGTTCTCTTCGGCCAAAGATGTCACTTTTAGCT
>DASPXM010000415.1:0-9957 GCA_035637295.1 Verrucomicrobiia bacterium
CTACGTGCCGTTGGTCAACCGGCTCGGTGCGCAGGTCCGCACGGAATTGATCGCGGCGGGCTTTTTCCCTGCCGGCGGCGGCAAGCTGAAGGTCACAATCGAGCCGCCGTCTGAACTGCGACCGCTGGAACTATCGAATCGCGGCGAGATCCGCCGCCGTTCGGCGCGGGCGCTGGTGGCCAACTTGCCGCGCAGCATCGCCGAGCGCGAGCTCGCCGTGGTCGAGAAGAAACTCGGCTGGGAACCGTCTAGCATGGTCGCCGAAGCTGTGTCGTCTCATGGCCCAGGCAACATCGTATTGCTGGAAGTCGAGTGCGCAAACGTCATTGAAGTCTTCACCGGTTTCGGCGAACGGAACGTGCGTGCTGAGATCGTCGCCGACAGGGTGGTGACCGAAACGCGGAGGTATTTGGCGGCAAACGTTGCGGTGGGCGAGCATTTGGCAGATCAGCTGCTGGTGCCGATGGCGCTGATGAAAGGCGGTACTTTTACGACGCTGCCATTATCGCGCCACTCGCAGACCAATATCGATACGATTCGGAAATTCTTATCGGCGAAAATTGGCGTCTGCGTGGAGAATAACCGGAGCTGTACGGTCGAAGTGACGGTCTAATCGGAATGGAGTGATGGAGTGACGAAGACTGGAGTGGTGGAATGTTGGAGTAATGGGTACTCTGAAAATCCAATATTTCATCATTCCATGATTCCAATCACACCCACTCCAGTCTAATCTTCCAGCCCCGGATTCGCCATGAAGACAGAAGCGGCGAGTTTTTGTTTCGTTTCCGGATGACGCATCGTACGCTTCAGAACAAAATCGAAGAGCAGTGGATTGTAGTCGTAGATTTCGTTGAGAGATCGCCGCTCGTCAGCAGTGATAAAACCGCTGCGCGCGAGCGATCGAGTCCAAATCAGCGAATTGATCGCCGGCAGCGGGTAGTCGCTGCCGTTGACCAGGCGGGGATGCAAATCCTGACGCTTGAGAAGCGTCTCGAAGGGCACCGGCATGCGATTGAATTGCAGCATGGCGGAGATTTCGCCGAACAGCAGCCCGCGGTATTTCGGCTCATCCATAAGGCGTAAGAAAAGGTCGAAGCAGTTCACCTTCTTTGCGTCCCGGCTGTCGAGATCGTCACACTCGCCGAGACTCGCCGCGTGAGCGATGATCACGCGCACGCCATACTCTAAGGGTTTGCGCAGCAACACGGGGTTGCCTAAGCGCTGGTCTTCGTCGGCTTCGACTGCTTGTTCTGCGCCCGCGTGGGACAACAGAATCATGTTGTGCTCTTTCATCTTCCGATAAAACGGCTCGATGACTGGACTTGCCGGATCTATGCCCATAGCGTTAGGCAACCACTTGACGTATTTCACGCCCGCCTTAGCCCATTTGTCGAGCTCCTGGATCGCATCCGTGCGGTACGGATGAACTGATACCACCGGCAAAAAAATGTCTGAATATTTTTGGGCAACGTCGACGACATACTGATTGGGCACGTACATGTTGGTCTTATCGAGATTGACCGTGCCATCGGCGTTGTAGTGCTTGTCGAAGGCCAGGATGCGGTATTTGCCGTGACGATTGCTGCCACGCGCCAAGCGGATGAGCCGCGTGACATATTCCTGGTCGGCATTGTCGATGTTTTTGATGCCCGATGCGCTCGAGTAGATCTGAAACTTTAGCCGTTCGAGGTTGAATTGCATTTTTGCGTTGATGAACGCATCGTTCGCGCTCGTTCCGACGGCGAGAATATGAGTATGATAGTCCACGAGTCTCGCCGGGTCGATCCCGGCGTATGCCTGGTCGATCACTTTTTTTGTTTCGTCCGTGGCGGCGTGGTCCAGTTCCTCCGGAGTCTTCGAAAAAGCACCGCCTAAGCGATCGGTCAGGCAACCCGACAGAAATAATATTCCCACCAGGCCAAGGAGCAGTCGAAGCGACCGCCGCTCACCAGTGGCGGTTGGGAGTTTCATCGTTCGATCCAGTTTTCACATTCGCGATACCCTGTCAAACCGAGCCCCGGAGCGGTCAGAAATTGAACCCGCGCTGACAAGCTAGGAGCAAATTTCGATCCTTGTTTGGCGAACTCTTCCACTCGAGTCCTGGGAAATACCTATCTGACCATTGGTATATCCTTTGCGGTCTGAATGGTCCCGAGGCTCAAAATTCCTTTTTACGTGGATTGAACCGCTTTCAGCATTGGAGTGTTCTGGTGGACTTCGATGAAAACCTCATAAGTCATACTTTGGAGCATCGGGGCTGCGGTATTAAAGCCGCTTCCTACGAAATCACGCCGCAGTCGTGGCTGCCCGAAGCTTGTGTGTGGCTTTATACCGACGCCGGGCACCGCAAGATATGGGTGCATAGTTTTGCCCATTGCTTTGCCGCCGAGGAATTGACTTTTCCAAACAGACTCGACGCCGACAGTTGGGCCTTGGTGGCCGCGAGGTCGATCATCGATCGGGCGTTCGAAGGGCTGAATCTGCCGGCGGTGGGGCATACGCCCCAACGGGTCCGTAAATTTTCCCGGGTGTGGAAAATCGCGCGTTCATCGGTAACCAATCTCACACGCCTCAACCGGTTTAGCTCACGTCACTAATTTCTTTTCTTGTTTCACGCGCCGGTCCCGCTGGCGCAGTCCCGTTTTTAACCCCCATTGATTGATATTCCGCCACCGGCTTGACAGGCTTGTGCGCGGTTTGTATTGAGGAGTCACGGCCGTTTCGTTGTTAATGCATGGGAGGGACCTGATGGATCTACAAGAACTCAGTCAATGGATGAAGGATCGAAACTTGAAAGGCCACTGGGAGCACTCGGAGTGGTCACAGACCGTGAAGCCCTTTTTGTGGAAGGGTAACGAGATCATGCATGCGCTCAACTTGTCCGGGGAGTTAATCACCACGGGCGAGGCGGGGCGACGGACGATCCAAATGAGAAATCCCGGGCTCGCCGCGGGCATGACCAACACTGTGCATATTTCCGTGCAGCTGGTAAAGCCGGGCGAGGTCGCCGCGGCGCACCGCCACACCGCGGCGGCGATCCGTTTTATCGTTAAAGGGACGCCGAACGCCTACACAATCGTCGAGGGTGAGCGCTTTCCGATGTTCGAAGGCGATTTCATCACGACGCCGAACTGGACCTGGCACGACCACTTTAACGGTTCTACCGAACCCGTCATGTGGTTGGATGGCTTGGATGTCAGGCTGGTGACTCATTTCGGTGCAATGATCCAGGAAAACTTTAAGAAGGAGCAACAGCCAGTCGAGAAGCCGGAAAACTTTTCGTCGAAGATTTTCTCCCACGCCCGCCCCACCTGGATCAAGAATTCTTTTCAGGCGCCGCCGTACCGTTATCCGTGGGAAGAAACCAATGCGAGCTTGCAAGCGCTCAAAGAAAGCGCCGGCGATCCCTATGACGGGGTAATCTTGGAATATACCAACCCTGTCGACGGCGGACACACCCTGCCGACCTGTTCCTGCTCGATCCAGTTGCTGCGGCCGCACGAAAAGACCAAGACGCACCGGCACACGAGCACGACGGTCTATTACGCGTTCCGCGGCCACGGTATGACCAAGGTCTCGGCCAACGAATTCAATTGGGACAAAAGCGATATCTTCGTCGTGCCGTCGTGGCAATGGCATTCGCACGAAAACACGAGCGGCGAGGACGCGATCCTGTTTTCGATCAACGACCGGCCGTCGACGGAAGCGTTGGGGCTGTATAGAGAAGAAGCCGAAAGTGTGTAGGTCGACGATGGAAGATCGAGGATAGAAGATAGCGATCTTCGATCCTCTATTCTCGATCCTCGGTTGTAACCATCACTGCACTTTATAACCTAATTCCTTAGCGACCTCTTTCGCCAATCGGTCATCGGCCAGATCGCTGAACGTCGGTTTCTTATCGACGAACCGGCCCTGCGCCTGGATCGACTTGACCAAGTTGTCCATGCCCGCGCGGGTGGGGATGCCGTCGACGCTCAGGGTTTTCAAGAATACTTCGTATGTTGCCGCGGCGGACTCCGGGTCCATTTTCAAGATGCGCATCATCAGCTCGACGCTCTTGTCTTTGGACTTTCGCATCGCGTCTTTAGCCGACTGCATTGCGCGAATCACCCGCTTCACTTCGTCGGGCTTGCCTTTAATGTCCTTGGCTAAAACAGTTAAGCCGCCGCCCGGCATCTCGACCAACGAGCCGATATCGAGAATATTCGGGAAACCTTTCTTCAGCGCGAGAAACAGAGTCGGCGGATTGAGCGACGCCGCGTCGAGAAAGCCGCTTTCGAGGGAGCGCAGCATTTCGGTGGGCGGCAGCGCGAGTATATTAAAATCTTTCGGCGACATGCCGAGTTTTTCCAGAGCGATCACCAGCGACACGTGATTGGTCGCACCCAGGCTGCCGGTGACGCCGATCTTCTTGCCCCTTAACTCTTGCAAGGTTTTGAATTTCGGGTTCGCGACCAACGAATAGGATACTTTGTCGGAGGAAACCCAGACGGCGCGGAAAGGCAATCCACTTAAGCTTGCGCTCGCCACGCCTGGACCGACGCCGGCGAAGTAATCGATCTCGCCGGCAATCATCGCCGGTACGGTGAGCGCCGGCGACATTAGAATGATCTCCGCTTCGAGGCCTCGTTCGGAAAATAGTTTCCACTCACGCGCGGCGAGCAAAGCGAGCGAAGTGACACTCATGGCGGAATTGGCGATCCTGATTTTGGTTTTTGGCCCTTGTGCGTTTGCAGGCGAGATGCCCACTGACAAGCCGGTGATGACGCTCGCGACCACGAGCATGCCGAACGTACGACTCAAAACAGCTCGATGAAACATCGGCTCACCTCGTTCCCTCGCAGTCTTTTTCGGAAGTCCGTCATTCCCGCATGCTTTAAGCGGGAATCCAGGAAAGTTCGGCCTGGACCCCCGCTAGAGACATGCGGGGGTGACGGCTAAGTAAGTAGTTTAATACCCCGTCAGCTTTCGGCAGCATAGTTTATAGCCGCGACCGTGCCGCGTTTTCGCCGGCGAGGATGCCCGTCACCACCGCTTGCATCAATCCACCGGTGTAGCCGCCGCCGTAACCGCCCATGAGTCCACCGATGGCGTCGCCGGCGGCGTAAAGACCCTGAATTGGTTTTTCGGATTCATCCAGCGCTTCAGCACGACCGTTCACTAAAATTCCGCCCATCGTGAACGTGATGCCGGGGACGACTCTCAAGCCGTAGAACGGCGCCCGCAGCAACTTCGGCTTGCCGGTTCGCGCAACCGGTAGAGAATGACATGTGCCCGACTCGACCGCGCGATTGTAATCGCTCAGTGTCGCAGTCAAACGACTGTGATCGACGCCGATCGTTTTCGCCAGTCCTGTGATCGCATGGTCGGAGAAGATCTCGCCGCCGTTATCAGCGAGCCAGGGATTCGGCGCGGGTGTCTTTACCAAATTAGAAAATGCATCGTCTTTCGCCGCGTCCCAAGTTTCGCGATCGAAGATCAGCACGGCGCCAGTTGGATCGTTAGAACGGGCGAGATCGTTGGCGACGGCGACGTCACCGCGGCCTTCGTCGACGAAGCGCTGGCCGCTGCGGTCGACGAGAATCCCTTCATCGACAAAGGAATCGAGCCGAGGATAAGGCCAAAAGCGATCATCGGTAAGCGCTTTGCGCGAGATTAGATGGCCATAGAAATATCTTAAGTTGACCGCCTTGGCGCCGGCGGCGAGCGCCATGCGTAACCCGTCGCCGGTGTCCTGCTTCGAGCCGCGAAGTTTGCATTCATCGGCGTGCGGACCGATATATTTTTTCACCAGTTCTTTGTTGGCGCTAAAGCCGCCTGTGGCGAGGATGATTGCGCGTGCTCGCAATTCGATCTCGCTGCCCACCTGCTTACCGATAACACCGCAGACGCGACCGTTTTCAACGATTAATCGCTCTGATGCGACGCCGTTCAAATAGCGTCCGCCGAGATTTACGAATCGCTCTTTAAGTTTGGTGAGCGCGCGCGTGCCGACATCTTTTTTATAAACCGGCGCGAGTGAAATTTCGCTATTTTGATCTAACCAGATTCTTCCCGGCGCAGTCTCCTCAAGGCCGACGCCTGCGCTCGCTAACCAGTCGATGGCGCGTCCGCAAGTTTCTGACCAGCCTCTGACGAGATCGGGATAGCCGACTTTCTCTGCCATGACGAATTCGTATAGCTCAGCGGGGTCGGATTTCGGGCTTTTGCCGCCGGCGCGCAGGCTGCCGGAAGCCATCAAAACATTGCCGTCGCCCAGTTCCCCGTTGCTCTTCTCGATCAACAAAACCTTGGCGCCTTGTTCGCAGGCGCGGACCGCCGCGGTGAAGCCGGCCAATCCGGCGCCGGCGACGAGGACATCAGAAGCTATATTAGTCACGCTTTACCTCGATCCAGTAAAATCCATGAATGAACGCACCGCTCGATCGTTTGATTTCCCTCGCCCGCTTGCGGGAGAGGGCAAGGGTGAGGGTGACCGCACTTCGAACGCCCTCATCCTAGCCTTCTCCCAGGGGGAGAAGTAACCAATCCGCGAAAAAATCCATTTGTCGCATTTTCATCTTCGCTCAGTGGTCATGCGAGACTTCGATCGTCATTGCAGTTTATACCCCAACTCTTTCGCCACTTCAGTCGCCAAGCGGTCGTCCGCGACCTCGGTGAACGCGACCTTGCGATCGGTGAAGCGGCCCTGCGCCTGCAGCGATCGAACAAGATTGTCGATGCCGGCGCGGTTTGGAACGCCATTCGGGCTCAAGGTTGTTTGAAATGCGTCGTAAGTGTCGCTCGCGGCTTCCTTATCCATTTTTAGAAGTTTGACGATCAGCTCGACGGTCTTTGGCTTGGATTTTCTGATCTCGTCCTTGGCCGACTGGAGCGCGTGAATGACGCGTTTCACCTCCGCCGGCTTGGACTGAATTGTCTTGATCATCGTCGTCAAACCGCCGCCGGGCATTTCGACCATTGCGCCGACGTCCATGATTTTGTAGTAACCTTTTTTCGCGGCGCTGAACGTGACCGGCGGCGAGAGCAGAGCAGCTTCGACGAAGCCGGATTCAAGCGAGTAATATACTTGAAGCTGCTGTCCGGGGATCCCGACCATCGTGTAGTCTTTTGGATTTGCACCAGACTTTTCCAGCGCGATTAACAATGCCACATGGTTGGTGCCGCCGGCTCCTCCCGAGATGGCGATTTTTTTGCCTCTAAGGTCCTGTAGAGTCTTGTATGGCGACGGCGCCTGAAGCCAATACGAGATTCTATCCGACGAAAACCAGATCGCGCGCGATTGCAGGCCGCTCAATGTCGCGGCGACGGACGCCGGCCCGACGCCGGCGACGTAATCGATATCGCCTTGTGCCAAGGCCGCCGCCGCGATCGGCGGGCTCATGACGATCAACTCCACGTCGAGACCATTCGCGCTGAACACGCCCCAATCCTTGGCGGCTAAAAGCGGTAATGCCGTGATCGTAAAACCGGCGTTTGAGATGCGAACTTTGGCACGCTTGTCCTGGCTTGCCGCCGGGAGAGCGTTGAGAAGAATTAGCAACAGTGCGACGCAAATGTGCCAGACGAATTTTCGCGGTGTTAATCGATTCATATGTATCCTTAGCACTTTTGCCCTCCGTCGTTTTGCCCTCACCCTCGCTCCTTCGACTTCGCTCAGGACAGGCTCTCTCTCCCACTTAGTGGGCGAGGGAAAAGATTTCGATTGCTTGAATTATGGAATCTTGTAGCCCATTTCCCTGGCGACTTCGGTCGCCAATCGGTCGTCGGCGATTTCGTTGAACGCCACTTTGCGGTCGACGTGGCGTCCTTGGGATTGAACCGATTTGACGAGAATGTCCATGCCGACGCGTGTAGGGATTCCAGTCGGGCTGAGCGTGGTAAGGAACTGATCATAGGTTTCGCCCGCGGCTTCTCGATCCATCTTGAGAAGCTTGACGATCAGGTCGAGGGTTTTAGGCTTCGACTTGCGGATTTCTTCCTTGGCTTGCTGCAGCGAGCGGATGACTCGCTTGGTTTCGGCGGGCCGCTCTTGGATTGTTTTGACCAGCGCCGTGAGGCCGCCGCCGGGCATTTCCACCATCGAGCCGACGTCCAGGACTTTAGCGAAGCCCTTTTTCAGCGCGCCGAAAGTAACCGGCGGCGACAGGAGCGCCGCATCGACGTAGCCCGATTCCAAGGAAATGAGCTGTTGAATTTGTTGTCCGCCGATCGACACTAGAACAAACTCTTTCGGATTGACGCCGAGTTTTTCCAGAGCCAGATTGAAGGCCACGTGAACGGTGCCGCCCAACCCGGTGATAGAAATTTTCTTCGCTTTCAAACTCTCGAGAGTTTTATATTGCGGCTTGGCCATGAGCCAATAGGATATTTTATCCGACGAAAACCAAATGGCGCGCGTCGCAAAACCAGTCATGGTTGCATTCACGGAAGCGGGTCCGACGCCGGCTTGAAAGTCGATGTCGCCTTGAGTCAGGGCTGCCGGTACCAGCGCGGACTGCATCAGGATGACCTCCATATCCAGCCCGGTGGCGGTGAATAATCCCCAATCTTTGGCAGCCAATAGCGGCAGGGCGGTGATGGTAAAACCGGCGTTGGAGATTCTCAACTTTGCACGCCGTTCTTGGGTGCCGGACGAATGCGGGTTTGCCAATGTAAGACCGAAGAACGCCGCCGCTACCAATAAATGGAATCGACCGAACAATTGCATCATGGCTTGTTCTCCTCGATTGGGCCGACCGCCGTCCCGGCCGGTAACAGTAATTACGCCAATTTACGGTTGCTTGACAACCCATCTGTTCCTTGAAACTATCGCGCAAAAGTTTTCGCAAACAGGAAAACGCCGAGATGAAACCTATGCGATCAGAGCACCCGCCGAAGCGAACGGAAATCAACCCGATCACGCTGGAAGTGATTCGCCACGGCATCATTTCGATCTGCGATCAGATCGACGCCAACATGACACGCACGGCATTCAGCCCGTATATTTACGAATATAAGGACTACGCCGTCAGCTTCGTGGGCGCCGAAGGCGAACTGCTCGCCCAGTCTACCGGCGGCATGCCGGTGTTTGTCGCCGACTCCGTCGGCATGGCAGTGAAGGACGGTTTGGAGGTCTACGGTCGCGAGCATTTGCACAAAGGCGACGTGATCGTCTGCAATCATGCCGCCGTGCAAGGGCAACATCTCAACAACACGGTCATGTACACGCCGGTTTTTGCCGGCCCCAAGAGCAATGAGCTGATCGGATTTTTCGCCGTCAATTGTCACTGGATCGACATCGGCGGCTCGGCCATCGGCTCGGTATCTTACTCTTCCACCGATATTTTCATGGAAGGCTTGCAGCTGCGCTCGATCAAGCTATGGTCGAAGGGCGAGCCCATCGAAGAAGTTTACCGCATCATCGAAAACAACACGCGTTTTCCCTTGGAATTGCTCGGCGACATCGAGGCCCAGTTGGGCGGTTGTCTCTTGGGCCGCGATCTGACGCAAGCGATGGCCGATAAATACGGGATCGACTACTTTCTCGGCGCCCTCGATGTCATTCTCGACCAGTGCGAGGCGGCGACCCGACAAAAAATTCGCGCGATCCCGGACGGCGTCTACCGGCACGAAGCCTTTCTCGACAATGACGGCGTGCGCGATGAAAAAATTCCGATCAAAGTGAAAATCGTCGTCGCCGGAGATGAGATGACCGTCGATTTTTCCGAGATGTCGGATCAGGTCAAGGGTTGCATCAACTCGGGCTACTTCGGCGGTGGGCGCACCTGCGCGCGGGTCGCGTTCAAGTACCTGATCGCGACGGAGGAGCCGGCCAACGAGGGCACATTTCGGCCGCTCAAGATGATTCTTCCCGAAGGTAAGTTGTTGAGCGCCGAGCCGACCGCCGCGATGGGGCTGTACAGCATTCCGTTTCCGACGGTCATGGACTGCATCATCAAGGCGCTGGAGCCGGCG
>DASPXM010000416.1:0-2371 GCA_035637295.1 Verrucomicrobiia bacterium
GAGCCGCGCTTCGCTAAACTGTTTATCTTTAAAATGGCACACCGCAACAAAGTTCTCCCAATAGAGCGGGTTCGCAGGATGACCCTTTTTGCCATGATCCGTGCGCGCGTCCCACCAATCGGCGGGCGTTGCCTTAGCGTCAAGGTTGAAGCGCTCATATGCATCGGCGGGAAAGGATTTCACTGTCTCGTTCTGGAAAATAAAATTGCCAACGCTGTAAAAAATCGGCTTGCCCTTGTAAATCTCAATTCCAAGAGGGACATGCGGGCCGTGCCCGACGAACAAATCGGCGCCCGCAGCGATCGCCTCGCGGGCAAAAGCCGGGATGAAATCGGCCGGCTCTTCGCATTCAGTGACGTTGCGTGCTTTGCGCAGGCTCTCGCCACCGAACTCGTGCCAATGAAGACTCACCACCACCCAATCGGCTTGCCGGCGGGCTTCGCGAATCCACCTGAGATTCTCTTCGAGATCTTGGTTGTCCACACGTGTGCACAAGGAGAATCCCTCGCTGGCGACGAATCGGTTGCCGCGAACGTGAATTGTTCTTTCGTGGGATTCGCCCTGACGCTGCTCCCTTTCCTTCTCAGGATCAAAGCCCAGCTCACGCTCGATCCGACTCAACTCCTCGAAGGCCCTGGGATCGACCGTGTAGGCGGTCTCAAATCCCAACGGGTTCACACCTGGTCTTCCTTTATGGTCGGGTCGTTGGCTGCCAGCCTTGCCCCAAGGGGCGCTGATGAGAGAGCGCGTGCTCGTTGCATTCGCGGCGATCAACGCGATTCGCCCATTCGGAGTGTCCAGGTAACCTGGAGCTCTAGCCTCCGCAAGGTTTCTCCCCGTGCCTGCGTGCGCGATGCCGCCATCATCCAAATGTCGCATTGTCGCCAAGACGCCTTCCTCGCCGAATTCGAACGCATGATTGTTAGCGCAAGAGAGCAGATTGATTCCCATCCAGCGCATTTCTTCCACTAACCAGGGCTCTGTTGTCATGAACGTGCCTCGACCCATGCGGCTTATGGCAGGCGAGCCTTCGTCCCACCCGCGAACGGTAGTTTCGAGGTTCGTGAAGCACGCATCCGCGCCACGCAAAAGTGCGACGAGGGCCTGGTAGCGCTCTTCGGTAAACGTGGACAGCTTTCGTGTCAACATCGAATCCCCGGCAAGGGCGATCTTACAATTACCTTTTTCTGATTCGTACAGCATCGCTTTACCGCCTATACCGATCGAAGTGTAATCCCAATACTTGGTTCAAAGTTTCAGGTTCAAGGTTAAACGGCAGATCCGGTTACGACTTTGAACATTGAACTCTCGATTGGCACAAGTTGCTTTGGCATCCAACCGAAAGGTTACACCGCGGTCGCAGTTTCACTGCGGATGTGCGGCAGCACTTCCGTTCCCATCAGATCGAGGCTCGCTGGGTCATCTCCGGGAGAGCTTAGCCAGAAGTTGTTGAGCCCCAAACGCGCCAGACTCCGAATTCGCTGAACAATATCCGCAGGCGTGCCCGCGACCGCGAAGCGGTCGAGCAGGTATTCAGTCAACCCCAGCTCGTCAATGAGCCGAGCGTTCTTGCCGGTTTTGTCGCCGTGCTGAGAATAGTCGTATTCTTGATGAAATCGCCGATGCTTTCCTTGAGACGGTCCGGAACATGTTTTCCCGCAAGGCCCGATCGCAACGCATGGTTTCCCGAAGATGCGATGCTGGCTCTTATGTCTTTCAACGCTTTTTCTCTGCTCGCAGCAATACTCAGCCGCGGCGCCCACCAAACTTCCAGCTCGGCCGGATCCCGCCGCGCCGCTTTTGCACCTTCATGAAGTTGCTGTAAAGAAGCCTCGACGATATCCGATGTTAAACCGGTGCCGATCAGAACTTGATCGCCGACCTGCCCGGCCAAGCGGAGCATTTTTGGTCCCTCCGCTGTGACGCAAATGGGAATGCGCTGCCGCATCTCGGGGCGCGGCCAGATGAAGCGGTTGTGCCGTCCTCGGTACACGGTTTGCCCGTTCTCTAAGAGTTCACGGACGGCAATGATGTAGTCACGCGTTTCCTCGACGGTCGCCGGCTTGAGCCCAATATTGTGAACCGAACTGTCGCCCCTACCAATGGCAAGAACGGCTCTGCCCTTTGAAATCAATTCTAGGCTGACTATTGCGCTCGCCATCACAGACGGCTCTCGTGTCACCGGGTTCGTGACGCGCGGTCCGATCTCTACCCTTTCGCTGTTGAGCGCCATCAGCGTCAACGCCACAAAACATTCCATATTGTGCCACTGTGTGTCGCCGGTGCCGATGCGCGCAAAACCGTAGCGGTCCGCGCGCCTTACCGCGCCGGAAAACGCATCCAGGCTTTGTTTCGGAGGAGGGTGCAGGTG
>DASPXM010000417.1:0-17076 GCA_035637295.1 Verrucomicrobiia bacterium
CGTCGATCGGAGCAATCGAAGGGTCGCGAGCCTCTATGAGCCGTTGCACCCCGCGGTGCTCGCTGCCCTGAACACAACTATCCAAGCCGGCAAACAAGAAGGCAAGCGGGTTGGCATGTGCGGTGAAATGGCCGGCGATCCGCTTTCCGCGCTATTGCTCTTGGGCATGGGCCTGGAGGAGTTCAGCATGGGCTCCCTTTATATCCCAGTGATCAAGAAGGCAATTCGATCAATCACCTACCAAGCGGCCAAAGCAGCGGCTGAGATCGTTCTTGAGATGGATACCGTGGGTGAGATAAAACGCTACTTGTTCGAGCAAATGCGTGAACTGGGCATGGTCGAACTCTTGGAGATGTACCGCTAGGTCGGGCAGTTCAGCTCAAATCTCGATGGGGGGATTGATTTGTGCGGAGCGGGGAGTTATATTTTAATTCGAACGATCGTTCGAATGATATCCGAAAGGAACTCCCATGTTCAAAATTTCGACTTTTGATGACTGGATCGACTATTTTCGCCAGTGGCAAAAAGATATCGGCTACGACCCGGCCCTGCTCGGCGATTATAACTTCGAAACCAAGCTCGGCGAGCTACACACTCCCGAAATCGAGTTCGGCGACTTCAAAGGGCAAGCGAAATGGCAGCGGGTCAGCCAGATCCCTAATCAATCGATTCGTGACGCTTTGCTAAATTTGATCGTCTACCAGGGCGACACCGAATTCGCTTCCGTTGAGCAGCAGAAAAATTTATTGGATACCGCTCCCACGGAGTACGACCGGCAAGCGCTGACCCGGGTCAACAGCGAGGAAATGCGCCATGGCTGGCAGATGTGCTACCTGCTGGTCAATTATTTCGGCGACTCCGGCAAACTGGAGGCCCGAAAGCTTTTGGAACGCCGCGCTTTCCGAGGGGATCGATTGCTCGGCTCGTTCAACGCGCCAGTGAAGAATTGGCTCGACTTTTTCACTTACACGGAATTCGTCGATCGTGACGGCAAATATCAGCTGACCATGCTGTCCCACTCAGCCTTTGCGCCATTGGCGGAAAGTGTTACTGCCATGCTAAAAGAAGAGTTTTTTCACATGTTTACGGGCCATACCGGATTAACCCGCATACTGCGAGCGGGAAAGATTCCTATCCCGATTGTGCAGAAATACTTCAACAAATGGTTGTCGACCGCGTACGATCTATTCGGAACGGACCATTCTTCTTCCGCTCACTGGGCTTACACCTGGGGCTTGAAAGGGCGATATGACGAGCATGAAGCGACTGTTCCTGCGGAAAAAGACAAGCTCAACGATTTGGCTCGCGATCATTACCTCACTGAAAGCGCCAAACTGATCGGCCAACTCAATCAGCTGATACCCAAAGACCAGCCGAAAATTTACGCGCCGGACTTGAAGTTTAACCGCTCCATCGGTGAATACGTCGACAAGACCTACAGCGTCACGGGAGAATTGCTGACATCGGAAGGCTACAAGAAACATCTGACCGAAGTTCTCCCCACCGACGATGATGAGAAAACATTGGCTGAGATCATCAAGGGCAAAGACTGGGTCACGCAGGTGCAACTGAATTAGTCTGATGAAAAGTCAGCCTGTTGCATCGCCGCTGATAGGTTAGTAATTAAACTCAAGGAGAACTGTGTGAGTCGAACCTGTCTTGTCTGTCAGAACATCGATTGCAAATCCCGAGGCTCTGAACAACTAATGGCGGAGCTCGAAAAGCGTGTTGCGGCCAAAGGGCTAACCGATGTGGAAGTGAAGCCCTATATGTGCTTCGGCGCTTGCCAAGAAGGGCCCAACGTCGTCCTTTACCCGGACAAACACTGGTACGCAAAAGTAAAAGTCGAAGATTTGGACGAGATCACGGATCATCTCGCGGGTGGCCCCCACGTACAACGCTTGGACACCATTGACTCTTCCTTGAAAGAACTCATCTACCAACTCCTCGACACGGGGGTTTTCTAAGGAATGGAAGGCATCCTTTTCCCTCATGGCATCGCGCAAGGACATGAGGGACTTAAGGAATACCGTGCTCGTGGAGGTTATGAAGCGCTCGCCAAAGCAATTAGAACGCCGCCCGAGGACGTAGTCAAAGTCGTCAGCGACGCTGGGCTTCGCGGCCGTGGTGGAGCGGGCTTTCCCACTGGAAAAAAATGGCAGTTCACGCGGGAAGCGCCGGGAGAGCCGCGCTACCTGATCCTGAACGGCGGCGAAGACGAACCGGGCAGCAAAAAAGACCGCGTGCTCCTGGAAAATCTTCCTCATCTCGTCATCGAAGGCACAGTGCTCGCGGCTTACGCGATCGGCGCCACCAAAGCCTACCTCTATATCAATGCCAATTACGCTGTCGCAATCAAAACTATAACGACTGCGTTGGCCGAAGCAAAAGCAGCGGGTTACTGGGGAGACAATATCCTCGGCAGCGATTTTGCTCTCGACGTTGAAATTGTTCCTGCGCCGCACAATTACGTCGCGGGAGAGGACACGGCGGTCCTGGAAGTCATCGAAGGGCGAAAAGCGTGGCCGCGACAAAAGCCGCCATTCCCGGTGACCGTCGGATTGTACGGCAAACCGACATCCGTAAATAACGTCGAAACGCTCGCCAACGTCCCACCGATCGTCTTGCGCGGCGCTCAGTGGTACCGCAAATTTGGTACGGCTGAGAGTTCGGGCACGATGATTTTTTCTCTCGACGATGACTTAAACCGGCCCGGCGTCTATGAGCTGCCGTTCGGCACGCCGTTGCGTTATTTGATCGAGGAATGCGGCGGTGGCCTTAAGAGCGGCAAGAAAATCAAAGCGATCATGCCGGCAGCGCCTTCGTCGGCATATTTGTCCCCGGAAAAAATTGATACGCCGCTCGATCACAACTCCATGCGCGACGCCGGCTCCGGTTTAGGTTGCGGTGTCGTTCGTCTGGTTGCCGAAGGCACCTGCATCGTTGAAGAAGTGATAAAGATCTCGGAATTCTTCACCATGGAGTCTTGCGGCCAATGTCCCGCGTGCCGGATGGAAACAAATACACTGACTTCTTTGCTGAAAAAAGTTCAGGCTGGCCAAGGCGGACAGCCAATCCTAGAACAATTCGCCAAGGTGCTCGCCTTCAACAAAGGCAAAGGGTTTTGCAACCTCATCGCCATGCCCGGCCCGCCGATCGAAAGCGCGCTCAAGCTTTTTCCAGCTGACTTCGAAGCCCACCTCTCCACTGGGAAATGCCCGGTGAATTAGACTAGAATAGCAAGCTTTTGAAAAACTCTCCCGGAGTCCTTCGACCGCGCTCAGAGCCTGTCCTGAGTTTATCTAAGGAACGAGCGGGGGAGTTTTGATATCACTGATGATTTTCCGTTCTGCTGAGCTTGCCGAAGCATGAGGCTCTCGAAGCATTCCGAACCTTTTTCGCAGCTTGCTAAACTCAGTGAGCAGCGTATTGCTGACCCCATTATCTCATTCGACCAAGAAGCGATGGCAGTGACCGCGCCGATTCGTTTTTTGGTTTGATCATCGGTTGACCCTCTTAACCGCTGCTTGATAGTATTCGGTTCGTTTCCCTCGCGGGGTGCGAGCAATGCTCATGA
This sequence comes from Verrucomicrobiia bacterium, assembly GCA_035637295.1. Taxonomy (GTDB): domain Bacteria; phylum Desulfobacterota; class Binatia; order UBA9968; family UBA9968; genus DP-20. The sequence continues at coordinate 3,578 of DASPXM010000417.1, forward strand.
TTGGCAGATTTTTTCTCTTGGCGGTGATTTTTCAATTCCTCACCGCCGCTCAACTTCAGGCGGTCGATGAAGCGCTGGTTCAAGGCGCCAAGAAAGAAAGCTCGGTCGTCGTTTACACATCGATGACGGTTGATCAGGCGCAGAAACTCAACGACGCGTTTAAGGCCAAGTATCCTTTCATCCAGCCTTCCATGTTTCGCGCCGTCGGCGAACGATTGCTGACAAAAATCATGACCGAGGCTCAGGCCGGCAAGTACGAGTTCGACGTCGTCCAATCCGCGGAAACCCAAGCTTACTTCCTCAAAAAGAAGAACCTTCTCGCCAAGTATGTTTCACCGGAAGTAAAAAATATTCAGAGACCGTTCTTTGATCCAGACGGTTATTGGGCAGCGGTTTACATGATGCCGAACATCATCGGCTTCAACACGCGCATGTTGAAACGCAACGAAGTGCCAAAGAGCGATGAGGATCTGTTGAATCCAAAGTGGAAAGGCAAGATCGGTATGGATCACACCAAGCCGGAGTGGTTCTCCTGGAAGCTCAGGCGCATGGGCGAAGAGAAGGGCTTGGCGTATATGAAAAAACTCGGTGCTCAGGAATTCAAGCTCTATTCCGGTCTGACCATTCTTACCAGTCTTCTTGCCGCCGGAGAATTTCCGTTGGTGCTCAATACTTACCTGCACAATGTCGAAGACGTCAGACGCAAAGGCGCGCCTGTTGACTGGATCGCGCAGGATCCGGTGTTTACCAAGTTTCAACCGATCGGCGTCGGCGCCAAGGCGGCTCATCCTAACGCGGCTAAACTGTTTGTCGATTTCATGTTGTCCGAGGAAGGGCAAAAGATCATTGCTTCTTTTGGCAGGGTCCCGACGCGACGCGGCGTATCGACCACAGCTCAAGGCATCGACAAGTTAAACTACATGATCGACGAGATTGGCGCGGGTGACGATTTTAATAAAAACTACGAACTATTCCGCAACATCTTCGGCGCGCCGAAGGCATAGAAAGGGTTCAATGTATGAAGCCCAAACCGATCAAGTGGCCCAATGATGCCAAGATTGCCGTCAGCTTTTTTGTCGCCTTCGAAGCTTTCAACAAGTCCTCGCAATACCGCCGCAGCGATGACAAACCCGACTATGCTTCGCTCGCCTACGGCGAGTACGGCGGCAAGGCCGGCATCTGGCGCATCATGGATGTTTTTGCGCGCAACGGGGTCAAAGGCACCATCGACACCAATGGTCGCATCGCGGAAGTTTTCCCTGACGCTGTAAGAGAGTTACATGCCGGCGGCCATGAGATCGTCGGCCATGGCTGGGTCAATGACATCGATCTCACTTCCTTAGATGAACAAAGGGAAAAAGAACTGATCAAACGAACTTTGGACAGTCTGGCTTCGGTCACTGGTCGGCGTCCCGTGGGTTGGGTCAGTCCGGGACATAGAATCAATGAGCATACCTTTGAAAACTTCGTTGACGAGGGCATCTATTGGACTGGCGACTTGCCGGGCCCGGATATTCCGGAGCACCGGATGATTAGTGGCAAACCGCTTGTCATCATGCCGCGGCTGGATTACGCCAACGACCTTTCGCTGATCTTTAATCCGAAAAATCCCGCGCGCGTTTACTTCGATAGCTTTAAGACCGCTTTCGACTATCTCTACGCCGAAGGAGAGGCTGGGTCACCGAAGCTCATCGATGCGCTCGTCCACGCCCATATCGGTGGCCGCCCGAACATTATCGGCATTTTCGAAGAATGCATCCGCTACGCTAAGAGCTTCAAAGACGTGTGGTTCTGCACCAAGGGCGAGATCGCTAAATATTATCTCGATCACTACGTCAGCAGGTAAAGGAGAAGCCTTGAATGTCGAGCACAGGAATAAGCGAAAAATATCTGGACGGACTTAATTCGCGCGAACTGCTTCTAAGACTCAGCTGGGACGAATGGCTGGCGATCTCGCCACCATATACCGACGGCAAGTTTAGTACGGCTGACGCGTGGGTTCGTTATCAGCGCAACGGCTACGATTGGGATATGCACGGCACGCTATTCACGCCGGAGAAAGAAATTGATCCAAACCGGGCTTTTGTTTTCTTTCATGGCGGCGCCGGCAGCGAAAAGATCATGGATCTGACGGCCGACGGCAGACCCGGCTTGGCCCGTGTGCTCGCGGCACAAGGATTTAAGGTTTTGGCGCTTACCTATCCGGGACACTATCCGGCGGGTGGTGTTTGGAAACTGCCCGTCGCGGAGCGAAATCCGATTTACCTAAAAGACCGCAATCTAGCGCAAGAAGAGATTCTCGATCGCAACCTAAAGTGCACTTTCAATGTCATTCTTCAAGGAGCGGGACTACTGACCGATGAGCATTTTGCCGGCCGCGAGATTATCGGTTTTGGCCATTCCACCGGCGGTCCGATGGCCGCTCATCTCACCCGATTTTCCAAGAAAACCAAAGTCATCGGCATCGTTGGCTTCGGCAGCGGCGGGCCGGACGGCTGGCGTCTCGAATGGAGAAACCAGACCGGCGCTGAAAAATACACTGAAAAACCGATCGATCATGTATCCAAACGCTCGCCGGATTCATTTCGTGAGTCAGGCTACATAGATCCTCCGGACCTCACGCCGTGGGGCGGGGCGGAGGATTACATTCGCCTCGTGAGTCCGCTGCGTTCGCAGATGAAAACGAGCCTGTGCGACAACCAACACAACGCCGCTGTCGGAATTCTCGAAGAGTATCCCAAACGCACCGGATTGCCGCGTGAAGAATATTTCGATCATTTACAGGAACCTGATCCGAATTGGTTGAAGACGATCCGCGTGCTTCTCGTCGCCGGCGAAAATGACAAGGGCCATTGGGTGAAAGGAGGTCGCCTGGAGGACAAGCGCGAAATGTTTATGGGCGCGAAGTACGCCGCCACCACGCGCGGCGCGCATGTGGCTTTGATCCCGCGTTATGGCCACGTCGGCTATGCGGAGCTCTACAACGAGAAGATCGCTTACCTGTGGCTCTGGGCCTACAAGTCCGGCTATTTCGACTAGCAACCATTTTTCGCCGAAATCAGCAGGAGGAGCAAATGCCGTCGCTGAGAGGGGCTGGATATTTTGCCTCGAGCTTTTGGCTCTTAGGCTTTCTGTTTGTCCCCGCCGTTCTGTGGGGAGCCAGTAAAGCAGCAACCGTGGCGGACATGGCGCTCTATAAAGGATCCGACAGGGAAAAAATCCTGATCGAAGGAGGTAAGAAGGAAGGCCAACTGGCCCTCTATACTTCCAACAGTGTAGTTGCCGGAGTCGTCTCGCAGTCATTCGAGAAGAAATATCCTTTCATCAAAGTTTCGTCCTGGACCGCCGAATCCCCGATGCAGCTCAGGCGAGTTTTGGAAGAAAATCGGGCCTCGCGCTATCTGGCTGACGTGATGGAAAGCAGCCCCGAATCGCTGGGAGTTCTGCAACGGGAAAATCTTCTTCAGGATTTTTACTCGCCCGAGCTCGCCGCCTATGGGGAAGAAACCAAGGTCAAGGGAAACTCGGGAGTGATCTACTGGGCAAACCGCGAGATTTATTTCAGCTTGGGATTCAATACCAAGATGATTCCCCAGAACGAGGCTCCCAAAGTCCTCAAAGACCTCTTGGAGCCAAAGCTCAAGGGCAACATCGGCATCTCCGGCCACTCCACCGGAGCCCGTTGGGTAGGAGCGGTTCTGGATATGGTAGGGATGGATTACCTCGAAAGGCTCGCGCGCCAAGATGTGCGGATCCACAATGTCGCCGGGCCGGCGATGAGGGGACTCGTCGCTGCGGGTGAAGTTCCCGTCACGCCGACGATTTCGGATTCCAACATCATGCGGGCAAAGCGGCAAGGCGCCCCGGTGGACTGGCGGCCCATGGAGCCGGTCATGACCAACGTCGGTTACTCGGCGATGTTCCGAAGGCTGCCGCATCCGCATGCGGCGCTGCTTTTCCTCGACTACCTTCACTCCAAGGAAGGTCAGCAGATCGCGATGAAAGAAGGAGTGAGCTCTCCCAGAAGCGACTTGGCCTCTCACGAAATGAAGTTTAAAAAGACTTATCTGGAATCGAAATACACGATCGAAGAGCTGGAAAAGAAAATCGGCGAGTGGGACGCCGTCCTGCGCAAACTTTTTCTTAGACGGCAATCCTAGCAGGTTGCTGAAAAAAGGTTCGGAATGCTTCGAGGGCCTCAGCATGAACGGAAAATCCCCAATGATATCAAAACCCCTCCGTTCGTCCTGAGCACCGTCGAAGGACTCCGACGGAGTTTTTTTAGCAGCCTGCTAGGCTTTCGAAAGCAGATGGCTTAACACAATGGCCAAAAAAATCATCGACCAGCTGGTTGACTACATGTTGGCCGCTCGTGACGCTTCGCTGCCCGGCGAGGTCGCTCAGAGAGCAAAGAACCATATCTTGGATACTTTGGCCGCGATTGTTTACGGCTCGCAGCTCACCCCCGGTCGAATGGGTATCGAATTCGCCCGGTCAGAGGGCGGCAAGCCCGAGGTGCTTGTGATGGGTACCGATCTGCTGACGACGGCGACTCTCGCGGCGTTTGCCAACGGCATCTCCGCTCACGCAGATGAAAGCGACGATTCCAACGATCGATTGCATCCGGGCTGCGCGGTCCTACCAGCGGCGTGGGCCATTGCCGAACGGCAAAAGAGTTCCGGCAAGGATCTGCTCAATGCCGTCGTGATCGGTTATGAGATCAGCTGCCGCTTTCACAAGGCGTTGGCGACCAAGTCGACCACTTTCGCCGGCACGTTTGGCGCTGCTGTTGCCGCCGGTAGTATCCTTCGATTTGACGCACTGCGAAACTGCTATCTTTTTTCCTACGCGGCCCAGCAAGCCTCGGGCTCGAACGCTTGGATAGCGGACGATGAACACATCGAAAAGGCCTTCGACTACGGTGGGATCACCGGCCGCAACGGCGTCATGGCCGCGCTACTCGTGCGCGCCGGCTTCACCGGTAATCGCGACGTTTTTGAAGGGGATCGAAATTTTTTACGCGACTATCCCCCGGCTGAGCCTAGCTATCTCACTAGCGAACTGGGGGCACGCTACGAACTCACGACGGGACTGATCAAGAAATTTCCGGTCGGCGCGCCCATGCAAGAGGCGGTGGAAGCCCTCCATCGATTGATTGCGCGGCACAGAATTAAATCGTCGGACGTCGAAAAAATCACTGTCCGTTTGCCCGAGCGGGCGGCTCAAACCGTCAACAATCGTCACATGCCGGATGTCAATGTACAGTACATCCTGGCCGTTACTCTAATCGACGGGCGACTGAGCTTCGAAGCGGCGCATGATTACGAGCGCATGCAAAGCCCGGACGTTCAAGCGATCAAAGCGCGCGTTCACTTAGAAGTTGACTTGGAGATGGACAAAACCGGGCCGCGCTATCAAGCGCTGGTGGAGCTGACCACTGCGAGCGGCCAAGCGTTGCGCGAGCACGTCATCAACGTCCGCGGACGGCCGGAGAATCCCATGTCGCCGGCGGAAGTCGAAGAAAAGGCGCGAGAGCTCATGGTTCCCGTGCTGGGCGATGATCGCGTTAACAAGCTGTTCGATTTTATCAGAAATTTGGAAGCGGTTAGTGATATTTCCAAACTGCGGCCGCTGTTGATGAAAATTTGAGATACAGTGGGTGAGGAGAAATTGCCGATGCTGGTAAAAAAAATTAGCAACTCTGTGCTTCGGTTCGCGCTTATCGCCGCAATGCTTTTGCCGACTGCAGGCGAATACTACGGGGCTCAGGCCAAATCCCTGTCCGTCGCCGATCTCGCGCTTTACCAGGGCGCTGATCGTGAGAAGATACTTCTCGAAGGCGCGAAAAAAGAGGGCCAGGTTACATTCTACACGTCGAATACCTGGGTGGCCGGCCCGGTATCTCAAGAGTTCGAGAAAAAATATCCATTCATTAAAGCCAACGTATGGCGCAGCGATTCGAAAGCGCTGTTGAAACGTTTGTCGGAAGAAGTCGCGGCCAGCAAATTTCTCGCCGACGTCGTCGAAACCAGTCCCGAGTACGTAACCATTCTGATGAGGAGCAATATCCTCCAAGAACATGCATCGCCGGAACTCAACGCCTACGAAGATGACGCGAAGGTCAAGGGAAAGCGCGGGGTCTACGCGTGGAACAATCGAGAGATTTACATCAGCTTGGGGTTTAACACAAAAATCATTCCCGCAGCGGAAGCGCCAAAGAGCGTTAAGGACTATCTCGATCCCAAATGGAAAGGGAAGATGGCCATCGCCGGAACGACCACAGGCGTCCAGTGGGTCGGCGCCCTGATAGATACGATGGGGCGTGAGTTTTTGGATAAGCTCAGTGCCCAGGAGATCAGCGTGCAGAACATGTCGGGCGCTGCGTTATCAGGCCTTGTGGCGTCGGGCGAGGTGCCGTTGTCCCCGACGATTTTCAACTCCAACATTTTTACTCACAAGCAGAAAGGCGCCCCTGTCGACTGGCGGCCGCTTGACCCCGTCATCGCCGGCGTCGGTATTTCAGGAATGGTAACCAACGCGCCCCATCCTCATGCCGCTTTGCTCTTCCTCGATTACCTGCACTCCAAAGATGGCCAACAAGCCGCCATGAAGGGCGGCCTGAGCTCGCCGCGCAGTGACATCGGTTCCCTCGAGCAAAAATTCAAAAAGTTCTACATCGAAAGCAAGTACACGCCCGAAGAATTCGAAAAGAAAATTGATGAATGGGAAGCACTGATGCGCAAGCTCTTCATCCGCAAGCGCTGAGCCTCCCAGGACGCGAGTATGCTGGATAAATGGCGGGCTCGAATCGGTTGGATTCATCCACGGGTGAACAGCGACATCGAAATTTACGACTTCTATCAGGCCGCGCCCAAAGACGTCGTCCTGGTGATTACGCACCTCGAAGTCGTCGACTCCGCGCGCAAGGAGGAAGTCGAAGCCTCCCTGCAGCAGCTAGAGCGCGCCGTCGAGCGGCTCAGCCTGGCGAGCGTCGATTTTATCATGAAAAACGGAGCGCCGGTCCACCTGCACCATGGCAACGAAGGGCACAGAAAAATTCTCGAGCGTCTCCGCGCAGCGTCTAAAGTCCCGGTGACGACCAGCTCACAGGCGCTGGCGGATGCGTTTCACGCTCTCGGCGCCAAGACAATTCTGGTGATTTCCTCCTGGCGTAAGGAGTCAGTCCATATGTCGGACAATCTCAGAAACTTTCTTAACTCAGAAGGCATCGAGATCGCCGCGCTGGAAGGTATTGGCGGACGCCAGCTGAGCTCCTACGAAAAACTCGGTGTCACCCCTGCGCAAATTTTTCACAACGCGCTCGAGGCCTCGCGCAAACATGCCGAAGTCGACGCGGTCTACATTCAGTCCGGCACCATGGCCACCATGGGGATTATCGATGAACTCGAGCAACAGATCGGCAAGCCGGTGGTCAGCTCCAACAGCGTCAACATCTGGGGCTCGTTGAAACCGCTAAATATTAAAGTCGGCACCGGCTTCGGCCGCTTGCTCGCGAGCATCTAAGATTCGCCGCCTTATGACAAAGCACGTTGGCTTCTATCTGCTATTTTTAATCGTGCTTTGTAAGTATTCACCGATTTACGCGGCGCAAACATCGACGAAACCTAGCAAACCCGCCGCGACCAAAGTCCGCATCAGTCAATCCGCAGTGAGCGCGCGCTCGACCATACTTTGGATCGCTCAAGAACGCGGGCTTTTCGCCAAACACGGCGTAGAAATGGAAGCCATCTATTTGCGCACCAGCCCTTTACAAATGACGGCTCTCGCGACCGGGGAAGTGCAGTTTGCCGCCAGCGGCGGTTCGCCGATATTGTCAGCCGTTTCAAGCGGCCAAGATCTTAAAATCATCGCCAGTTCAAGCAACCGGCTTTCCTACGACCTGGTCGTGCGTCCGGAGATCAAAGAAGCAAAGGATCTGCGCGGTAAACGCCTCGGCGTCACGACCATTGGCGGCACGACTTGGATGGCCGCCTATCTCACCCTCGAGCATTTGGGCCTGGACGCCAATCGCGATCAAATCCGCATCAATGCCATCGGCAACCAACCCGTCCTAGTCCAGGCCGTCGAGTCGGGGAATATCGACGCAACTCTCCTCGATCCCTTTCTAAGCCGCGGGACGAAGCTCAAAGGAATGCACGTGCTCGTGGAACTGCGCCACGCCAAGATTCCCTTTACGAACACCGCCATCGCCGTCAATGGCAATTTTCTGCGGGACTTTCCCTATGTTGTCGAGGCCGTGCTGAAAGCCTTGTTAGAAGCGCAAGCTTATATCGCCGCGCCAACTAACCGCAGCGCGGTTATCCAAACCATGATGCGGTATATGAAGCTTAGCGATCCAGCAATTCTGGAAGATGGTTATCAGGACTTGCTCATTGGCCTCGAGAAAAAACCCTATGTCGCGGCCGAAGGTTTGCGAAATATCCAACGCATCATGGCAACGCTCAATGCAAAAGTCATTCGCTCAAAGATCGAAGACATCATCGACAATCGTTTCGTTCGCAAACTGGATGAAAGCGGTTTTATCGACGGGCTTTATTCGAAGCGGTGAAGCCTGATTCTACGATAAGATGATTCATGAGCGATGTCGTCCGCAATTTCATTGACGGCCTATCAGGTCACGCGTGCACGCCCAACGAGGAGTAAGAGCCATGAGAATCCATTCAAATGTCGGCGCGATCCTCGCCTCTTTCGTGGCTCTCTCCTTTGCATTCGCGCCCTCGACTCGACTGGGCGCGCAAACAAAACAGAAAACAATCTTTGTCGGGCATGGGGTCGATTTAGAGTCGCTAAATCCTTACTGGCACAATACCACCGCGAATTACGCGGTATGGCGTCATTTCTTGGAGCCGCTCGCCGAGTACGATTTTGCAAAGAGAAAATACGTGGGCGTCCTGGCCGAGTCCTGGTCCGGTAGTGAAAAAGGATGGACTTTCAAACTGCATCGAAACGTGAAATTTCACAGTGGCGCGGAGATGACGGCCGCCGATGTCATCTATAGCCTCAAGCGGTCAATGGACCCTAAGCTCAGCCGGCAAGTCAATTTGGCCAGGATCATTCAATCCATGCAGGCACCCGACCCGTACACCGTGACCATCACAACGACGAAACCCGTGGTCTCGCTACTGGAGTATCTCGATAACACGTACATCCTCAGCGAAACGGCGGCCAAAGAGTCGGGCGATGAAGCCACGTTTGGCAAGAAGCCGGTCGGCACTGGACCTTTCAAGTTTGTCGAATGGGTGCGTGGCGAAAGAGTCGTGGCCGAAAAGAACCCTCAATACTGGCGCGGCGCACCCAAGATCGACCGCATCATTTGGAAACCTGTTGCCGAAGACGCGGCTCGAATGGCGCTGCTCGAATCCGGCCAGGCGGATCTGATCGCCAATGTCCCACCGCATGAAACCGATCGCTTAAAGGCAAATTCTACGGTTCGACTCGAAGAAGTCAGAAGCGCAAGAATCATTTTTCTGTTGCTGGACCCGGCGCATAAGCCGCTCGACAACAAGCTGGTGCGCCAGGCGATTCACTTTGCGATCGACAAAGATGCTCTCGTCAAATACGTCTTAGACGGCAAAGCCTATCGCCTGGACGGTATGTTAGGGCCGCATGGCTTCGGTGAAGATCCTTCTTTCAAGCCTTATAGCTACAATCCCCAGAAGGCGAAGGAACTCTTGGCGGCAGCCGGCTTTGGCAATGGATTCGAGATCGACTTTTACACATCAACGGGTCGGTACACCAAGGACCGCGAAGTTGCCCAAGCGATAGCCGGACAGCTGGCCAAAGTCGGCATCAAAACGCGCTTTCACACCCCCGAATGGGGAATTTTCAACGACCTGCACAGGTCCGGGAAATGTCCGATCTGCTTCCGAGGTCGTGGAACCGTGGTCGACCCGGACGACTTCTTCAATGAATATTTTGAGAGCGGAGTTTCCAAGAGACTCTCTTACTCCAATCCCAAATTCGATCGCTTGCTCCAACAGCAGCGGCAGATCTTTGATTTGGAGAAGCGCGAGCCGATCCTTCAAGCCGCCATCAAGATTCTGCTCGACGACGCTCCGATCGTGCCCTTGTACAATCCCATTGATATCTATGCGGCCAAGCGGCGCCTGGTTTGGAAACCTTCCGCGAATGACTATATCAACGTTGCAGAGGCGGACGTGGCCGAAAAATAAAAAATTGGAGTGTGTGCGATGGAAAAAACAATGATTCCGAATCCGCGTTTGGAAGCCCTCCAGGCGGCGTTGGACAGGATTAGAGTCGCCCCGGCCTATCAATCCGGTAAATGGTTTGTCGGCCCGCTCAATTTTGCATCGGAGGTGCGTGGGGCGATGAGCTTGCCTGAGCGCGTCGAGATCTGCGACGTCACTCTTCGGGAAGCGTCCCAGGCCTACTTCGGAGAAAAGGAATACGTCGCCTTGGCGGCTGCTCTCGATGACGCCGGCGTTGCAGTGATTCAGTTTCTCGCGCCCAAAACCGGAGATGACAAAGACCAAGCTGTTAGAGTTCTCGACCAGCTCGGTAAATTGAGACTAAAAGCTAAGCTACAGCTGTATGGCGTCGCATCAGAATCGCAAATGGATTTGGCCCGCAATCACGGCGTCGAGATCATTTCCTACACGATCTTTCCTTTGCCGGAATGGCAACCTATCTACGCCGCCTCCAGAAAAGGTGTCGCCGCCATCGAATCTGCGGCGCCGTCGGCCGCGCCGGACACCGAACAGACGCTGCTGGAGTACGTTGAACAGATGGCAGGCGCGATTAAAAAGCGTGGCATGAAGCCCCGTCCGATCGCCAATTTTTTTTCCATGGCGTCGATCGACTTTCTGCGCAAGCTCGCCCGGACCTGTGAAAGAGTTGCGGTCTACGCCCTTAACTTTGTCGATGCCGCCGGTAGCATGGGGCCCGCCGCTTGTCGCTACGTGATTTCCGAAGTCAAAAAGGCAGCGCCGAATCTGACCATCGGCATGCACACGCACAACGACCTGGGCTTGGCCACCGCCAATGCTTTGGCCGGCGTTGAGGCTGGAGCGTCGCAAGTAGACGTCACCATCAACGGCGTGGGGGCCAGAGCCGGCAATGCCACGATGGCAGAAGTGGTCGTCGCTTTGGAAGCTCTCTATGGCGTTGCGACCGGTGTCGACTCGAGCAAATTGACAGGCCTATCGAAGTTGTTCGAGGGGATGTCAAGCTGGCCGACTCCCAAGGACAAACCACTGGTGGGAGATTACGCTTTCACCGACGCAAGCGAGACCCACAGTTTTCTGATGCAGGCCGATCCCCTGCTATTTGCGCCGGTGAGACCGGATCTGGTTGGCAATGAAAGACGGAGCCATCTCGATCTGAAATCCGGCATTCACACTCTCAAGATGCGCCTTAGAGAGATCGGATTGATCGTCTCGGAAGAAACCCTTCCTCAACTTTGGGCGCGCATCCAACATGAGTTGGAGGTCAAGAGAAGAGCGCTCACGGAGGAAGAAATCCGCCAATGCGTCAACGCTGCGCGGTTATGAGCAAGTCATCACCCTCTTGGAGGTCTAACTAACTAATGGCAAGCATACTGATTACCGGCGCCAACGGCTTCATAGGCTCCCACACGACACTGCTAATGGAATCCCTCGGCCATCAAGTAGTCCCAATCGATGTCGTGCCGCGCTCACCGGATTTGTCGCTGCTGGGAATCAAAGCGCCGAGTCACATCATGAACGTCACCGACGCCGCAACATTCCGCACACTATGCGAAAAAGAAAAGCCGACGCATATCTTTCATGCCGCTCATCCTCCGCGCGATGAATCGCCCACGGTATTAAATTATTGCTATCATGCAATGACGAATATTCTCGAAGCAGCCAAGGAATTAAAAATTCAACGTGTGGTCTATTCCAGCTCAGCGTCGATTTACGGCCAGCTGAAAAAACCAGATGGCAGTTTGGTTAAAGAAGACGACGCAGTAGCCATCTATCCCACTTACTTCTATCGCGCGGCGAAAACAGTCTCAGAATGGATGGGCGACTTCTACAAGGAGAAACACGGCGTAGACTTCGTCGCCCTCAGATATTCTTCAGTTTATGGCCCCGGTCTTTATCGCAGTATCCCGCTAGAATTGAAGAAGGGCATCCTCGGTCAACCGTGCCGGCCCTTCCTTACTCGCCCGCTCGACGATTTAATTTATATTGACGATGTCGTCGAGGCAGTCGGTCGCGCATTGTTTGCCGATAAACCACTCAGCCGCGCCTACAACATCGGCCTCGACAAAACCTACGTCAGCGAAGATCTAACACGCGCGATTCAGAAAGCGCTGCCGGATCTGAAATTCGAAATTGGCCAACACCCCAACGCCGCGGAAGTGGCCCCACACCGGATGCGCAGCCCGCTGAATATTTCTTTGGCGAAAAAGGAACTCGGTTGGGAGCCGAAAATTTATCTGGATGAAGGCATCGCGAAACTTGCAGCGTGGTTGATAGAGCACAAAAGGAATTTGCAGCCGTAACATTTTTTACTCACTCAAGGAGACAGACAATGTCCGAGCGGCAATTGACTTGGACTTTTACTACTCTCGTCGTCACTGTTTGTAATTTGTTTCTTGCTGCCGTCGTGCTCGCCGCAAGTGCGCCGATGTCCCCTGCTCAATTGGCTCTTTACCAAGGCACTGATCGGGAAAAGATTCTCATCGAGGGCGCGAAACGTGAGGGTCAATTTACACTGTACACATCTCACACCTGGTTCAAAACTTTCGTAAAAGAGTTCGAAAAAAAGTATCCCTTCATCAGAGCTTCCGAATGGCGCAACGATTCCAAAAACGTCATCCGCAAAGTCCTCGAGGAAGTGAAGGCGGGCCGCATACTGGCGGACGTGGTGGAAACCACCGCCGACGGCATGGGCGTCATGAAACGCGAAGGTTTGTTCCAGGAGTACTATTCTCCGGAAGCGCGTTACTATCCGAACGAACTCAAGCCCAAAGGCAAAACCGGCTTCTTCTACCTGCCGAACCGGGAAACCTACAACAGCTTAGGTTTCAATACGAAACTGATCCCGCCGCCGATCGCGCCACGAAGCCTTAAAGACCTCCTGGATCCCAAATGGAAGGGCAAGATGGCGATCACCAGCACCACCACCGGAGCGCGTTGGATCGGCAATATTCTGGAGTCTCTCGGACGCGAGTTCCTGGATAAGCTGGCCGACCAGGATGTGAGCGTTCAGGATATGGCTCCCGCGGCTTTGATCAATTTGGTCGTCTCCGGTGAGATTCCCCTATCGCCGACGATCTTCGATGCCAACGTCACCTTGGCCAAGCAGAAAGGCGCGCCGGTGGAATGGCGTCCTCTCGAGCCCGTGGTCACGACCGTCGGCTCAGCGGCCCTGTTAGCCAAAGCGTCGAACCCTCATACAGCTCTTCTTTTCATCGACTTTCTGCTTTCCAAGGAAGGACAACAACTCATCATGAAGGGCGGGTTGTGGTCGCCGCGCGAGGATGTTGGCTC
>DASPXM010000418.1:0-6188 GCA_035637295.1 Verrucomicrobiia bacterium
TCCCAGCGCACCGCCATTTCAAAACTATCGAAGAGATTGGCATCCCAAGGCTGATCGCGGGTGCGCAGCGCCGTCGAGCGCTTGTCCCAAGGCGCTTCGAGATATTTGCGGATATAACGCTCCTTTTCCAATACATGTCCATCAGCATCGATTACCGGGCAATTCACCATAACGACCTCCTTGGATACTCAATTAAGATTAACCCCAACTGAAGAAAGACGAAGACGGAAAGCACAAAGAATCTATTCGACATTTTCCTTCCATCGAATCGACAATAGCGGCGGATTGCGCCAGCGGCAAAGAAACCTTACTTGTATCTAGTCTTCGACGACTGAAACCGCCGCTTCTACCCCGTTCTGGCCGAGGATCCGCACATACTCGCGATGAATCTCCGGCGGTTCATCTTCCATGGGAATCATCGTCCATAGCGGATTGCGAAATCGGTCGTGACTATATTTAGGACTGTCACCGCGCATGGCAAAGTGGCGCATGGTTCCTTTGCCGGTGTTGAAATGGCCGTGCCACATCAGATCATCGGGAGAATAAACGGTGCCGACTTTGAACGGGTAGCGCTGGCGCTCTTCGCCATCTTTCCAAAGGACGACGTAACCTTCGCCCTGCGTGATAATGATTACGGCTCCGGGTCCGTGCCGATGAAACGTGCTGCGGCAACCCGGCGGAAACTCCGACACGTGACAGCCGTAAGTCGTGTCCGCCAATGTGAAGCGCATGTGCTTCACGCCTTTTCCTTTCATCGGAAAATCATCGAGGGGAAATTGATTGGCGTCTGGGACCAAATTGGTTTCCCAATAGCGCTCGGCCATGTGTTTGTTGTATCGCAAAAACTCATCCCCTTGGTGAAAACGGTCGCGAAAGTTGAACGGGTTGCGAAAGATGAACTCCTCGTTGTGAAAGATATTGATCATACGCGGGCAAGTCGTGCCGGCGAACAAACGAACCGCTTCGTCTCGGGAGCCGTTGAAGTGAATGTAGGAAGCATTCAGTGGAATTGCGAAGATCGCTCCCGGTCCCCACTCGAACGTCACCTTGCCGGTGCCTTCCTGCCATACCGAGGTCGCGCCGCGCCCTTTCGTGATATAAACAATTTCCTCGAAAAGATGGCGCTGAGGAAGCGTCTGGCTGCTCGGCGCGATCTCGCAAACATAGGCATCCGTCTGTTGCTGATTCGAAAGATTGAGGTAACAGCCCAACGCGCCCATTCGTTCCCATTTGCCGAGCTCCAGGGTCGTCACATCGTTCACCACATTGCCCTTGACGATCGGGATTCCCTCCTTCGCTTGCAGCTGATCGTACGGCGTGGGGCCGAAATCGAGATGTTCGCGAAATGGTAAAAGCATATTCTGACTCCTTTGGATTTGTCATGTCATAACACGAAACTTGCATTCGATCACAATGTTTTACGCGATCATTCAAAGTCTGATCGCGATGCTATTGCGTATCGCCCGCCACCTCCCGTATATTCCCGATATGAACAATGAGCTGGCACCGGGAATCGCGCGAACCCGAAGCTATGTAACTACGTTGGAGATGCGGGCGCGCCAGTTAAAGGCAGATGTCTTCTCGACACCGGCCATGATCGGTTTAATGGAAAGAACCTGCGTAGATTTGACCGAACCGTATCTGGACGATGATGAGCAGACCGTCGGAATTCATGTCGACGTGCGTCATATCGCGCCTACCAAGATCGGCCAGAGCGTCACCGTGACCGCCGAGCTTTTAGAGGTGAAGGATAACAAGCTTCGCTACGTCGTGTCGGCGACCAACGATCAGGGTGTGAAGATCGGCGACGGAACACATCGTCGCGCAGTGATCGACGCGAAACGTTTTAATGGAGACTCCTAATTCATTAGAAAGGGGAATCGCTATGAAACTATATTCCTACCAACCTTGACCCTACGCCCACAGGACAAGGCTTGTCCTGGCAGAGAAAAAACTTTCCCATCAGCTCATCGAGTGCGATCTCTCGAACAAACCAAAGGACCTATTGGAGCTCAATCCCTACGGTAAAGTTCCGGTGCTGGTGGATGGCGAGGGGGTCATCTACGAATCGGCGATCATCAACGAATATCTGGAAGAAAAATATCCTCAGACCCAGCTCATGCCGTCCGACCCCATGCAGCGCTCGCGCGCGCGCATCTGGATCGACTATTGTAATACCCGTCTACAGGCAGCCGCCGGTAACATCGCTCACGACCACGAGGTTGAGAAATCAAAAGAAAGAGTGCGCGGATATCTCGAAACTTTGAATCAGGAGATGCGCGACCGGCAATACATCGCGGGTGAGTATTCGCTTGGTGATATCACTTTCATTCCGTTCTTTTGTCGTCTGCAGCGCTACCAGACTACCATTGGTGACGATCTGCCGCATTTAAAAGCATGGATGGAGCGTCTGCTCGATCGACCGGTGGTGCGGGCGACGCCGTAAGGACTGCGAAGCTGGTATTGAGAATTTGAGAGAAACCGAAACGGTAAACTCCAAGTGACCCGTTTCTATGGGGCTGGCAACGACCGGACTAGCGTTGCATCGTAATGCGGAGGCCAACCTCGGAAATCCGCGAAGGATTATCGGCTAGCTGTGACGAAGAGGTATCCCAAGTCGGACTCACCGAAAGCAACGAGATCAGGGACAAGAAAACGAAAAGCAGCGCCAGCAGTGTGCTTGATATATTCGTCATAAATTCTCTCCTATACGCTTCCTGGCCATTAACCCACTGAACTCATAGACGATCGGGGCACAGATTCGTTTACGGCCCGCACCCCGGCAAAACCTGATGCGTTTGCGCTTTCCGCCTCCGAATTGATGGAAACAGCAATCGACATGCCGCTCGGAGTTGGAATAGTAAACCATTGCCAACGAGCGCGCTCACTGCCCTCAGGATGGCATTTTGGCCAACCATATTGAACGGTTTTGTGCGGCAAGCGCGCTTTACGGACCCCTGAGCATTTTAAACCGTGACGCCTTGACCGGCGATCGCCGCTTGCCTTATTTTACCGGCAGCGAGGTATTATTAGCGCGTGCCTTTGCTTAGAGGTGCTCTGATGCAAACACGGCAAAGCCAACGGTCGGCCTGTCTCTGGCTCATTTCATTATTGGTGACCGTTCATCTGACGAATCCTCGATCAATCGGGGCGCAACCCTCTGCCCGTCCAAGCCGCCCGTTGCGCGTCGCTTATTTGAGCACCTCGGCGACTATGGCCTCGCTTTGGATGGCCAAAGAGATCGGCGGATTTGCCAAGGAAGGCTTGGATGTCGAGGTGATCTCCATGTCGTCGAGCAACGCGATTCCCGCGCTGATTGCCAACGAGCTTGACGCCGTGCAGGTTTCCGCCGCGCCGGTGATCACGGCCTCTCTGCGCGGCATTGATGTCGTTTTCATCGCCGGTTTATTAAACACGATGATCTGGGACTTTTACGTTCGTCCCGAAATCAAAAGCGTCGAACAACTCAAAGGCAAGATCGTCGGTACCGACCGACCAGCCACCCCGGTAAGATATGGCACGATGGTCGCCTTGAAAAAATTGGGGTTAACGCCAAAAGACGTTCAGCTCTTTCCCTTGGGCAGTAGCCCGCAAATCGTCGCAGCTTTTTACGCCGGGCAAATCGCCGGCGGCGTCGGCTCGCCGCCCGCGAGTTTTCAAATGGAGCGCGCCGGTTTTCGCTCGATGGTCAGCCTGCTCGACGTCCCCTATCAAAACGTCGGTATCGTCGTCAGGCGCAGCCGCATGGATGAGTTGCGGCCGCGTTTAGTTCCGTTGTTGCGCTCCATTCGCGCCGGCATCGAGCGCTTTTATGCCGATAAACCATTCGCCATGAAAGTGATCGGCAAATACACTAAGGAGAGCGATCAAGACGTTCTCGACCGCACCTATGAGTTTTACAAAAAGGCGGGATTCCGACGCGAAATGGTCACTTCGGAACCAGGCCTGCAGGGCATGCTGGATTTCTTATCGGAGACGATCCCCGAGGCAAAAACTGCCAAGCCGGCGCAATTTTTCGACGACCGTTTCTTGCGTCAGGTGAACAGCGGAAAGTAGTAATTGGTAAATCGACCGGTGCAGTCTCGTTACGTTCTGATTGCCGCTTGTGTTTTCTTCTGCCTCGGATGTGGTCCCGTTTCAAAGCCCAAGCCGAACGACCTTGTCGGCATCTACAAGATCACCGCGAAAACGCGACAGTTCTTGAACGAGAAGGGTTACAAAAACGTCTCGAGCTCCGTTTATATTGTCATTGAAAGTCAGGGCTCAATGCGCCTGGAAAGTATCCCCGACTGCGTGTTCGACGACTTCGGCGAATCTCATGGAAAGTTTGTCAGCCGGAGCGCGCGATGGAGATGTTGCGAAGAGCCAACCATCTGGTCGCGCTTGGAGGGCCTTATGTTATGGATTGAGGTGGATGGCAGTGCGGCGGCGTTCGGCCTACTCAAGATCAAGGGAATTAGACCGCCCTATTCGCTTCATTTAATAGTCGGCGACCCTGACAGAGGGGAAACAGTTGTGTTTGAAAGAGAACCGGATCGCGTGTGATAGGCTGTTAGACGATCAATGACCATCATCGACGCCCAAGTTCACGTCTGGCCACCGGAAACGGCGGAGAGACCCTACATCAAAGAAGATGCATCCAAACCCCATCGACTTGTCGCGTTTGAATACCCGGATCTGCTGGGCGAAATGACAGCGGCCGGCGTCGATCGCGTGATTCTGGTGCCGCCGTCGTGGGAAGGATATCGGAACGATTACGCGCTAGAGGCAGCGCAAAAATATCCAGATCGTTTTGCCGTGATGGGCAAAGTGCCGCTCAATGATTCCGCGAGCGAAGCAAAGATGGCGTCCTGGTTGAAACAACCCGGTATGTTGGGATTTCGCATCAGCTTCCGCCACGCTGGCACGCACTCATGGCTTGAGGACGGTACGGCGGATTGGTTTTGGGCGGCAGCGGAAAAATACGACATCCCCGTCATGGTCTTCGCGCCCTTCGCAGTCAAGAAGATCGGCAAGATCGCCGGGCGACATCCCGGACTCCGCGTTATCGTCGACCACATGGGGCTCAACGTGCAGTGGAGAGGCAAGGATCTGGCGCCGGGCGTCGATGTCTTGCTTAGGTTCGCCCGCTTTAAAAACGTCGCCGTTAAAGCTTCCTGTCTTCCATGCTACGTTGACGAGCCATACCCTTTCCCAAAGCTCCATCCGCAGATTCGGCGGGTCGTCGAAGCCTTCGGCTCGGAGCGCGTTTTCTGGGGCACTGACCTTTCTCAGCTTCCCTGCTGCTATCGCCAAGCGGTTATGTTGTTTACCGAAGAGCTGGATTTTCTTTCTACTTCGGACAAAGAGTGGATCATGGGGCGCGCAATCGCCCAATGGTTGAATTGGCCGGTGCCGGCGCGGAAATAACGCGACGATAAAAGAAATCATCTTGACTGATGTTTCGTGTTCGGAACGTTTTACTTCAGCTGTTGAGCCTCACGATCCTTGCCAATCTCTCTTGCGTTTCTTTCGATGCCCCGACGACGCCGACACCCCAGCCAAGTCGAGTAGATCTCCGCCCTTGCCGCTTTCCAAATCATAAGAGTGAATTGCTTTGTGGTAAGTATCCGGTTTTCGAAGATCGCGCAGCAAAAGCGGGACGCACGATCCCGCTCAACATCGTCGTGGTTCCGGCCACCACGGCAGCACCCAAAGCGGATCCAGTATTCTTTCTCACGGGTGGCCCGGGCCAGGGCGCCGCGCGTGTCGTCCGCGCCCGGGAGGATCAGTTAATGCGCGATCTGCGCCGCGAACGGGATCTTGTATTCGTCGACCTACGCGGCACCGGCGACTCCAATACTCTCCAATGTAATGTCGCCAGGGATCATTCCCTGCTACAGAGTTATTTCCCGGAAATGTTTCAGCCCGAGATTATCCGCGCTTGCAGGCAAGCTCTCGAAGCGAAGGCTGAACTCAAACATTACACCACCGCCATTGCTGTCGATGATTTGGACGAAATTCGCGCAGCCTTGGGTTACGAAAAGATCAATCTCTATGGCGTGTCCTACGGCACACAAGCGGCGCTTCAATATCTCCGCCGGTATTCACAATATGTGCGAGTGGCGGCGCTCGCCGGGGTCGCCACACCGCAAGCCAAGATCCCGCTTCATTTTGCCAAAGGCACACAGCAGGCGATGGATAACTTG
>DASPXM010000419.1:0-11737 GCA_035637295.1 Verrucomicrobiia bacterium
ACCGAAAAGGGCCACCGAGTTGTCACAGCGCTCCTGGCGGCCCGGCAAGCAGATACGGACAAACTCATCAGCTTGGCAGCATGAAAATTTCATCGCGGCTTGCGAACAATTTCGACTGTTGTAGTACAGAGAAAAGAAAATAGATAACCTCTGCGAGCTCTGCGTTTCTGCGGTGCAGATTTGTTTCGGATTTGGAGCTTCGGATTTCGGATTTGATTCGGGATTGATTGGCACGGGCACAAATGTTGTTGGAGTAGTTCTATTGAACATTTAAAACGTGAGAGTGTATGTATCGCAGCGTCTTTGACACGGAACTGGAGAGTGAGTTAGTCAGCCTCAAAACTCAAGATGGCGCGCGCATTCATGGCACGCTGGTATGGAGGGGAGACACAAGACCAACCACCGGCGTTCTGTCGATGCATCCTGCCAGCCATGGGTTTCGCCACTTTAGTATTGAGGGACTGAGCGAGGTGGGATTGGCGGGCATGCGGCTTCGCTCCCGTTTTGCCGGCGACGATAGCGCGCTCATCATGGAGGAAGTGATGCTGGACATCGCCGCCGGGGTGAAATTCCTCCGCGAGTGGGGCTGCAACAGAGTGGTGCTCTTTGGCCATAGCGGCGGCGGTCCGCTGATGAGTTTTTACCAGAGCCAGGCGGAGAGTCCCACGGTTAAATCGACACCAGCAGGTGATCCTCCGGACTTGACGATGGCTTCGCTGCCGCCGGTAGACGCCATCATTACGTCTGGCGCGCACTTGGGAAGACATCGATCCCTGGCCGAGCGGCTCGATCCGTCCGTTATCGATGAAAACGACCCATTCGCCACGGATGTCGATCTTGACATGTTTAATCCCAAAAACGGACCGCCATACTCCAATGAATTTTTGTCGCGTTATCGTGACGCGCAGGCGGCACGGGTTGAGAAGATAACGACTTGGGCGACGACAAAATTGGAAGAATTGAAAAAAAAGAATCATCCCGTTACTCGTGATGTGCCTTTTATCGTTTGGCGCACCGAGGCTGATCCGCTGTACCTCGATCTTTCTATTGAGCCTAATCTTCGTAGCCGGGGTAACAATCGGGGCGACGATGCTTTTGCGCTCAACTACACGCCCAGGGCGCAGGGGCGCTTCACCTCGCTTCGCTCCTGGCTCTCTCAGTGGGGAAGCTCCACTTCGAACGCCGATACCTTGAGACACATCGCTCGCGTCAGCGTTCCTCTGCTCATCACGCAAGGGACGGCGGATCGCTCGCCCATGAGCCGCGCCAAACGAATCTTCGAGGCGGCTGGAACCAAGGATAAAACGATCTATTATGCGGAAGGCGCGACCCACTATTATCGGGGACAAAAAGAGATACTGCTCAAGACCTGCCAGCATATTTTCGACTGGCTAAGGGCGCGTGGGATGTAGGAGCAAAACAGCCACTGAGGATCGAGAATAGAGGATGGGAGATGGCGATTCTCAATCCTCCATTCTCGATCTTCGGTTAGCAGTTTCGCTGACTAGCGAAGATGCCCCGCTACATTCTACGCCGTTTTGTCCAGATGATCCCGCTCCTGTTTTTCCTATCACTCCTTCTATTTGCCGCTCTCGCGAGCATGCCTGGCGATCCGCTTCGGAGCATGCTCGAGGAGCTTCCTAAGATGACCCCTTTGGAATATCAACGGCTCAGAGAGCTTTACGGCCTCGACGATCCGATTCACGTCGGTTATCTCAAATGGCTTTGGCAAGTATTGAGCGGCAATTTCGGTTATTCGAAAGAATACCATCTGCCGGTGTGGGAGTTGATCATGCCGCGGCTATGGAACACGCTCATCCTTACGGTCTCGGCATTTGCCATCGGTAAAGCGCTAGCGATTCTGATCGGAATCTATTCAGCGCGCCACCCCTATTCGCCGCTCGATTATTCCGCCATGGGGCTCGCATTCTTCGGCTTCTCAGTGCCGGGCTTCTGGCTTGGTCTCACTCTCATCATCGTTTTTTCCGTTTATCTCCACTGGTTCCCTGCAGGAGGCTTCGGGAGTCCTTACTCAGATGCAAATTGGTGGGAGTTTATTTGGGACAGGGCTCAATACTTGGTGCTGCCGGTTGTGACGCTCGCAGTTTCCGAAACCGCTTCGACGACACGATATATGCGATCGAGCCTGCTCGAAGTGATCCGCCAGGACTATATCACTAACGCTCGCTCCAAAGGGCTCAGCGAGCAGACAATTCTTCTTCGCCACGCATTGAAGAACAGCTTGATCCCCGTCGTCACAGTGAGCGCGCTTTCTCTGGCGCGTCTCATCGGCGGTTCAACGGTCATCGAGACTGTATTTGGCTATCCGGGCATGGGCAAGCTGCTTTTTGACGCGATCATGGGAAGTGACTATACGCTGGCGATGGCGATCCTGATGCTCATGTCGTTTTTCGTCATCTTCGCAAACTTAATTGCGGATGTTCTTTATGCCTGGCTCGATCCACGCATCCGCTACACGTAACGCCCCCACCTCTTTCCTCCCCCGCATCGCGGGGGGGAGGATGAAGGAGGGGAACGCAAAAGGCTTACTGGGAAAGCGCTAAGTGACCATGCAGGAAACCCTCTTCGAAGGTCCCGAGTTAGTTCGCGTGGCCATGGCGGCCCGCTCGACGGGCTATTGGGCGCAGGTCTGGCGACGCTTTAGAAGACACCATCTGGCGATCGCGTCTTTGTATTTTCTTCTCGCGCTAATCGTTTCGGTCGCGGTTGTCCCGCAATTTCTTCCCTACGAATACGATCAGGTTTCGCTACAGGAGCGCTTTCTTCCGCCGTCGTGGCGACACCCGTTTGGCACCGATGAGCTGGGACGCGACGTCTTCACCCGTGCTCTTCACGGCGGCCGGGTCTCTCTAGCCGTCGGCTTTAGCGTCGCGCTGAGCAGCATGCTTTTAGGCGCGATCGCCGGATGCGCGACCGGCTACATTGGCGGCGCCGCCGACAATCTCATGATGCGCGTGGTCGATATCGCCCAGAGTTTGCCGCGCATTGCGGTTCTGCTGGTTCTGTCGAAGGTTTTTGGCGGCGGCATGTTCAATCTCATCATGGTTTTGGTGTTGCTTGAGTGGACGGATGTGGCTCGCCTTGCGCGCGGCGTAGTTTTGGGCATAAAAGTCCAGCCTTACGTTGACGCAGCGCGCGCCGGCGGAGTTTCGGGAATGCGCATTCTGGGTCGCCATTTGCTGCCCAACTCGATGGCGCCGCTTATCGTGTCGGCCACTCTCGATGCGGGCAGGGCAATTCGCGCCGAGACTACGTTAAGTTTTTTAGGCCTGGGCATTCCACCACCTTTGTCGAGTTGGGGTAATCTGCTGACGAATGCTTCAGCGTATTACTTCACCGCGCCACTCTTGGTCTTTATCCCCGGTTTGTTCATCTTCGCGACGCTCCTAAGTTTCAACCTCTTGGGCGATGGGCTCAGAGATGCGATGGATCCGCGTTTGGCGGAAGGAAAATGATAATTACTTCGAGGATCGAGGATTGAGGATCGAGGATGGATCAGGAGTTCTTGCGATCCTCCATACTCTATTCTCCATCCTCGGTTTTTTATGAGCTTGCTCCAAGTCAAGAATCTTGCCACGTATTTCTTCACTCCCGCCGGCGTCGTGCGCGCCGTCGACGGCATTAGTTACGATCTCGAGGAAGGCGAGATCATGGGGCTCGTTGGTGAAAGTGGCAGCGGCAAAAGCGTTTCGGCGCTTTCGATCATGCGTCTGGTTCCCGAGCCTCCAGGACGCATCGTTGCCGGCGAAGTCATCTTTCAGGGTAAGGATCTTTTAAGGCTGAGCGGGGAGGAGATGCGCCTGATCCGCGGCCGCGCGATCGGGATGATCTTTCAAGAGCCATCGACTTTCTTAAACCCGGTCCTCACTATTGGCCGCCAGATTACCGAAGCGATGGAGCTTCATCTGGGCTTAGACCGTAAAGCTTCGCGGGCGCGAGCCATCGAGCTATTAGAAAGGGTTGGCATCCCGGATGGCGAAAGTCGCCTATCCGACTACCCGCATCAGTTCAGCGGCGGCCAGCGGCAAAGAATCATGATTGCCGGGGCGCTTAGCTGTCGACCTAAACTACTCCTCGCTGATGAGCCGACCACGGCGCTCGACGTCACGATTCAGGCCCAGATTCTCGAGCTGATCAAGGATCTCAGCCGTGAATTCGGCATATCGGTGATTCTCATCACCCATAATCTCGGCATTGTCGCGCGCTACGCCGATCGCGTGAACGTCATGTATGGGGGCGAGATTGTCGAGAGTGCCGCAGCCCCCGAGATCTACAGAAAGCCTTGGCATCCATACACAGTCGGTCTGCTCGAAGCGGTTCCCCGAGTGGACCGCCAAGTCGAGGGCGAACTCAGAACCATTGAAGGCCAGCCGGCTGATCTCAGAGGCGAAAAGACCGGCTGCACTTTCCGCCCGCGCTGCTCCTACGCGGTGGCGCGCTGTGCTATCGAGCGTCCACCGTTACAAGAAATAACCGTGCATCATGCTTCAGCTTGTTGGGAGAGCGAGCGCGTGGGAAAAGTCGTGAGGGGTGAGGCGTAAGGCGTGAAGAGATTTGAAAGCTTTCGCTTTGCATTTTGAATGAACAATGGAAACCGGCCGCAGCGTTTTGCTCGATGTGCGCAACTTGAAGATGCATTACCCGGTCACTCGGGGTGTTGTCTTCGAGCGCCGCAAAGGCGAAGTGAAGGCCGTCGAGAATGTCAGCCTGACGATCGATCGCGGCGAAGTGCTGGGCTTGGTCGGCGAGACAGGCTCGGGGAAGACCACCGTCGGCAGATGCATCTTGCGCTTGGAGCAGCCGACTGCGGGGGAGATCTATTTCGACGAACGAAATCTCTTGGCGCTTGAAGGCCGGGAGCTCCGAAAAATTAGAAAACAGATGCAAGTCGTTTTTCAAGATCCTTATAGCTCGCTCGACCCGCGCATGAGCATAGGCAACATCGTCGGCGAACTACTGGTGGTTCACAAAGAAATTTCAAACAAAAAGCAATACAGAGAAAGAGTGGCCGAACTTTTTTCGGCCGTAGGTCTGGATCCAGGATTATTCGATCGTTACCCGCACGAGCTCAGCGGAGGCCAGCGCCAGCGGGTCGGGATCGCGCGAGCATTGGCCCCCAGACCAAGTTTCATCGTGTGCGACGAGCCCGTGTCGGCGCTGGACGTCTCCATTCAAGCGCAGATCTTGAATCTGCTGATGAAGTTAAAAAAGCAATACGCGCTCACGTATCTTTTTATCGCGCATGACTTGGCCGTCGTGAAACATATGAGCGATCGCACGGCCGTCATGTATTTGGGGCGCATCATGGAGATGGCTCCCAAGAAAGAGCTCTACGAGAACCCGCTCCATCCCTATACCCAAGCCCTCCTGGCGGCGGTTCCCATCCCGGATCCGGTGCTTGAAGCGAAGCGCGAACGGACGCCACTCAAAGGCGAGATCCCAAGCCCGATGCATCCGCCCAGCGGCTGCGTCTTTCATACCCGATGCCCGATGGCCATCGAGGAATGCAAGCGAGTGGTGCCTGATCTGCGCGATCTAGGAAATGGACGTTCAGTGGCGTGCATCCGGGTATGATCAAGGTTGATTCACCGCAGAGGCACAGAGTACGCAGAGATCTTCTATTTCAAACTCTCCCCTCAGCGATCTCGGCGCCTCGGCGGTGCAATCTCTCGAAAGAAACACTAAGAAACTTCGATGAAATAGGGGATCGCGCGCAGGGCCACGCTGGCGGCGAGTAGACCGAGAGACGCCATGGCGAAGGGATAAAACCAGGGAATTTGCTTGTCCAGCGTTTTCACCAGAAACGTTCCCTTCTCGGTCTTGTTGATTTCTGAGTAGGCGTTTTCAAGCTGCTGCGCGTCACGCACGTCGTAATACTTTCCACCGGTTCCTTCCACGGCGGCGATCAATCGCGGCGCGTCGCGCACTTTTTCCACTTCAACGCCGATGAAGTGAATCTTGAATTTGTCCTGCATCGCCCGGGCGATAGCCTGGTAAGGGTCGCGTCCGGTGTTGTTCTCGCCGTCGGTTAGCACGATCATCACTTTCCCCTTGTCGGCTCCCTTGCCGTCACGCGCTTGTTTGCTGGCTAAGTCGAGAGAAGTTAGAATTCCTTCGCCAATTGCGGTTTGGCCTTCGCCGGCGAGAGTCTTGTTATCGACCATTTGCAAATAGCGCGTTACGTAGGATTCATCGAAGGTCATCGGCGCCACGACGTAGCCATTTTCAGAAAACACCACGACCGCCAATCGGTCGTCTTGCCGCCGTTGCAGGAAGTTAGCCATCGCTCCCTTGACGGCCTCGAGACGGCTCTTTTCTTTGCTCTTGATCCCTTGCCTTTGCCGTTCCAATGCGCCCTTGAGATCAATGGGTTCCTGCATGCTGGACGACAGATCCATGACCAAGATGATATCGAGGCCCTGTTTTGCCACAAGTCGTTCCGCGTACGGCAGCACGGGGTCGAGCAGGGCGACCAGCAGAAACCCCAGCGCCATAAACTCGAAGAACTTTGGCAGATATACCAGGCCGGAAGCCGGTCTAATGCGCGTTTTTAGATAGAATAGGAGAGGATGCGTGAAGTAGCTCTTCCGCCTTCGCCAGCGAATCACCAAAATAAGAAAAATGAGCGGAATGAAAATCCAGATCAGGTCGAGCCGGGCGAATTTCATTTTTCATCCCTTGAGACGCGCCCGATCAGCAAACTTGCCGAGATCTCCCTGGACTTCATCACGCCAGCGCTTGCCCAACTCGGAGCCCTGCGGGCTATAAAGCACCTGCTCGCACCGCTCCAGCACGGTTTTCACCGGAGCGCTCAAGCCGTTTTGTCCGCGGTGTATCAATACGCCCTCGATCTCTTCGGGGGTCAGACCTGAGGTATCGATTTCGAGTGACTCGTTCAGATAGTTGCGCACGAATTGGGACACCTCGGCATAGTAACGGAGCTGATCTTCGGTAGAGTTTCTGCCGATCCCTTGCGCTTTGCGCACGAAGTCCCGGAGCATCCGCTGTCGAGCGCGCCGGCTGAGACGACGTCGCACGGGCTTTTCCTCATGCGACGCGGCCCACAGGCGACGGGCCAACTGGATCAAAACGAAAGCCATTCCTGCAAGGCCGAGGGCAAACGGAACGATCCACCTCTGAGGATTGATTTGCCAGATGTCCCTGCTATCACGCGGTTTCAAGTTGTCGGTGGTTAATGTGGAACGGAGACCAACTTTGGTTACCGGCACTGAGAAAGATTCCGCGAGAGTATCGCCGCCTTTCTCTAGCACCGGTCTGCGTCTGAAATAGTAAACGACAAAAGAGGGAATTTTCAGCTCGACCTGCCCGCTCTCATAGGTAGTCAGAAGGAGGGTTACTTCGGTAAATTTTTTGGCGCCGCCGAAGGAGCCTTGCCGCACGCTGATGTCTCGCACTATGAATGGTGCCAGATTCAGGCTTTCCTTCTTCAGTTGATCTAAAACAAACTCGACATCGGGATCATGCAAAGCCTTCACGGTGTAGCGTAACGTGTCGCCGACAAACATCGCGGTTTTGTCCAGATGGGTTGACATGGTGATTGCGGGCGCCTTGGCGGTTTTTGCGACCGGCGCGGCCGCGCCAAGCATTATCAGAGCGAACAGCAGCAAACTCGATGATGCGATGAATTTCATTTACGTCTCTTGCGGGCTAGAAAAAAACCAATAATCGGATCCAGAAATGGTTTTTCCACATGAAGAAACAAATGATCCAAGTTCAAACCATAGAGCGCGCGCTCGAGGGCGACCTTTCGTTCCAGCATCATGGATCGGTAAAGGCTTTTGTTCCTTCCGGTTAAATTGAGCACCATCGTGCCGCCCGATTCCGCGTCGCGCAGACGCATGAAACCCCGCCCACCGGGCAAGGCGTCCTCCCAGCTGTCTTCGAGGATGACGGGAACGAGATCGTGCTTGCGCGCCAGATGCCTGAGAGCATGAGAATGAAGAGCGCTCTCCACCTCGATGAAGTCAGATATAAGAAAGAGTGTAGTGGAGGTCTTGAGCCGGGCGAACAGATGCTCGAAGGGAAGCGACAAATTCGTCTTGATAGAGCTAGGTTTGACGTCCCACAGAGACTCCAAAATCTTCCAGGTTTGCCTGGAGCCCTTCTTAAGCGGAATCTCCAGCTCGATCTTGTCGGTGAACGCCAGCAGACCCACTTTCATGTTGTCGCTGGTTGCGGAGAAAGCCAAGATCGCGGCGACCCGGACAAGTAACTCCCGCTTCGATTGGTCCGTGCTGGCAAATTCCATCGAGCGGGAAAGGTCGGCAATGATCACAGCGCTCAGTTCTTTTTCTTCAAAATCCTTTTTGACAAAAGGGTAACGCATGCGCGCGGTGGCGTTCCAGTCGATCTGCCGGTAGTCATCGCCATGTTGGTAGCGCTTGTGCTGATCGAATTCGAAGCCCCTGCCTCGCAAGGGGCTTCGATAATCGCCTACCTGGTGGTCCCGCACCGCTTTTCGAATGTAGATCTCGACGTAGCGAAGCTCTTCCATCAGTGCTCTAGGAAGCATATTTATCGTTTCACCACAAAGCACCCAGCGGGCAACACCGCAACCAAAGCAGGCAATTCTTATTTCACCACAGAGGTCGCGAAGTTCGGAGGACTTCCTAATCGAGAATTCTTTACTCCGCGCGCTCTGCACCTCTGCGGTGAGTTCCCTTCTCGTTATAACCCTTTTGTCCGCGTCTCATTCTACGGGATCGCGACCTTCCCAAGCATTTCCTCGATAATTTCATCAGGCGAAATATTCTCCGCCTCCGCACGCACAGTGCGGATCAAACGGTGCCTGAGCGCGTCCGGAGCGATTCGTTTGACGTCGGCAGGGAGCACGTAATCTCGGCCCGCGAAAAAGGCGGTGGTGCGCGCTAGGGCGAGAAGATGCTGGGCCGCCCTGGGCGACGCGCCGTGCAACACCATTTCACTGACCAGCGACAGATTTGCCGGCAGGCCGTTGCGCGTGGCGCGAACGATGCGGATGACATATTCGCGAATGGAATCGCTGACAAAGATTTGGCCGAGATGCTTGCGGATGCGAATCACGTCTGCCGGCGTCATGATCGGGTTGACCGTCACTGCGCTCAAGTTACGCGCCAGCATTGCGGCTTCGTCCGCATGGGAAGGGTACTCCACTCTCACTTTCAGGGAAAAACGATCAACCTGGGCCTCCGGTAGGGCATACACGCCTTCTTGTTCAACCGGATTCTGCGTCGCCAAGACCCAGAAAGGCTCCTCAAGGGGAAAGGTTGTTTCACCAATGGTAACCTGCCGTTCCTGCATCGCCTCCAAAAGCGCGCTCTGGGTCTTTTGCGTGGCGCGATTGATCTCATCGGCCAAAATCAGATTGGCGAAGATGGGGCCCTTTTCGGTGCGAAAAGCGCTGAGCGCGGTGTCGAAGATGCGGGTGCCGATGATATCGGCGGGCAATAAATCCGGAGTGAATTGAATCCGTTGAAACTTGGCACTGATCGTGTTGGCAAGAGTCATCACCGTCAGCGTTTTGGCGAGTCCAGGAACGCCCTCCACCAATACATGGCCATAGCCCGATTTCTCTTCCTCGTCCCGTTTGAAGGAATAGGGGATCTCGGAGAACAGACCGATCAACAGACGCTCAATCAGCCACTCCTGGCCGACGATAACTTTGTTGATCTCTCGCACCACGGCCTGGATGGCGTCGAAAACCTTGTCCGAGTGTATTTCTTCAAGAGCCGTCATGGGTTCACATCTCTACCGACTGTTACATTAAGCAAATGGAGTGTTGGAATATTGGAGTATTGGAGTGTTGGGTTTTAAATGCATCACTCCATTACTCCAACACTCCATTTTCCTCATCCCTATATTAAGAGCGCTGCCAGAAAAATCCCGGCTGCCGCCAGCAAAAGCTGGTGATAAAAATCCTCGTATTCGAGGGTGTTCTTGAATCCCGTAATTTCTCTCTCTTTCAGAGCGATTTCAGAAAAGGTTTTGTCCAGCTCATAGCCGCTGATCGTACGGTAGAATTTTCCGCCGGTCTGTTCGGCAATCCAACGCAGGGTCTTCTCTTCGAATCGAGTCATGATCTTGTTTCCCTTGTCATCCTCGAGATAGACGGGACGACCGCGCTCGGATCCGATCGGTATCGGCGCGCCTTCCCGGGAACCGATGCCGATCGCATGGACTTTAACGCTTTGCTTTCTCACCTCACCCAGAGCAGCGTCCAGCTCAGAGCTGTTGTCTTCGCCGTCGGAGAGCAGCACAAAGACTTTCTTATTGCGCGCTGTTTCAGGACTCACTTCGGTTTCTTTACTAATCACCGTCAGCCCGTTTCTCAGCCCGCGCCCGATGTTGGTTCCGTGATTCACCGTGGTGTCGTCTTTTAGGTAATCAAGGTAGTAGCGAATGTTGTTGGAGTCCTCGGTCAGGTACGAGATGATCATACTGTTGCCGGCGAATGAGACCAGTCCGACGCGGTCATGCTGAAGCTTCGTGCGCGAGAACGCGCTGATTACGTCCAAGGCACGCTCGATACGCGACGGTTGAATATCGCGGGCTCTCATGGACGGAGAGGTATCGAGAAGAAACACGATGTCGAGCACGCCCGGCTGAGGCACTTTTCTCTCCTGGATGCGTTGCGGATGAGCCAGGGCGAGGATGATTGCCGCCATGACAAAATTCAAAAATAAGCATCGGATGAATTCTTTCCGCAACGAAGGAAAATGCGAAATTCGCGTAAGCGCTCGCTTAACGCCGAGGATTTTGCGCGTATGGTGCTTACTGTAAAGAAAATAAAGCCAACAGGGCAGCAAGGCCAGCAGCAGGTAAAAGAGCTTGAGATACTGGGGATACAAAAATTTCATCGAAAGCAATCGCTTTATCCGCGCTTCTCCGGGGCCAGTTCCTGACGCTGGGGCTCTTGGGGGCGCATTTTTTCAATAAGGGTTTTCACTTTTTGTTCTTGCTGTTGGCGATTTCGATCTTGTTGCGCAAAGATGTGGCGCATCAGCTCGTAGTTGAATTTGAGATCCCAATCGTCAGGCTGAGCAACGAGCCCCTTTTGATATTCGGATAACGCGCCTTTGAGAGCATTCACCGAAGACTCCGGATTCTTGCTCTCCACGGCCTGTCGAAACAACAGGTTGCCCATCCAAAAAGAATAGTCACCGGTCTCGACCAAGGACGGATCATCGGGGGGCAGGCCCTCGAGCTTGGCCAAAGCCTCTTGGTATTTGCCCTGGCTGTAGAGAATGGCAACTGCATTAAGGTTCAAGTGTTCGTACTCTTCTTTGAAAAGCGCCGACATCCAAGGAAGCTTTTGAAACGGGCTTTCGACCCCGCCATAAAACTCGAGCGCCCGCACGCTGTCGCCCTGCCGATACGCATTTTGGGCGCGTTCGAATTGCCGCATCATCCAGCCATATCCTATCAGTGCCACGGAAATGATGAATAAGAATACATAGCCCAGGGTTTTCGCATAGGTTCTTGTCGGCATTTTTAGATCGCCTCTTCATAGTTCCCTCTCCCCTTGGGAGAGGGTCAGGGTGAGGGGGCCCTCACCTCAATCCTCTCCCAGAGGGAGAGGAGGTAAGGAGGGTACAAACCGCTAACATAGATTACATTGGTTGCGGCTATGCCACGCCATGTTCTTCATGATTAAATCTTCTTTCTTCGTATTCGATTTTCAGCGGCTCTCCGTCGGGAACTTGCGTTGCGCCCAACC
>DASPXM010000420.1:0-10191 GCA_035637295.1 Verrucomicrobiia bacterium
GTAATAGCCGATGCCCAGCAGCCGAAGAAAGTCCCTCGCATAGGGTATCTATCGTCGGCCGACCCAGCCAGTGAGTCTGCCCGTTCCGAGCCATTTCAGCTGGCTCTGCACGAGCTTGGTTACATAGATGGACAGAACATCTCCACCGAGTACCGATATTCGGAGGGGAAGAACGATCGGCTCCCTCAGCTTGCAGCCGATCTAGTACGTCGTAAGGTTGATATCATCGTAGCAGGAGGGGTCCCGCTGGTCGGGGCGGCCATGAATGCGACCAAAACAATTCCCATCGTTATGATGGGGCAAGGATCCGATCCTGTCGAGGCAGGCCTAATTGAAAGCCTTGCCCGTCCCGGCGGCAACGTAACAGGCCTAACCAACCTTGCCAGAGAACTAGGCGGTAAGCGCCTGGAGCTGCTCAAAGAAGCCGTTCCCAAAGTTGCCCGTGTCGCGGTTCTCCACGAGCCCGCCGTGGGCAGTGTACGCGAGGTCAAAGAGATTCTCCCAGTCGCCGCGCGTGCGCTGGGGTTGACTATTCGGTTTTGGGAGGTACGAGTTGCGGACGATTTCGACAGGGTATTCGCTGCGCTAAACAAGGAGCGCCCGGATGGACTCTATGTGCTGCCCGGCGGGGGCCCGCTAATGTTTGCTAACGGAAAACGGATCGCGGCCTTTGCCTTAAAGAGCCGGTTACCGTCGGTGTACACCATAAGAGAAGCTGTAGATGCCGGCGGGCTCATGTATTACGGGGCGGACATCGCGGACAGCTACCGGCGCGTAGCATATTACGTGGACAAAATCTTGAAGGGAGCCAAGCCCGCCGACCTGCCGGTGGAGCAGCCGACAAAGTTTGAGCTGGTGATTAATCTCAAGACGGCGAAGCAGATCGGTGTGACGATTCCGCCGAATGTGCTCGCGCGAGCGGATAAAGTGATTAAGTGAGCGTATGGTGGTGCTAGGATTGAACTGAATTCTCCATCAACCCAATCCTACGTAATTAGATCGAAGCGTCGATCAGTTCAATCCTGTGACATAAAGGGGTGTTGAAAGGCGGTTCGCATTTGCTCAAAGATGCCCACGATATTAGAACGGTTCATGAGCTACTTGGAAATAATGATGTGAGTACAACGACACGCATGTTTTGAACCGAGGTGGAAAGGCATTCCGAAGTCCTCTCTACGGATTAACAATCGTTCCCCGTCCTGGTCGGGTATATTAGGATTTCGCAGACCTGTATACTCACTAGTTAAGGCCAACGCGAGGGTGTCTGATGCCAGCTGGTGATCGACAGCGGACGTGGTTCCCGGAAATGGTTGAGACGCTACGTGCGGAATGGGGAGCCCAGATGTCGTGGGACGACTTGATCGCACTCTGCGATCGGCTCGACAGCGTGCTTCAGCACATTCGCCACTCGCGCAACATCACGCCCGCTACGACTTCGACGTTGTGTCCCTGCTGTGGAGGTCCGATGGTCCAGGGCGCAGCGAGCGTTTCGGTGCGCGCAACCATCCTTGCTCTTGGACGGTTCGGTATCGCACCAGAAGCCGAAGTCAAGTTGTTGGAGAAGCGTTGGAAAAAATACCGCGAATCAACCGGGTGCGACGTCATGGGAAACAGCACCCTTAACCGATGCTTGGAGCTATTCCCCACGAGTTAACTCACAAGCAGGCACCCCACGTCGCCCACGGCTCACGAGCACGATGTTAGTCATGTAATTGGATTGATTGTCCTTCAACATAACCCTGCTAAAGGTCGATACTAGCTCCGGTTAAGAGAGTCAAATCGATGAATCTCTTCAGACAAAATTTTTTGAATTTTTGAATTGTGAGTCGCTCAAGTTAAATTCAACCACTAAAGACTTTTACGGAGAGCTGTCTCAGCTCTGCTGCAAATGACCTTCAGTGATCAAGAATAACCTTTGTCTTTCTTGACACGGTGGACGCTGTCACTTCTCATTTTATCTCTAATTGCCACGATTATCCCCAAAATCCTCATGGCATGTTCGTTGCTTCGCGATTACTGCCTAGAGGAAGAAAATGAGACCGAGGGATTTTTCTGCGGTCGTTTTGCTTTGTGCCCTCTTCGCAGTGCTTCTCATGACGCAGACGGTTCGAGCGCAAACTCACCCTTTATGGCTTCAAGGTGACCCTAGCGATACCGACCCGGATCTCGAACGTTTAAACCGGGCCTTTATACGATTGGCAGAAAAGGTACGACAAGCTGTGGTTCAGGTTCGGGTTGAGCCGACCAAAGCACGCGGATCGGGATTTATCATTGATCCCCGAGGATACATCCTGACAGCCCATCACGTGGTTAACGAGGCGAAAGAGATTGAGATCCGTCTTGCCAATAGACAGCGTGTCCGTGGTGAGATCGTCGCGACGGATGCCCAAGTAGATTTTGCAATCATTAAGATTAATGGAGAAGGAGAGTTCCCAGTCCTCCCTCTGGGCGATTCCGATGTTCTGAAGGTAGGAGAGTTAGTTGGGTCTCTAGGTTATCCCTTTGGATTGGAAAGTTCTTTGCACGTGGGCATCGTTAGTCGGCGTGGCAGGAGCCAAAATTCGTCTGCTGCGTTTGATCATATACAGGTGGACTCCCCAGCCAATTCCGGCGAGAGCGGGGGACCACTGGTGAATATGAAAGGTCACGTCGTAGGTATGCTTACGCAGGCTTCAGAGAATAGAACTATCGGGTTTGCCGTTCCCATTAATGTCATAAAGGCTCTGATTCCCCGCCTCCTGACGGGTGAGAAAATTGTTTGGGGTTGGTTAGGCGTAAAATTATCAGAGTTGACGCTGGAATTGGCCGACGGCTTAGGAGTATCGCCTGTAAGGGGTGTACTGGTCAGTTCTGTACTGGCGGATCAGCCTGCCGGCCGGGCGGGAGTCCATTCTCGAGACGTTATCCTCTCTGTTGACGATATCGCCGTGGACAGACCGAGTGAGGTTCTGCGCGTCATTAAAGGCACGGAGGTCGGCAACGAAGTGACGCTCACTATTTTTCGCAGCGGTGAAACCTTCGTGGTCCCTGTAAAGCTTGGCAATAAGCCAGGGGCTCTAGACGACAATGAGGGATAAAAAAAGGGTTGACCCGTTGAACCTGCAGTATGTATGTCCGCTGCGGAAAGCGCATTTTTAGAGGACCGGCCCATCGAGTTTTCAATCATTACGTCTTGGGCTAGTAATCCAGAATTTTATCAGATTGGACTGAATCTCCTTCTGCCCGATTCGGAAACACACAATTGACGCGATACGTTTCGCACCGTCGACTCCCTCTGGCCACCGCCTAACCGAACCGCTCGGTTAAATCGTGCAGATTGAACGCCACGAAGTCGACGATGCTCCTCCCCGCGATCCCCAACCGCTGTCGCTCCCGTTTGAATAAATGATCTAACTATTACTCCTTTTTGAAATAGATCCGCCCCCAGTTCGACTCAATGCGTTGATTGGCGAGGCGAAAGCTTTCAACCACAGCACTCTGATCGTTTAGCAAATCGTCCCAAAGGCCATTGACGGAAAAGGGAACGTCGACGAACTGGTCGAAATCCGAATAGTTGATCACGATAATAAATCGTTCGAGTTGGCCATCCGGCGCTGCGCCGTAGCGGTGATATACGACGACGTCCTTCTCCGGAA
Source organism: Verrucomicrobiia bacterium (assembly GCA_035637295.1). GTDB lineage: Bacteria > Desulfobacterota > Binatia > UBA9968 > UBA9968 > DP-20. The sequence continues at coordinate 3,636 of DASPXM010000420.1, forward strand.
AGCACCCGTAGCCGTCGGGGTCATTGAACGGAAAAGGAAAGAAGTTACCCGACCGAAGTGAAGGATGCTCTTTACGGATCCGGATCAGTCTTTGGTAAATCTCATAGAGCCGCTTTCCTGCAAAATCTTGACTGTGATTGTTCCAGCTCAAGGGCCTGGGTTGCACCCGATCCGGACCGTCCGATGGCAGAAAGTTGTCTTCGCCGAATTCCTGGCCGTTATGTAGCAGGACGATGCCTGGGGAGGTCAAGAGTGAGATGGCCGGCGCCTGAGTTTTGAACCAACGGCCGCGGCCACCGGCCTCCCGCACGATTGTCGAATGATCGTGATTCTCAATATAAGTCACAGGCGCCTTCCCTTGCGCGTAGTCGAGATTGCTGTTGAGAATTCGCAGAATTTCGCCATCGATATTCCCGCTGCGAGCGTATTCGAAGGATTTGAACATGAAAGGATCCAGCCAGCAGCCGTCGGCACCAATCTGGTTGGTGTCGTCGATCGCGTCAAAGCGATTGTCGGTTAGATGCTCCAGCGTCAGCATGACGTTGTTGCCTCCATTCCGGGCAAGACGAGCCTTCACGTCGGAAATCAATTTGGCGATGCCGACGTTGGGGTTTCCCTCCTGGAAGAACCCTAACGTGAAGTCGAATCGGATACCGTCGATTTGAAAGGCCTCCAGCCAATACATGCATACGTCCCGAATGAACTCTTCGACGCAGCCATTATTGTAGTCGAACTCCTCGAAGAACCCGCCTCTCGCGAAGGCGCCGATGTAAGGAGAATCGGCCGGATCCATGTAAAGCCAGAGATAAGGAAAGCCGTGATTGGGATCGATCCCCGCCCTCACGTGATTGAAGACGCCGTCCATGATGACGTGCATGTTGCGCGCATGCAGCTCGTTTATGAGTTGCTGCAATCTGAAAAGCTTGTCCGCTGGTTCCGTGGCATCGTGGATATAACGGTACTCGACGGCGAAGAACTGGACGGGGTCGTATCCCCAACTGAAGCCACCGCCGGGCCAGGACGTCCACGGCATGAACTCGATGCCGTTGACGCCGAGCTCTTGCAAATAGTCCAGTCGATCCTTTACGGCGTCGATGGGAGCTCGATTAGCGCGGAATTCACTCGTGAAGTCATCGATCATCAGCTCGTAAAGAACCAAGTCCTTGGGCGGCAATCGTTTCGTAATTGGGTTGACGGCCGTGCTATGGCCGCCGACAGCGAAGCCCGCGTTTTCATGTTCATCGGCGCCGCCGTACTTGGTGCAGGGATCACCGCACCAGCGCGTCGTTTCATTTTCGAAGGTGACGAAATACTTATACTGGTAGAATCCTTCGGCGAGCGCTTGATCCACTTTGCACATGTACAACCAACCCTTAGGGTGGGCCATCTTCGTCATCACGGGAGCCGTGGCTAACTCCCAGTTCTGCCCGCCGGTCTGAGATTGGAAGTCGCCTCTGACCCGGATCTCCTTGATGTGGGGAAGGCCGCCGCGAACGTACTCGGTAGGATCTTTCGAGTTGTCAGGAAAGAAGAGTTTAAATTCGACCTTATTGTCCTGATCGACAACCGCGCCAAACTGCTCGTACATGATTTCCCCTCCTGGACGAATATTGTAAACGGCGGTCGCGCTATTGCAACATTTTCTGCTGGGCGTCCTTCGAAGGTGCGACAGAGCTCCTTCGTTGAATTCGATATCGCCAGCCACTATGATTCATGCCGAATTTCAGGAGGCATCATGGACACCATTCGATTCGTCGACACCACACTTCGCGACGGCCATCAAAGTCTCTGGGCGGAGAACATGACCACGGGCATGATGCTTCCCATCGCGAGGAACTTGGACAACGCGGGATTTGAAGGCATCGAGCTGATTTCCGGCTCGCATCTTAAAAAAACCGTGCGCGAGTTGAAAGAAGACCCTTGGGAGCGCGTCCGGCTCGTGTCCAAACTAATCACCACGACGCCACTCCGCCTCATCGCTGGCCGGGTGAACACCTTCGAGTATAATCCGCCGTCTATGTACCGGCTTTTCGTTGAGCGCATGTTTGCCAATGGCATCCGCGAGGCGCGCATCTCCGACGAGTGGAACGACTACGAAGGTTGGAAGTTCCGCGTCGGCGAATGCCACAGAGCCGGTTTGAAATCTATCTTGAACCTAATTTATTCCGTGTCGCCAAAGCATACCGACGATTACTTCGCTGAGCGGACGCGGCAGGCGGCTTCGCTCAAGCCCTACCGGCTTTGTCTCAAAGATCCAGGCGGGTTACTCACGCCGGAGCGTATGGAAACCCTCGTGCCGATCATCTTTCAGAATGCCAACGGGATCCCGGTGGAGTTGCACACTCACTGCACGACGGGCCTCGGTCCGCTATGCTGCATCAAAGGAATGGCGCTGGGCCTTCGCTCCATTAACACCGCGCTGCCGCCGCTATCCGACGATTCTTCCAATCCGTCTCTTTTCAATGTCGCCAAGAATGCTCGCGCGCTTGGCTACACGACTGCCATCGACGAGGAAATCTTGAAGCCGGTTTCTCGACATTTCAGCGCCATCGCCAGGCGCGAAGGCTTCACCATCGGCTCTCCGGTGGAGTACGACTACGCGCAGTACCAGCACCAGGTTCCCGGCGGCATGCTCTCCAACTTGCGTTTTCAACTGCGTAAAGTCGGCATGGAACACAAATATTTCGAGGCGCTGGAAGAAAGCATCCGGGTGCGCGCGGAGTTCGGTTACCCGATCATGGTGACTCCCCTCTCACAGTTCGTCGGCAGCCAGGCGGCGATCAACGTCATTATCGGCGAGCGCTACAAAGAAGTGACCGATCAAGTGATCAAGTTCGCCCTCGGCCATGCCGGCGCGGAAGGCGCCCGCGATCTGGATCCATCCGTAAAAGATAAAATCCTCGACCGCCCGCGCGCGAAGGAATGGGCAAAGTGGCAACCCGACGATCCGAGCCCGGATGAAATGCGCCGCCGGTTGAACGCGGAAGGTACCTCGGATGAGGAACTGCTGCTGCGCTGGATCGTCGGCAAGGAAGATATCGACGCCATGCGCGCCGACCCAAGGCCGCTGGAGTATTTAAATTCCGAGCAGCCGCTGGTCAATCTGCTGCAGGAATTATCCAAGCGCACCAAGAACCGGCAGATCCACGTCCAAACACCGGCGTTTTCGCTTATGCTGGGGAAGCGGGCGTAGGCGGCGCGCGCTTCGCGCGCCGTTCAAGGTTCCATGTTCAATAGCTCAAGGTTGGGGACTCGGAATTAACGATCGCGTCTAAATCGCGGCGCGAAGGATTACCAGCGAAATTTCGCACAGTGAGAACTTTGAACGTTAAACCTGGAACCTTGAACTATATTCATAGCGGTGCAATAAGGAAAGAAATTCGCGAGGAGGCTTCATACTATGGCAAGCGATATTGTGGCGATCGACGTTCATGTTCACCTTTCTGACGAAACGACACAGAAGGCCAAAGGCGACCGGACCGCGCAAATGGCACGATACTTCGGCCGCGAAAGGCCGCCGGTATCCATCGACGAAATGGCCGACCAATACCGCGCGCGCAAGATGATGGCGGTGATCATGAACACCCGTGATGAAACCGTGACCGGTTTGGCGCCCGTGCCCAATGATCACGTCGCCAGCGCCGTGAAAAAACACCCCGATGTTTTCTTAGCTTTCGGCGCCATCGATCCATGGACGGGGAAGCTCGCGCTGGATGAAATCAAGCGCTGCAAGGATCTGGGCCTGTCCGGTATGGGCGAGCTCAATCCGGCGCGGCAACACTTTTTCGCCAACGATACTCGCTTTTACCCGCTCTGGGAGCAATGCGCGAAGCTCAATATGCCGATCCTCTTCCACGGCGGGATGGCGGCAGCCGGCGCCGGCACTCCGGGCGGCATGGGTATTAAATTGAAATACAGCCAGCCGATTCATTTGGACGAAGTGGCGGCGGATTTTCCCGAGCTGAAGATCATCAGCGCCCACCCGACCTGGCCCTGGACCGCGGAAAGCTTAGCGATTGCGCGCCACAAGGCGAATTATTACATCGATCTTTCCGGCTGGGCGCCGAAATATTTTCCCGCGGAGCTAGTCCACAACGTCAACACATTATTGCAGGACAAAGCGATGTTCGGCTCCGATTGGCCCGCCATCGGCGTCGAGCGCTGGTTGGAAGAGTTCCAACAGGTCAATATGAAACCCGAAGTCCGCAAGAAAATCATGCTGGATAATGCAAAAAAGTTTTTTGGATTGGAATTCTAGAAATAGCAATTCACCACAGAGGCACGGAGTACGCAGAGATTTTTCATTGCAAATTCTTCCCTCGGCGTCCTCAGCGCCTCCGCGGTGAGTCATCCGAATCCTTCGTGTCCTTCGCGATCTTTGTGGCGAAAAATGATTGCTGTGAAAGGTCCCAATAAGTGACTGCCGACGGCATCCGATTCGTCGACACGACTATCCGGGACGGACATCAGAGCCTGTGGGCTGAGAACATGACCACTGGCATGATGCTGCCGGTCGCGGAAGCATTGGATCGCGCCGGCTTCGACGCCATTGAATTAATTTCCAGCTCGCATTTAAAAAAGTGCGTCCGTGAGCTCAAAGAAGATCCCTGGGCGCGCGTAAGGCTCGTCAGCCAGCGTATCACGCGCACGCCGCTGCGCCTCAATGCCGGCCGTTTCAGTGCTTTCGATCTCACGCCGCGGTCGATGTACCGCCTTTTCATGGAACGGATGGCCGCAAACGGCATTCGCGAGGCGCGCATCTCCGAAGAATGGAACGAGCTTGAAGGCTGGGCGTGGAAGGTTGAAGTTGCGCGCGACGTCGGCATCAATCCGGTGCCGAATATTATCTATTCCGTGTCGCCGAAACACACCGACGAATACTTCGCCGAGCGCACTCGCCAGGCTGCGTCGCTTAAAGTAAATCGCCTTTGCCTCAAAGACCCCGGTGGCTTGCTCACGCCGGAGCGGGTGCAAACCCTCGTGCCGATCATGTTTCAGAATGCCAACGGCATTCCGGTGGAGCTACACACGCACTGCACTACCGGGCTCGGTCCACTTTGTTGTCTCGAAGCCGTCAAGCTCGGCATCAAAATCGTGAACACCGCGCTGCCGCCGCTCGCCGACGGCTCGTCCAATCCGTCGCTGTTCAATGTCGCAAAGAATCTTCGCGCGTTGGGTTACAAAACCCTGATCGATGAAGAACTACTAAAGCCGGTGTCCGAGCATTTCACTTACATCGCCAAACGCGAGGGATTTCCTATCGGCGCGCCGGTCGAGTACGACTACTCGCAATACCAGCACCAAGTGCCCGGCGGCATGATTTCAAACTTGCGATTCCAATTGCGCAAAGTGGGAATGGAACACAAGATCGACGAGGCTTTAGCAGAAACCATGCGCGTGCGCGCCGAGCTCGGCTATCCAATCATGGTCACGCCGCTGTCGCAGTTCGTCGGCAGCCAGGCGGCAATCAACGTCATCGTCGGCGAGCGCTACCAAGAAGTAACCGACCAAATCATTCAATATGCGCTCGGCTATTGGGGCAAAGAAGGCGCGGAGTTGATGGCTCCCGAAGTGAAAGCAAGAATCATGGATCGTCCGCGCGCCAAGGAATTGGCAGAATGGCAGCCGCCGGAGCCCACGGTCGCCGAGATCCGCAAGAAGATGGACGCCGAGCACGTTTCCGACGAAGAGTTGCTGCTGCGCTGGAACCTCGGTGTCGACGAGATCGAAGCCATGCGCGCCGCCGGCGCGCCGAAAGAATATCTCACCGCGCGCCTGCCGTTGGTCAACTTGCTCGATTCGCTGAGCAAACGCACGGAATACCGACAGATCGTTATTCAAAAGGGCGACATGGTTCTGTCTCTTCAGAAAGATGTTGCTGCGAAAAATTTGTAGGGCAAGGCGCGCCTTGTCCCTATGATCACGCACACAAATCACGACCACCATTAGAACCCATGGATCGCTTCTTCTTCGCCGCCGGCTCCTTGATGGCGTTCTTGGCTGTCGCGCTCGGCGCTTTCGCTGCGCATGCTCTCAAGCTTCGTCTCTCACCTGACATGATGAATATTTTCGAAACCGGCGTTCGCTATCACATGTACCACTCGCTCGGTCTGCTGGCGGTAGCTTGGGCCACGTCGCGCTGGCCGGAAAGCGGCGCCCCCCTTGCCGGTTGGTCATTTCTATTTGGTATTGTTGTTTTCTCCGGCAGCCTCTATGTTCTGAGCCTGACAGGCATCCGTTGGTTTGGCGCCATCACCCCCATCGGCGGCGTCGCTTTTCTTATCGGCTGGGCGATCCTGGTCTGGTCCGTCGGTCGCTAGCAGGCCGCTGAAAAAGCCTCATAGGCTTCGTTGCGCTCAATCGCCTCGCTCCAACGTACTGTAAGTACGCCTCCGCTCGTCGATTCCTCGCGCGCCTCGCCTCTGAGACTTTTTGAGCAGCCTGCAAAACAAAGTTTTTCAGTAACTTGCTAGTTGTATAAATTTGCCTTTTTACTTTCCATCGCGTAGCCTTTTTTCATGATCATCGGCGTGCCGAAGGAAATCAAGACCGAAGA